>CAYLUL010000041.1:0-13893 GCA_964386835.1 uncultured Methanospirillum sp.
ATGATTCCATCAGAGTGGAACGCATTATCCAGGTGCGGCCTCCTGCTTAAAAAAAGGGGTAGCCGCCAAAATAACGGCAAGCTTATACCACCGCGACGCCAGGAAAAGATATGCGTCCGACGCGCCCGACTCACTTTGCGCTCTGTATCGTCATCGGCTTCCTCCTGGTGATGGCCGTCATCCTCCCGGCAGCCGCAGCGCCACGGATCGCCGGCTCGAACATCGCCGCCGGCTCGATCGCGGTCCGCTCCATCCCCGGAGAAGCAGCGATCACCCTGGACGGAGCCCACCAGGGCATGACACCCCTCGGAAGCGACGCGCTCATCATCGAGAACGTGGACCCGGGGCCCCACCAGCTCGTGGTCTCAAAACGCGGGTATCAGGACGCCCATCACCAGTTCTGGATCGGCTCGGGCCAGCGGAGCGAGATTCGCCTGACTCTGACGGCGACGTCAAGCACCGCAGGCTCCCTCTCGATCATCTCGTCGCCCACCGGAGCCGACGTGCAGATCGACGGAGAATACCGCGGACGGACGCCGCTTACGGTCAGCGGCCTGACCGCAGGGCGGCACCAGGTGGCGCTCGACCTGCCCGGGTACGTCCGCTCCACCACGTCGGTTGATATCCAGAATGGGGTGATGACCTATCTTGACCCGGCGCTCACCCGTTCGGCCGCCGTCGGGTATGTCTCAATCGTCTCGAATCCCGCTGGGGCGTTCGTCTATGTCGATGACACCTACCGGGGTGTGACGCCGGTCACCGTCGCGATGGCCACCGGTTCACGCCGGGTCGAGCTGGACCGCTCGGGATACGCAGACTGGTCAAGCTCAGTCCAGGTGACGAGCGGGACGACGATCTACATGAATGCAGAGATGCAGCGCCTGGCGGCCTCAACAACAGGCAGCATCGCGGTCTCTTCGGTTCCTGCCGGGGCCGAGGTCGCATTGGACGGTTCCAACCGGGGTGTTACGCCGACCTATGGCGACCTCGAGCTCCGTGATATTCCCACCGGGAGCCATACCCTGGTCCTGAGGCTTGACGGCTATGATGAGTACCGGATCACTGTCCAGGTGAGCCCCGACGCGACGGTGAAGGTGCAGCCCCGCCTCGTTCACTCCGGCGGATCGGCGCCGACTTCCACGCCCACGACGATCACGAACCGGGGGGCGATCGAGGCGAGTTCGATTCCGAGCGGCGCGAAGGTGGCTGTTGACGGGTTGTACAAGGGAACAACCCCGTTCACGATCACCGACGTCCCCGCCGGTCCCCACACCCTGGTCCTGACGCTCGAGGGATACATCGAACGCGAACAGGTGGTCGAGGTTCGGGCCGGCCAGACGGTGAAAGTGGATGCGAACCTCACGCCGGTCAAGGGGCAGACCCAGTCCAGCATTCCGCCCCTCCTTGCTGTGATCGCGCTTGCGATCGCCGTCATTGGAGGAGTATACCTCTCCGGCAGGAAGCGGTGATGCCCGCCTGTGTGTCATTCACTGACACAAGACCATTATTCCTGACGACCTGCAGGTGGACGAGCCTGCCACCATTTTTATCTTGAAGGATCTCCTTCTCATGAGTACGCCCTCCTTTCTATGGCGGAGGACCGGGGACCGACCGCTTTTTTATAAGCAGGGGCCAACAGATATATGAAATCCGGATGTCGTCACTTTTAAAGGGCACGGCTCTTGCCAGAACCGGATCCAGTGCACAGAGACCTGTGTTTCACCGATGCACTCGGTTTTATAATTCCACAATTTCAACTAAAACTAAAATAGGGTGATCCTGTTGAGTGTACCAGAGAACTTTCCCAATACCTTGATGCTCGAGGAGATACGCAAGGAGGACATCCCGTCGGTCGGAGGCAAGGGAGCTTCGCTGGGTGAAATGGCCTCGATCGGCCTTCCTGTTCCGAGGGCCTTTGTCGTGACGGCGCAGGCCTTCCGTCGTTTTCTGATCGAATCCGGGCTTGAAAACCGCCTCTTCTCCTGCTTCGAGGGGCTCGATGTCGAGGACAACGAGGCGCTCGACTCCGCTGCTTCGGAGGCGAAGCGGCTGGTGCTCGAGGCAGGGATGCCTGAGCACATCCGCGAGGATATCCGCCTTGCCTATCGCACGCTCGCGCCCGAACCGATGATCGTTGCCGTTCGGTCATCTGCCACCGCCGAGGACCTTCCCGATGCATCCTTCGCGGGCCAGCAGGACACCTTTCTCAACATTCGCGGCGAGGAAGACCTGCTGGAGGCCGTGCAGCATTGCTGGGCCTCGCTGTACGGAGGCCGGGCGATCTATTATCGATCGAAGCAGGGCTTTGATGACCGTTCGGTGAATATCGCGGTCGTCGTGCAGCAACTCATCCACTCCGAGAAAGCGGGCGTGATGTTCACCAGTCACCCGGTCACCGGAGAGGCGATGATGATCGTCGAAGCGGCGTGGGGGCTCGGCGAGGCGGTGGTATCCGGCTCGGTCACACCTGACAACTACATCTTCGACAAGCGATCGGGGAAGGTCGTGGACCGCCGGATCGCCAAAAAGAAGATCGAGATCGTCTCCGATGGATCGAAAGGGACCAGGGAGGTCGAAGTCTCTCCTTCCCGGCAGGAGGCGACGGTCCTCTCTGACGAGGAGATCGTCCGGCTCGCGAAGTTCGGCAGCATCGCCGAAGACCACTATGGGGTCCCGCAGGACGTCGAGTGGGCGATCGTCGGACGGGAGCTCTTCATCCTTCAGTCGCGCCCGGTCACCACGATCGGCATGTCCCTGGCAACCGATGGGAGCGGTCGCAAGTCGGAGGCGAAGGTCCTCGTCAACGGGATCGGCGCCGCCCCTGGCAAGGCCTCTGGACGGGTCGTGATCATCGCAGACGCAAAGCAGATCGGGCAGGTCAAGGAGGGTGACATTCTGGTCACCCGGATGACTAACCCTGACATGGTCCCGGCGATGCGCAAGGTAAAGGCGATCGTCACCGACGAGGGCGGCATGACCTGCCACGCGGCGATCGTCTCGCGCGAGCTCGGCACACCTGCCGTCGTCGGTTCGCGGACGGCAACCACCGAGTTGAAGACCGGCCAGCTCGTCACGGTGGACGGCGAGAGAGGGCTTGTCTACGAGGGCATGATCGCCGAAGAGGAGATGCCGAAGGCGGTCGCCGAGATTGCGAACGCCGCAGCGGCGGCACCCCTGATCACCGCCACGTCGATCAAGGTGAACGTCTCGATCCCCGAAGCGGCAAAACGAGCCGCGGCGACGGGGGCGGATGGTGTTGGCCTGCTCCGTATCGAGCACCTCATGCTCGGGCTCGGCAGGACGCCGAACTGGTTCATCAAGAATGGGCGCGAGGAGGAGTTCATCAAAGAGCTCTACACCGGGATCAAGACCGTGCTCGATGCCTTCCCCGGCAAGTCCGTCTGGGTTCGGACGATCGACGCTCCGACCGATGAGTTCAGGAACATGGAGGGCGGAGAAGACGAGCCGAATGAGCACAACCCGATGCTCGGCTGGCGCGGTATCCGGCGGGATCTTCAATCCCCCGACCAGTTCAAGCTCCAGGTGGAGGCCTTCAGCCGGCTCTGGAAGGAGGGCTATGACAACCTCGGGGTGATGTTCCCGCTGGTTGGCCACCCTGATGAATTCATCCAGGCAAAGGCGATGATGGCCTCCTTCGGTGTCGACGTGGAGCACGTCACCCTCGGGGTGATGATCGAGATCCCCTCGTCGGCACTCCTGATCGAGGACTTCTGCAAGGCAGGGATCAAATTCGCCTCGTTTGGAACGAACGATCTGATCCAGTATACCCTCGCCATCGACCGCAACAACCAGTTCCTGACGCAGATGTACAAGCCAAAGCACCCCGCCGTGCTGAAGCTGATCGACTACGCGATCGAAATCTGCCGCGAATACGGGGTGGAGTGCTCTATCTGCGGCCAGGCCGGCTCCGATCCTGTCATGGCCGAATGGCTCGTGGAGCATGGGATCGACTCGATCTCAGCGAACATCGACGCGGTCGCCAAGATTCGTCATGCGGCCGCCAGGACCGAGCACCGCATCCTCCTCGAGGCGGCGCGGCACTCGCATGCGTGAGTGCGGGCTCTCCGAGGACGAGGTCTTCGCCTCTCTCGAGGCACGAAAGGCGGAGGACCTCGCCCACAGCACCATTCTCTCCTCGATGTGCACCCTGCCGCACCCGGTGGCGGTCAGGGCGCATGGCCTTTTCATGGAGACGAACCTCGGTGACCCGGGGCTCTTTCCCGGAACAGCCGCCATCGAACGGCAGCTGATCACTGCACTCGGCGAGCTCTACCACCTCCCCGGTGCCGCAGGCTACGCATCCTCGGGGGGGACCGAGTCCAACATCCAGGCCCTTCGGATCGCGAAGGCCCGCCGGCCGGTGGACAGGCCGAACGTGGTGATCCCGGCCTCGTCGCACTTCTCGTTCGAGAAAGCGTGCGGTATGCTCGGTATCGCGATCAGGACCGCTCCCCTTGATCGCGAGCTTCGGGTCGATCTCGACGGGATTCCGGGGCTGATCGACGACCAGACGGTGGGGATCGTCGGCGTCGTCGGGACGACCGAGTACGGCATGGTCGACCCGATCCGGGATATCGCCAGACTGGCGATAGAGCACGACCTCTTCTTCCACGTGGACGCCGCCTTCGGCGGGCTGGTGGTCCCGTTCCTGCCGAACCCGATCCCGTTCGATTTCGCCCTTCCCGGGGTCTCGTCGATCGCGGTCGATCCCCACAAGATGGGGATGTCGACGATCCCGGCCGGCTGCCTGCTCGTGCGCGACCAGAGTCTTCTCGATCTCCTCAACGTCGACACACCCTACCTGACGGTGAAGCAGGAGTACACGCTCGGGGGTACCCGCCCGGGCGCCCCGGTAGCCGGCGCCCTCGCTGTCCTCGAACACCTGGGCCGGGAAGGGTTCCGTGCGATCGTTGCCGGCTGCATGGAGAACACCCGGCGGCTGATCGAGGGCGTCGAAGCCCTGGGAGTCGACAGGGCGGCAACCCCTGACGTGAACGTCGCCACCTTCAGAACCCGTGAGGCCCCGCCGGGCTGGCGGGTCTCGTTCACCCGGCGCGGCGACATGCGCTGCGTCCTGATGCCCCACGTGACGGCGGAGATCGTCGAACAGTTCCTGGTGGACGCGGAGAAATGCTATGCTTGAAAAGTTGACCGACTCCCTCGAGTCCTGCAAGATGGTCAGGCGGGACGAGTACCACTACTTTATTCACCCGGTCTCGGATGGCATCCCGGTCGTCGACCCCTCGCTCCTCCGCGAGATCGCCTGCGCGATGGTCCGCGTGATGGACCTCGAAGGTATCGACCGGATCGTTGTCGCCGAGGCGATGGGGATTCATATTGGAACCGCCCTCTCACTGATGACTGACATCCCGCTCACCGTCGTGCGAAAACGCTGGTACGGCCTGGAGGGGGAATGCGCGGTCCACCAGGTGACCGGGTACTCCAAGGGGGAACTCTACATCAACGGCCTCTCCCCCGGGATGCGGGTCGTGATCGTCGACGACGTCCTCTCGACCGGCGGAACGATGCGGGCGATCCTGGGCGCACTCGAGACGATCGGCGTCGAGGTGGTCGATGCCTGTGTCGTGATCAAGCGCGGTGACCAGGATGTCGGCCGGCCCTGCAAGCACCTGGTCCAGATCGAGGTCACGGACCACGTGAAGGTGGTCGGGCACGGCGACTGACCCCTTCCAGGTCGATCTGGTCGCACTCTGCGAGGAGCTGCGGCGGCGCAGGGCCCGCTCGGTCGTCCTCCAATTCCCCGACGGACTTCGCCGACGGGGAGCCGCCCTCGCCATCGCTCTCGGGGCCAAAGGCCTGGAGGTGACCCTCGACGGCAACCCGTGCTACGGTGCGTGCGACCTCTCGCACGAGACAGGGGCGGACGTTCTCGTCCATGTCGGGCATACGCCCCTGGGACGGGGCGATGACGAACGCACCCTCTACCTGCCGCTCGCCCTGGACGCCAGCCTCGCCGTCCTCTCAGCCGCGCTTCCCCTGCTCGAGGGGCGGATCGTGGGCCTCGTGAGCACGGCACAGCACGCGCACCTCCTACCGGCGGCAGCAGGATTCCTGGAGTCGGAGGGGTTCGAGGTCCGGATCGGCGGACCGACACCGCGCACGCCCCTGCGGGGCCAGGTGCTGGGCTGCTCGTACGGGGCGGCACGCGAGGCGGGCGCACCCGAGGTGATCTTTCTCGGAACCGGCGTCTTCCATCCCCTCGGGGTCGCGCTCGCCACCGGCGCTCGGGTGATCGCCTGCGATCCGTTCAGCGGACGGGTCGAGCTGGCTGACCCCGAACGCCTTCTGCGGCAGCGCTTCGCCCGGATTGAGCGGGCGAAGAACGCGGCGACGGTGGGCATCCTCCTGTCGACCAAGACCGGGCAGCGTCGTGAGGGCCTCGCCCGGCGCCTGGCCGCGCTCGATCCGGGACGGGGCGTGGTGATCGCTCTCGAGGAGGTGACGCCGGACGCGCTCGTCAACCTTGGGTGCGACGCGTATGTGAACACTGCCTGCCCGAGGCTCGCCTACGATGATGGGATCCGGTATTCCGCCCCCGTCCTCGCGCCAGCCGAGTACGAGATCGCCCTTGGTCGACGAACCTGGGATGACTACGCCGTCGACGAGTGCGAATGACCATGCGCCTGCGCCAGCTCGAAATGACCCTCCAGGGGCTCGCCGGGTTCTCATGCCCGCGTCCCGCCCTGGAGCAGTATTCGACCCCGGCACCGCTCGCCGCCCGGCTCCTCTTTCTCGCGAGCAGCCAGGGGGACCTCGAAGGGCGAAGTGTGCTCGACCTCGGAACCGGCACGGGCGTCCTCGCCTGCGGAGCCGCGCTCCTCGGGGCTGCCCGGGTGACCGGGGTCGAGATCGACCCCAGCCCGCTTGTCGTCGCCCGCGAAAATGGGGCACGGCTCGAGGTCGAGGTCGAGTGGATCGAGGGGGACGTGGCAGACCTCCCCCCTCTCGTCCGGGACCAGGTCTTCGACACGGTGGTGATGAACCCGCCCTTCGGCGCACAGGTGCGCCACGCAGACCGGCCGTTCGTGGACGCCGCCCTCGCTCACGGCCGAACGGTCTACGGCATCTTCAACGCGGGCACTCTCCCCTTCCTCACCACCTACATCGGTGAACGGGGTGAATGCACCGACGCGATCGCCGCCACCCTCACCCTGCCGCGGACGATGCGCCACCATACCCGGGACCGGATCGAGCTTCCGGTCGAATGCGTCCGCATCAGGAGCCGGGTCGCATGACTGGAGACAGGGGACCGATCATCCGGCTCGCGCTCGGCCACATGGGGATCGATATCTATATGACGGTGATACCCGCGGTGATCCCGCTCCTGGTGAGCGAGGGCGGGGTCTCGTTCCTCCTTGCCGGCCTCCTCCTCACCGCCTACAACACCACCTCCTCCCTGGTCCAGCCCATCTTCGGCTGGCTCGCCGACACGCGGGGCAGGAGCATCCCGCTCGCCGGTGCGATGCTGGTCGGCGGGGTCGCGATCGGTCTGTTCGGGGTCGTCGACTCGTTCCCGGTCCTCCTCCTCCTCGCCGGCCTTGCCGGGGTGATGCACGCCTCCTTCCATCCCATCGCCCTCTCAGCGGTGAGCCGGGCGGCCGGGGACGAGGACCGGGGCCGGACGATCTCGTACTTCGTGGTCGGCGGCAACCTCGGGTTCGCCCTGGGTCCGCTCCTCGCCGGGCTGATCCTGGGGAGGTTTGGGCTCGCCGGCCTGCCCCTGCTCGCCATCCCCGCGATCCTGATCGCACCCCTCCTGCGACGGTCCGCAGTCGATCTCGGTGCGGTTCCATCCACCCGGGAAGCAACGGGCACCAACCGGCCGCGGGCGTTTGCCCTCCTCTCGATCGCCTCGATGATTCGTGCCTGGGCCCTCTTTGCCGTGCTCGGGTTCCTGCCGACCTTCCTGTTCCATCGAGGTATCGACCTGGTCTCGGCGAATCTTGTCACCTCGGGGATGCTCCTCATCGGCGTGGTAGGTCAGCTCGCGGGCGCCACCCTCTCCGATCGGTACGGGCGAAAAGAGTTCGTCCTCCTCGGGCTCGCGCTCGCGATGCCGGCCTATGCGGGTTTTCTCTTCACGGAGGGGGCCCTCTCGCTCGTGCTCCTCGGCCTCTTCGGGTTCGCACTCTGGTCGACCTTTGCCATCACCGTCGCTCTCTCGCACGAGCTGATGCCGCGGGCTGTCGGCCTCGCCTCGGGGATGATGCTCGGGGTCGTTGTCGGCGCAGGCGGTATCGGCGTGGCGATCACCGGTCTTGTCGCCGACACCTGGTCGCTCACGCTCGCGCTCGCGACCGTCCTTCCCCTGCTCGCGATCTCAGCCGTGCTCTACACGGTCCTACCCTATCCCTGGAAAGGGGCGCGTCTCCTCCTGTCCCGGGACCGTGCCTGACCCCTAGATCCAGCGCCGCTTCCGGAACCAGGCGAGCATCATCCCCGCAATCGCGCCCATGACCACCCAGAGCAGCGGGTACGCCCAGGGGAGGCGGAGTTCGGGCATGTACTGAAAGTTCATCCCGTAGACCCCGACCAGGAACGTGAGCGGCATGAAGATCGTCGAGAAGATGGTCAGGAGCTTCATCACCTGGTTGAGCCGGAACGAGACGGAGGAGAGATAGATGTCGAGCATCCCGGCAACCACGTCCCGGAGCGACTCGATCGTCTCGATCATCTGAACCGTGTGGTCGTAGATGTCCCGAAAGAAGATCGCGACGGGCGCGCCGAGGAGCGGGGAGTCCGAACGCTCGAGCTGAAGCACCAGCTCCCGCACCGGCCAGAGGACATGCCGAAGATCGAGCATGGCCCGCTTGAGCGTGTGGATCTCCCTGAGTGTTGCCGGCGTCGGCCGTTCGAGCACCTGCTCTTCCAGGACCTCGACCTGCTGGTCGAGTCGCTCCAACACGGAGAAGTAGCCGTCGACGATCACATCCACGAGCGCATACGCGAGGTAGTCCGGACCCAGGTTACGGATCCGGCCATCACGACGGATTCGATCCCTGACCGGGCCGAAGAGGTCGTCTGGCCCCTCCTGGAAGGTACAGACAGAGCCCTTCGCCAGGATCAGACTGACCTGCTCTGTTCTGAGCTCGTCGACCGTATCCTCGAATGATACCGCCTTGAGCGAGATGTACAGGAGGTCGTCAAAGGCCTCGACCTTCGGACGTCCGCGTGAGTTCAGGATGTCCTCCTGGATCAGTGGGTGGACCCCGAACTGGACCCCGATCTCCCGCACGGTCTCGACCGAGGAGAGACCGACCACATCGATCCAGGTGACGGACCATGCGGGGTCGACTGGAAAGACCTCCTCAATCGCGGACGGGGTCCGTTCGATGAACCTGTCGGGCGAGAAGCACGTGACCGTGAGACCGATCTCGCCCTCCTCCCGTTCGCCCACGTAGACGAGGCTTCCCGGAGGGAAACCCGCCTTGCCCGATGCACGACGGACGGTGGCGGGGGGGGGCTCGGACGTCCCGAACAGGTCTGCAGGAGCGCGGACGACATCCTCAGCGTCAACCATAACCTGCGAAAGCATTGCGCCCTCCACCTCATCCTCTTTTCCCCGTGGAGCTTTCCAGGAACAACAGATCAAATGCTTTAATATCCGGGCTCCACCACCACTCTCGGAGGCGAGCATGGAGATCGTCAAGATACCGCGGATGGAGAAAGGGGAATACGACCGGTTGATTGAGGAGGGCTATGTCTGCCGAATCGCGTTCCAGGGCGAGAAGTATCCGTACATCGCCCCGTTCCTCTACGTGTTTGATGGCCGGTTCCTGTACTTCCTTTCGACCAAGTATGGGAAGAAGCTGGAATATTTCCGAAAGAGCCCGTATGTCTCGGTCGAGGTCGAGCGGTACAGCTCCGACCTCTCGGATTACACCTTCGTGACCATGCAGGGACGGCTCGAGGAGGTCGAGGACTCGATCGAGAAGAAGCTGATCCGCGAGCGGTTCGTGGAACTGATCGTCGGGCGACACCTCTCGAGCAACATCCTCGCGGCGCTTGGTCATTCTCCCCAGGATCCACCCGAGGCGATCGCGCGCGAGGAGCGCTCCCTCGTCTGGCGCCTGACCGGGGTGAAGGACCTCGTCGCTCTGAAAAACCTCTGACTCCGTCCGATACCCTTTTTTCATCCAGGCACACATATAACCCGATACATCGCGGAGCACGCCCGCTCGAAGCGGGATCAGGGGGGACCATCGCTGGTTCTGCCGTTGGCTCCGCAGACGGAGAACTCCCGTGACCTCGTCCGGTCTTGACAAGCTGTTTACATGGATCCTCCTTGCCGCGGTCGTTGCTGCACTCGGGATCACCTTCTTCCTGACGCAGATCCCGCCCCGCGAGGAACCCTTCACCGAGCTCTACCTGCTCGGCAGCGATGGGATCGCCGAGGACTACTTTTATGGTATGCGTGTCGGACGCGGTGAGGCGGTGATCATGGGGCTCACGAACCGCGAGGGTGCACCAACGCAGTACGTGGTCGAGGTCTTCGCGGCGACGGAGACGATCAACAACGCAACCAACCGTTCGGAGATCGTCTCGATGACCCGCCTCGGCACCGTTCCAATCGAGCTTGCGGACGGCCAGACCTATGAGCAACCGTACGAGGTCGTTGTCAACGAACGGGGGCCGAACAGGCTCGAGTTCCTCCTCTTCAAGGCGAACGCAATACCACCCGAGTCCGTCTCGGGCATGGACCGGGTCAAGGCCGCGTACCGTAACGTGAACCTCTGGATCGCGGTGCGGTGATCGGGCAATCCCGATCAACACCGCTCGATAAAGTTCTCCAGGATCCGCAGGCCGACTACGCTGCTCTTCTCGGGGTGGAACTGCACACCCCACGCATTCTTCGATCGGATGGCCGAGGAGAACGTCTGGATATACTCGGTCGAGCAGAGGCGCTCGGCGGGCCCGGTGTGGGCATAGAAGGAGTGGACGAAGTACACGTAGGTTTCCTGGGGGAGACCGTCGAAGAGCGGATCGTCCGACTGTTCGACCTGAATCGTGTTCCAGCCCATGTGCGGGACCTTCATTCCTGGCACCCGTGAAAAGGCGCAGACCTGTCCCGGCACGAGCCCGAGCCCCTGGTGCACCCCGTGCTCCTCCGAGGACTCGAGCAGCATCTGCATGCCGAGGCAGATCCCGAGAACGGGGGCGGACTCGACCGCCTGGCGGATGCTCTCGACAAGCGGACGGAGCTGCGCCATCCCCTCATGGAATGCGCCGACTCCGGGCAGCACGATCCGGTCGGCCGAGAGGATCTCTGCCGGGTCGGCGGTGAGCCGGACGACGGCACCGGCACGCTCGAGCCCGCGGGTCACCGACCGGAGGTTGCCGAGGCCGTAATCAACGACTGCGACTCGCTTCATTCGTCCCGGCCCTCCGCCATTCTCCGTTGCTCACCCAGCTGTCGGGGAGACCCCGGGCCTGCTGCCAGGCCCGGAGGCGCTCGTTCCATGCCGCCATCAGGGCCGGGTACCGGGTCTCGATCATCCTGAACATTGAAAGATCACTCGAGGGGCACATGTAACACCCGATCCGGTCAAGGCCCTGCTCGTACAGCGGATTGTACGGCGCCGCCTCGCGGAAGAGGTAGAGCCAGACGTGGAGCGCGGTCCAGGTGTGAATCGGGGCTGCCGAGAGCTGCACGGGGAGAGAGGGGTTCCTCCAGACCCGCCGGCTCTTGGCGCGTTTGGCGGACTCGTACTTCCGCTGCCCAATGAAGGAGAGGCACTCGCCGAAGGTGTCACGGATCGCCTCTCCGATCGGGTCGAGCTTGCAGACCCCACAGCACCACCGGGCATCCACCGCCGGCGGGCCCTGGTCTTCGAAGACCTGGTCGAAGACAGTCCGGCCCGACGAACGGACGACCCGGGTCCCGTACAGATCGGCCACTGTTTCGAGGTTCTCGTAGGTCTCGGGGAACTCGAACCCGGTGTCGGCAAAGAGGAGGGGGACGGTCCCGATCTCCTTCTGGACGACCAGCAGTGTGACGAGGCTGTCCTTTCCCCCAGAGTACGAGACGGTGATCGGCAGGTTTGGGTGCCCATCGACCACCTCGCGCACGAACGCGCGGGCGATCGACTCGTACCGGTCGAGGATCGCCGCGTTCGCCTCGACCGCGTCCTTCCACGTCGCGGCGCCGGGAACGCAGAGCCCTGGCTGGTTCCGCCGCGTTCGGACGATCGAGCCCCGGGTCATGGTACGGGCCTCATCCGCCGAGACACGCGCCCGCCCGACCCCGATGACGGTCCGGTCGGGTGCGAGGATGAAGACCTCGTCCCCGGCCCGCACGTCGGCGTCGATCTCGACGAGGCCCGGGGCGAGGAGACTGGCGCCCTGGTCCCGGATGGAGGGGACCGCCCCGATATCCGCGACCACGTAGCGGCGCGTCGGCGCAAGCAGGGTGGCCGCTTCGAGACGGGGGATCGGCTCCCACCGGTCCTCGCCCGGGATGAACCGGATGTGGCCGACGACGGCGCCGCCAACCACGACCTCCTCCATGCGGTCAGGGTCGGGCACTTTGTTCAGGAGGGCGATCATGCCCTCGGGGATCAGGGGAGCGCCGAAGTGATCGGCGTAGACCTGGTTGACGAGGGAGCAATCGCTGGCAAAGGCGGGTCGCGCATCGCCGGGAGGCGTGACGGGGACCGCGCGTGTCGCGGCGCCGCATCGGCCGCATTGCTCGCCGAGGACCGGGACGTGACACTCATCACACCAGCGGAGGTGGACTTTGCCGAGATAGAGGGGGCGCATGCTGAAAGAGGTTGGAGAAAAAGGGGTAAAAAGGTCGGTATCGACCCTCAGTCGTACTCACGCCACGTGTGGCCGCACGACACGCACCGAAAGAACCGGACCTCCGACTCATCGGCCGAACGAAGCTGGCGCATCCACCAGAAGGCCAGGTTATGGCTGCACTCGGGGCACTTGATCGCGATCGTCGGCTTGGTCGCGATCTCGTCCCCCTCCTCGAAGAAGATGATCTCTTTCTCCTGCCGGAGATCGGTCTTCTTCATCTGGTCACTGTCGGTGATCTGCCGGATGTACCCGCACCGCCGGCATTTGAGCTGGCCCGCCGAGGAGATCATCAGGCTCTTGCACTGCGGACAGAACATCAGTCAAAACTTCGAGCCGAGAGGAGATTAAGCCTTCTTCCATGCCCCCCTGCCTCGAGAGAAATCCATAAGAGCGGCGGTCGTCGAGTCATACTGATGATCGAGTACCTCGTCCTTGCGTCGGCCCTCGCCTTCGTGCTCTTCCTGGTCCCCGGACGGCACCAGCGGTTCGCCGGGTGCGCGGGATGGACCGGCATGGTGCTCGTCCTCGTCGCCCTCCTCCCGGAGTTCGCGGCCGAGAACAACTTCGTCTACCCCGCCCTGGCGATTGCATCGATACCGTTTCTCTGGATCACGGTCCGGCGGCTGCTCGCCCTCGACCCGTCGGTGACCGCCCTGACGCGCGGAGCCGCAATCGCGTTCGTGCTCTATGCCCCCTTCGCGTTCTTCTCGCCGCTCGGCGACTGGCTGATCGGGGTCGTCGTCGGTCAGCTCACCTGGATGCTGGACCTGATCGGGTTCCAGTACGGGATCTGGGCCTGGAACATCCTGATCAATAACGGGCTCCGGGTCGAGATCATCCTCGCCTGCACCGGGATCCAGTCGATCGCGATCATGCTCGGGGTGGCGTTCGCCGTCCCGGCCAGTCTCCGCGAGCGTCTCCTCGCGTTCCTCGTCGTCGCCCCCGTGATCTACGTGCTGAACCTCTTCCGAAACGTCTTCGTCGTGATCGCGTACACGGACCAGTGGTTCCCTTTCCTTCCCGAGATCGCCGGGAATGGCGAGTTCGGGT
>CAYLUL010000042.1:0-13139 GCA_964386835.1 uncultured Methanospirillum sp.
GTGCTCCTCTTCGGACCGCCCGGCACCGGGAAGACCCTGCTCGCCAAGGCCGTCGCGAACGAGTCGGACTCCAACTTCATCTCGGTGAAGGGGCCCGAGCTCCTCTCGAAGTGGGTCGGTGAGTCCGAGAAGGGTGTCCGCGACATCTTCCGGCGGGCACGGCAGGCCGCCCCGTCGATCATCTTCTTCGACGAGGTGGACGCGCTTGTCCCGGTGCGGGGATCGTACCAGGGCTCGAGCCATGTGACCGAGTCGGTGGTCAGCCAGATCCTGACCGAGCTCGACGGTCTCGAAGAGCTCAAGAACGTGGTCGTGCTCGCGGCGACCAACCGGCCGGACATGATCGATCCAGCCCTGCTGCGCCCGGGCCGGCTCGACCGGCACCTCTACGTCCCCCCGCCCGATGAGGAGGGGCGCAAAAAGATCTTCGAGGTCTACCTCGGACAGGCCCATGACCTCCTCGCCGGCGACATCGATGTCGATGCCCTGGTGGAAAGGACCGACGGCTTTGTCGGCGCCGATATCGAGGCACTCGTCCGGGAGGCGAAACTGGCCGCGATGCGCGAGTTTATCTCGGTCATGAAAGAAAAGACAGATCAGGAGCGAGCGGATGCGGCAGCGAACATCCGCCTGACGCGGGCCCACTTCGATGCTGCCCTCGAGAAGGTGAAGGGCTCGCTCGACCGTGATGCGCTCGAGGCAGCGGAACGCCAGGCCTGGGAGATGAACTACTCCCAGGAACAGCGGGCAACCCTCGAGGAGGCGGCGGCAGTGGTCCGCCGTGCCGAACTCGCGACCATGGGCTCGGACCCCGCGGACGAACGCCGACAGCGGGCAGATGCCCTCCGGAAGGCGGTCTTCTCGCAGAAAAAGGACTTCGCCGACCTCCAGAAGGAGACCGCGGCCCTCAGGAAACAACTGGACACAGCATAAACGGAAACGTCACCATGAGCACCCACGCACATGACAGCAACGAGAGGGAGATCGAGGCACTCATCCGCGAGCTGATCGGACGCCTCATGGAGAGCCAGGAGGCCGTGGGTCAGACGAGAGTGCCGGTTGCGATCGGGTTCAAGGTCTTTTACGGTCCCGGGGCCGAGACCGCTCATGAGGTGATCGAGCAGGTGCCTGAGGTCGCGACGATCGAGGACAAGGTGGTTGTCGTGACCGAAGTCCCGGGTATCGCACCCGAGAACATTCGGATGGGGATGACCGGCCGAACCCTCCAGATCTTTGCCGAGGAGGACGGGAGGCGGTACCATACCGCGGCACCCCTCCCGCCCTGTGACCTCAGCTCGGTCAGGACCCGGCTCAAACACGGGATCCTCGAGGTCGTCCTGGATGCCTTCCCGCAGGAGGCTGACGGGGCGACAGCCGTTTCCCCATAAAGCCGCCTGGCCGTTCATTTCTTCATTTTTCCTGACCGAGTCCGGGACCGTCAACCTCGCTGTCGAGGATGTCACGTCGTCACCTCGCACGCCGGACAGCAGCAGCCCACGACCGAGTGCCGGTGACTGGGCGTATCATTTCCGTGGTACGGACGGTGAAAACACCCCTCGGATGAGGCGGGTCGAGGACGAGAACCAGCACAGGTTTTATTGCTTCTGGTGCTACTCGTATGCATGGCTGCGAACCAGGTCTTTGTCCCATGCGATGTGCCGTCGAAGGCTCGCGAGACCTATATCGAGAACTTCCGGCTGGTGACCCGAGACAGCGGTCGCCTGATGCTCTTTGCCGGCGACCAGAAGGTTGAGCACCTCAACGACGACTTTTCCGGCGAAGGGATCCACGAGGATGACGCGGACCCCGAGCACCTCTTCCGGATCGCCAGCCAGGGGCGGATCGGTGTCTTCGCAACCCAGTTCGGGCTGGTCGCCCGGTACGGCATGGACTATCCCGACGTGCCGTACCTGGTCAAGCTCAACTCCAAGACGCACCTGGTCAAGACCGCCCAGCAGGACCCGTTCTCCGGGGCCCTCTGGTCGGCGAAGCAGGTCGCGAAGTTCCGCGACCGCTCTGGCCTGAAGATCGTGGGCGTCGGCTATACGATCTACCTGGGCTCCACGTTCGAGGCGCAGATGCTTCGTGAGGCCGCCGAGGCGATCTGCGAGGCCCACGCCTACGGGCTCCTCGTCGTCCTCTGGATCTATCCACGCGGCGCCGCGGTGAAGGACGAGAAGGATCCGCACCTGATCGCCGGTGCCGCGGGCGTCGCGTCGGCCCTGGGGGCGGACTTCGTCAAGGTGAACGCGCCGAAGAAGGAGGGTGCCAGCTCTGCCGCGCTCCTTCGCGAGGTGACCCGTGCGGCGGGCCGGACACAGGTGGTCTGCGCCGGAGGCTCCTCGACCGACGAGAAGAAGTTCCTCCAGGGGCTCTACGATCAGATCCACACCGGCGGAGCCTCGGGGAATGCAACCGGCCGGAACATTCACCAGAAATCGCTCGCGAACGCGGTTGCGATGTGCAATGCGATCTATGCGATCACGGTCGAGGATAAGACCGTTGACGAAGCGGTCGCTCTGCTGAGCGAGCCCTGCCCGTGAGATCGATCATGGTCACACTCCGTGAGTACCTCGACCGAACGGCCGCTTCCGAGGACACCAAGGACCTGATCGAGCTGATCGCGGACCAGGCGCCGGCGATCCGGGCAGCGTTCATCACGAACCAGGCCTACGTCGGGACCGAGAATGTCTCCGGCGAGGAGCAGGCGGCGATGGACATCTGGGCCGACCGGCACCTGACCCGCGTCATCGGGGCGTCCGGCCTTGCCGCCGAGCTCGCGAGCGAGGAGCAGGAGGATGTCAACCGGTTCCCGAACGCACGCGGCACCCTGGGAGTCGTGATGGACCCGCTCGACGGCTCGTCGCTGGTCTCCGTGAACCTCGCGGTCGGCACGATCGTCGGGATCTACGACGGTCCGGTCCTCCAGCCCGGAAAGAATCTTCTGGCCGCGTTCTACCTCCTCTACGGTCCGATGACCACCCTGACCCTGTCGGTGGGCGAGGGGGTCCAGATCTTCGCCCAGCGGGAATCGGGAGAGTACCTCCTGCTCAAGAAGGACGTCCGAATGCCCGAGGGGAAGCTCTTCGGCTCGGGTGGCACCCGGTCGTCCTGGCCGGAGACCCACCGCGACTTCATCTGCGGAATGGAGGAGAGCGGCGGCAAGCTTCGGTACTCGGGCGCGTTCGTCGCGGACTTTCACCAGATCCTCACGTACGGCGGGGTCTACTGCTACCCCTGCCTTCCCGGAAAGGAGGGGAAACTCCGCCTCCTCTTCGAGGCGAACCCGATGGGGTTCATCGCCGAGGACGCCGGGGGCACCTGCACGGATGGTGAACGGCTCCTGCTCGAGGTGCAGCCCGAGCGGGTCCACCAGAAGGTTCCCATCTACATCGGCAGCCGCTCGGTGATCTGCCGGCTCACCGACGTCTGCCGATGACGAGCGCGCTCACGGTTGCGTCGGCGGCGCTCGGCGCCTTCCCGGGTCGGGGGCGCGCCCACCCCCGCGTGCTCGAGGAGGTTGCTCGACGCCTCAAGGCCCACGACGCCGAGTGTCTCACCGACTCGTTCGTCACGCGGTGCGGCGGCTCGATCGCGATCATCACGGCGCACCGTCCGGCCGACCAGGCAGCAGTGCAACTGCTCATCCAGGAGAGTCTCGAGGCCGGGCGGGTTGTGAGCAGAAACCTCGGGCTTGAAGTCAACGGCCACCCGGGAGCGGAGAGCGCAGCCTCGATCGAGATCAGTCGAGAGAGCGAGGGTGTCCTCGTGTTCATCACCGATCGGGCCGGGTCCAGCGCCTGGACCCCGCTCCTCTGCCGCGTGTTTGCCGATCCCTTCGTCACCCCCCGCCTTGCCGACGAACCCGCCATGCGGGAGGGGTTCATCTTCGAGCTCGCGGGAGATCCCCCCGAACGGTTCCAGACACCAGGCGAGACCTACACACTCCTCGCCGCACTCCGCGATGGCACGGGCCGGGGGATCAGGCGGGTCTTCACCCCGGATGAGGAGGCATGCGCCGTCGTCTCGTCCTCCGGCCCCGGAGGATCGTTCCTTGTCGGGACCACCGGCGGCGATGGCCTGCCGCTCACGGGCGAATGGCTCCGCGCCGCGATGACACCCCTGGCATTCGCCAGGACCGTCCTCTTC
This sequence comes from uncultured Methanospirillum sp., assembly GCA_964386835.1. Taxonomy (GTDB): domain Archaea; phylum Halobacteriota; class Methanomicrobia; order Methanomicrobiales; family Methanospirillaceae; genus UBA288. Next base: position 4,150 of record CAYLUL010000042.1, read on the forward strand.
CCGGTCGCCGTCTGCGATGCCTTCGGCGGCGAGGGTGACGGGCTGTCTCGCTGCTGCTGCCTCGGGTTCCAGCTGGCGGACAGCCGGCTCGTCGGCCCCGCCGACCTCTTCGACGATCCGGCCTTCGACCTGGCCCGGCGCGAATGCCAGGAGCTCTCACGCCTGCAACGGTTCCTGGACCCCATCCGGGTCGTGCGCTCCCACCTCTGATACCGGGGGGGAGCGCTCACGGCTTATCGCTCCCCGTCCACGAACCCCATAATCAACCACCCGGCGATCGAGCCTGGGGATGGGAGGACCGGGAGGCGGTCGCGGTGAAACCACCCGGCCGTCTCCACCTCGACGCCGTCGACCCGGAGCTCGCCTCCCGCGTCCTCCCCGTAGAACCCGAGCATCAGCGAATGGGGGAAGGGCCAGGGCTGTGAGCCGGCGTACTCGAGGTTCTTCACCCGCACCCCGCACTCTTCGGCGAGCTCACGCTGCACCGCGTGTTCGAGCGTCTCGCCCGGCTCGACGAAGCCTGCGACCGCCGAGTACATCCCGGGGGGAAAACGGGGAGAACGGGCGAGCAGGCATTCCTCACCCCGTGTGACCAGCACGATCACCGCGGGCGAGAGTCTGGGGTAGACCGTCTCCCCGCAGCCCGAACAGATGCGGGCATGTTCTCTCGGGCTCCGCGTCGTCCGGCACCCGCACCGCCCGCAATACCGGTGGGTTGCGTCGAAGCCGGCGAGCTGCACCGCACGCGACGCACAGCCGAGTTCCTCCACGGAGACGAGCCCGTGGAGCGAACGGAGTCCCACCGCCTCGAGTGGGGCGGGTCCCGGGGAGCCGGCCATCAGGTGGACGGCATGAACCGAGCACCCATCGAACCGCCCGATTGGAAGGGACAGAGCCTCTTTCGGCGGTGAGGCTTGACTGAGAACCGTGCCGCGCCCGGGATCGAAGAGGACGCAGTCCTCCTGCAGGTAGATGTAGCGGGCCGACTCGTCATTGACGGGCGCACCGGGGAGGAAGGTCGTGTCGAGGGAGTCGACCGCGAATGGGACCGGGTTAGATCTCGACGACGTCGTTCGCCGCCCTCCCCTGGACCCTCCGCTCGGGGAAGAGATCCTCGATCGCCGCGAGCACGGAACCGATCTTCGGGTTCTCGAAGAGGTGGCGGAAGGCCTCGTGTTCATGGGTGCTCATGATCATGACGCCCTTTCGCTTGATCGGGAGACCCCCCTCGCCGATCGGGTTCAGTTCTAGGGCCAGTGAAGCGGGCCGCGTCCTCGTCTTCGGAAGCTTGATCAGGTACACACCCGGCACCGAGGTTGGCTTCCGCTCCCAGTCGTCACCGCTCTCCAGAAAGCCCCGCAGGGTCTCGGTGATCTCCATGGCGGAGTGATGGTCGCTCATCCTACATGGGGTTTGTGTGATGGCTCCCCGGTTCGATACAGACTTAATGCTGCAGGATCATTGGTAAAGGGATGGATCCCCGTCTTCTCGACTTCGCGATCGGTGTCGTCGCCCTGGTCCTCATGATCATCCTGATCGTTGGCCTCCCATTCGTCCTGCCCACGGGCACAGCGTACCTGCTCGCCATCGCTCTCTTCCTTGTCATCATGACCGGAGCCGGGTACGTGATCAACCAGAAGATCGCTTAAGGCCCGCCCTTACCCGGGCGCTCGCCGGACCCGGTCTTCACCTTCTTCTTTCGATAGTACCCAAGGGGGCTGCCAATCCGTTCGCAGAGGGCGTCTTTACCCACACAGAGGCCATTCGTCAGCATCGTCGCGCATGACGGCGGCGTGTACTCGGTCCCCGAGCGGCCTGAGATATGTTCGACCTGGTACAGGGTCTTCTCGATATCGAAGTCCGGCGACCGCTGGTAGACCTCGACGATCTGGGTCGTCGAGAGCCCGATCGTATGCAGGAACGCGGTCAGGGCAAACCGGCCCATATGGGTCAGGTTCGTCCCCGACAGCAGTGCGGCGAGGAGGGCATTCATGCACGGGGAGTACCGTGACTCATCGACCGGGCCCAGGTCCTGGAGCATCTGTGCCTGGAGGATGGCAGTGAGGTGCTCGATCGAAGGGGCGAGAAGGGTGCAGACATCGGGGGGCACCGGCGGAAGGCCGCGCGCCCGGATGACGACCCGGATACGTTCACGAAAGAGGACTTCTATCTCGGTCGGATAGACCCTGACGAGCCCGCCATAGACCTCCCTATTCACGAGGCGCCAGAGGGGTTCTCGCAGACCGGAGACCATCTCGACGTACGCCGGGACGGTGACCGTGCCCTCGTGGAGGAAGAGGCCGAGCTGGGCGGCGACCGCCTCCCTCTTCGAGGCTTCCGCCTCCGCCGTCTCCTCCGACTCGTCGCTCATCAGGTAGAAGGAGGAGCGACGGGCCTCGTAGTTGATCAGGCGCTCGATCGCCCCCCGATCGTTAAGACAGGAGGCGATGATCCGCGCCATTCCGTAGGTATAGAGTGACTCCAGCGGGTTCACGCTGTCTGACTGCGAGAGGCGGAAATGCTCGTTCTGCCCGGTTGGCGGGATGGTGATCGCCGCCTCGATCCGGTCAGTGGCCCGCTTGATGATCCGGGCACCGACGTCGGAGGCGAGAAAAGTCTCGAGCTGGTTGAGCTGGGAGCCGGCGATCTTCGCCTGGGCCTCCAGTAAAAAGGGAAACCGGGCCAGGTCTTTCTCGTCGAAGGCCACCGGCATCCGGTCTCCCGGTTCAGTCGGCCTCGATTCGAGGCGCGAGCAGGTAGACCACCTTGCCGGCCCCTCCTGCGATCTCGAACGAGAACCGGACCGGATGGTCGATCCCGATGCTGATCTCGATCCGCTCGGCGCGGCCCATCGTCTTCGACATGTCCTTGAGATAGTCGAGCGAGAAGAGCGAGCGTGCCTTCGTCTCGGTCAGCGACTGGACCTTGTCGGGCCCGAGTTCGAGCCGGATATTATCGGTATCGCCCTCGGCCTCCATATAGAAGACCCGGGCCTCCGGGTCGATGCCGAGCGCGATCTTGTCCGAGACCACGGAAGCCGCCTTTATCGCGTTCGTCAGGGTCGGCCCGTCCAGAACGACCAGGCCCGGCAGCTCCAGCGTGGGCGCGTTCGGGTCCTTCCGGATCGTGTTCGGGTCCAGCAGCGTCAGCGAGTACTGGTAACTCTGGAAGGCGAGGTTCAGCCTCTGGGAATCGGCCGGGATCGAGAGCTGGAGGCTGTCGCCCCGGTTGACCATACCGATGATGTTCTTCAGCTTGGTGATGTCGATCCCGAGCGGACGCTCGGAGGCCTCGAAGACCTCGAACGCACCCGGAGCAAGCTCGAGCGAGACCATCGCGACGTTTGCGGTGTCGACGGCCCGCGTTTTCATTCCCTCTGCACTCACATGGAGCCGGCACTCGCTTACGAGAGCGGCGATGGCGTCGACCGCCTCTTTGAAGACGTCTGCGTCGATGGTGGCGCGTAACATGGAAACCCCTGACACTCTCTATTATAAACTGACCAGACATAGTTTTAATGATATCGCACCGAGACGGCTCGCGAACGGGTGATATGCACCGGTTTTTGTGAACGGGTCGCGAGAGTGGCGTCATTCGGGGACAGTGAAAGCATGGGATCTCAGTGGGGACGGGACCGACAGTACCGGGCAGCGGTGCGAGAGGGCTACCGCTCGCGGGCCGCGTACAAGCTGATCGAGGTCCAGCAGCACGCGAACATCATCCGTGAGGACGACAACGTGGTCGATCTGGGTGCCGCCCCCGGCTCCTGGCTCCAGGTGCTCAGGACGATGACCGAGGGAAAAGTGATCGGGGTCGACCTCAACCCGATTGCACCGATCGACGGCGTTGAGACGATCGTGGGGAACCTGAACGACCCCGATCTGCGGGCGCGGGTGAAAGAGATGCTCGGCGTTGTCAACGTGGTCGTCTCGGACGCCTCCCCGAAGCTCTCGGGGCAACGCTCGGTGGACCAGGCTCGTGCGATCGAGCTGGACGAGCAGGCGCTGGCCTTCGCCTGTGCGACGCTCAAGCCGGGCGGAAATTTCCTCGCGAAGTCATTCCAGGGGGAGGACTTCCCCGGGTTTCTCGCCCAGGTGCGGACGGCCTTCCACTCGGGCCGCACCTATCAGGCGAAGGCGAGCCGGAGAGGGTCGCGCGAGATCTACGTGATCGGAAAGAGCTTCATTGGGTGTGCAACGGATGCTGACTGACACACACGGTCGGACCGTCTCCAACATCCGGATCAGCCTGACACAGGCCTGCAACCTCAACTGTATCTATTGCCACTCGGAGGGGGAGAAGAACCCCGAGAAGGAGCTCTCGAAGGAGCAGATCGCCGAGATCCTCCGCGTGGCGCAGACGTTCGGGGTCCGGTCTGTAAAATTTACCGGCGGCGAACCCCTGATGCGGACAGACCTCGAGGAGATCGTTGCATCGGTACCGCCCGGCATGGAGTCCTCGATGACGACCAATGCGACCCTGCTTGCTGACCGGGCGCACGCGCTGAAGGCAGCCGGACTCTCCCGCGTCAACGTCTCGATCGACTCCCTTGACCCGGTCCGATACAAGCAGATCACCGGCCACCCGATGCTCGGGGAGGCCCTCGCCGGCGTTGAAGCCGCCCTCGATGCTGGACTGACGCCGGTCAAGATCAACATGGTCGTCCTTTCAGGCATCAACGAGGACGAGGTTGATTCCCTGATCGACTACGTCCGCCAGGACCAGAACCTGGTCCTGCAGTTGATCGAGCTGATGCAGTTCCGCGACTGCGACCACCATGGGGACGTGCAGGGGATCGAGGAGCGGATAGCGGCAATGGCCGACCATGTCGAGACCCGGCGAATGCACCACCGTAAGAAGTACTTTGTCAGGGGGGCGGAGGTCGAGGTGGTCCGACCACTCCACAACACCGAGTTCTGCGCCTACTGCAACCGCCTGCGGCTCACGTCGGACGGGAAGCTGAAGCCCTGCCTGCTCCGATCGGACAACCTGGTGGACGTTCGGGGCCTCTCGGGCCCCGCGCTCGAGGAGGCCTTCCGCGAGGCGGTCAGCCGAAGGTCGCCGTACTTCGTCTGAGTCTTCAAGGACCTGAGAGGCGATTGAAGAGGGACACCACATCGGCAAAGTCGATCCGGCCGTTGCCGTTGATGTCGAAGGCTGCGACCGGCTCATGCTCCGCGATCCAGGTCATCCGGTTGAAGAAGAGCACGATATCCGCGAAGTCGTGTCTCCCGTTGCCGTTCACGTCTTCGTAACGCCCATCGCCGTCATAGTCCTGCGGCACGCCGGCTCCTCCCGGCACCATGATTGGCAGGGGTGCGAACGATAGCAGGGCTCCAGGGAGATCGCGCCCCAGGCGTGAGACGCCGTTACGGTCGACCGGGACCGTGTTCTCGAGCACCCCCGGGGGCTCCGGGGGTGAGAGCACGGGATCGTCGTCCGGGAACGGGGCAACCGGGGCGACCGTGATCCCCGCAAGAGAGGCATGCACCGGACGGTAGTCGCCGGACTCGGGGTCGACGAGGACCGGGTTGAGGGTATTGATCGCATTCTCGCGGAGGACCGTGACCGGATCCAGTCGCGAATCCTCGAGTCCGAGAGGATGATCGCTCGGACCGTTCAGGATCACGTTTCCTCGAATCATCAGGTGCTCGTCGGCAAAGGCCGGAGACGGCACGTTCGATCCTGCCGGCGGCGTAGCGGGCCCGGCAACCCGAAACAGACTCCAGGTCGAACCAGCGCCAACGGGGTTCACCACCAGGTTGTTCAGGACGTAGACGTTCCGGTTTGGGATCGCCTCGAACCCGGCGCCAGCGGTACCCCAGCCACCGAGCGCGAGATAGCGCTGACAGGTTTCGACGTCTCCGTCGCAGGAGCGGCTGCCATGGACGGCCTCGAACACGTGGCTCGCGGCGCCGACGCGGTAGAGGGTGTTGTATGCAATGAGGACGTTCGACGACCCGTGGACGCCGAGGCCCGCACCGTGGCAGTCGTGGATGATGTTGTTCACGATCCGGACCTCCGTGGACTCGAAATGAATCCGCGGTGGGACCATGTACTCGAACCCGGTTCCCTGGCCCGCCGCAATCCCCCCCGCCTCGCCATCCCAGACGTCGTTCGCCTCGAACCGGATTCCAGCTGAGCCGCCCTTTGCGTAGGCGCACCAGTCGAGGGCGTGGTGGATCCGGTTCCGTGAGACAGAGGCCCCCTCGACCGCCACGAGATCGAGAACGGTGCCGAAGGCGTGCGCGAGCTCGGAGTCCTCGATCGTGAGATTCCGGCACTGGTTGGCCTTGTAGACCTCCTGTGGTCCGTCATAATCCTCGACATCTCCCTCGCCGAGCAGGCGGCAGCCCAGGACCGAGATGTTCGTGCAGGAGGCGAGATGGAGCACGTTTCCGCCGCCGGCTCCCCCGGCGATCGTCAGGTTCCGGAGTGCGATATGGTGGCAGTCGAAGAGATCGATCTCGGGCAGAACGACCACTCCATCTCCCACCGCTTCGAGCACCACCGGCCCTTCCGATGTCCCGAGTCGGCTCTCGAGCCAGCCCCCCGGGGGGACCATGTCCCGGGCGTAGGTCCCCGGCTCGAGCCGGATCCGGTATGGATGAGTGAGCACGGCACCTTCGGGGATCCGCAACCATGCGGCGGTGAGCGTGCGAAGGGGCTGATCGGCCGATAGCCCGCTCCGCCCATCGTCGCCATGGACGGGATCGACAAAGAGATCGGTCGCGGGAACCGGCCCGGCCAGGAATGTGAGGAGCAGCATTCCGATAACGGCCTTACACCAGATCGAAGAGGTGAACCACATCTGCAAAATCGCTCCGTCCATTCTGATTGAAGTCGAACGCGCTCGGCTCATGCTCCGCGCACCACCCCAGGTTCGAGAAGAGCATGACCACATCGGCGAAGTCACCACGGCCGTTACCGTTCACGTCCTCGAATCTGCCGTCTCGGTCGAGGTCCCGGGGTATGCCCGCGCCGCCCGGGAGAACGACCGGCGCTGCTCGTTCACATGCCCCGATGTCGAACCCGTCGCCGAGCGGGCGCGAACCCCATGAAAGGTCGGTCGCCGGCGCCCCCTCCATGGTACCCGCGTCGATCCCCGGACTGTCGGGGAGGAGCCGGCAGTCGCCGTCTGAGTCCCGAACTGGCTCAACCAGGCGGGGGTCGCGACAGAGGTTGCCGTCGCCAAGCGCGCCGGCCTCGATTTCAAGCCCGCTCCAGGCTCGGCCCCGGGCCTCGACCGGATCGCCTCCCCCGGGCCGGAAGACGATCGAGTGATCGAGGGTGAGGTCCACAGACGGCCCGAACCATGCGGGCCCGTGCCCGCCCGCGATCACGGTATTCCGGACCAGGACGTGAACCGGGACCTCGCGGTCGTCGTACTGCGCGTAGATCGGGTATGCCAGTCGGCCCGGATGGTCGCGGACAACAACATTCACAATCCGGAAGGAGGCTCCGGTCCGACCGCTGATCACGATCCCTGCCCAGGGGGAGGCGCCGAAAGCGCCGTCTCCGGTCCCGGAGACCAGAGTGCTCTCGACCGTGCTCCCGTCGCCCCAGAGCTTGATCCCGTCGCAGGAATTGTTCGAGACCACGCAGTGGTGGATCGCGGTCGATCGGGCTTTCGAGTCGAGACCGTCGCCACGATTGTGCGAGACTGTCGTGTTTCTGACCTCGACCGGACCGTTGGAGGCCTCGAGCCCGAGCCCGTCCGGGCGGCTGTACGGGTTCCCCTCACCGCCGCCCCCCCGGTAGTAGTGCCCCGAGAAGGAGAGCTCCGAGTCATCCACGACCAGACGACGAATACCGCCGGCGGTGCCGACCGGGCCACCGATCCCGCCGAAACCGCAGTGCGTCAGCCGACACCGGCGAACGGCACAGCGGTCCACGTTCTGGATGTTGATCCCAAACTCGTCGAGGTGGTGAATCCGGAGGTCCTCGAGTTGGATCTCCGTGCATGCCCCCTCGATCGAGATGCCGCCCCGGAACCAGACGCCATGATCGCTCGTGATCTCGAGATCGGCAAGCCGGACGTGCGACACCGAGTCGAGAACCACCGCAGCATAGAGGTTATCCCGCCCGGCAAGCACCGTCGCACCATCTCCCCGAATCGTGATCCAGGCCCCCGGTTGCCCGGAAGGGGGAAGGAGGATCTCCTCGTCGAAACGCGAGAGGAGGTAGGTGCCGTTCCGAATCACGAGGGTATCGCCAGGGATGAGATGGCGCGAGCCGTAGCCCGGTGTCGCCCAGGGCAGGTCGGCGGTTCCCGGGCCCCGGTCGTCGCCGTCCATCGCCACGTAGCGGACCGCGCCCGACGCTGGAGCGACCACGAGATAGAGAAGGAGGAAGAGGGGCACGGCCCGGTGCATGAAGAGCGGGTCGACACTGGAGGAGATAATACCCGTGGGGAGACCAGGAGCTGCCGAGGGCATAAATCCAGCGAGATCGAATCATTGCAGAATGTGCGGGATCGCAGGGATCGTCCGGTGGGACGGAGAGCCGGCCGATTCCGACCTGCTGGACCGGATGGGCCGGCTGCTCGCCCACCGCGGGCCGGACGGCGCGGGGACCCTGATCGAGGGACCGGTCGGGTTCACCCACCGGCGACTCGCGATCATCGACCTCTCGATCGAGGGGCGTCAGCCGTTGACGAACGGGGACGGCTCTCTCACGGTTGTCTTCAACGGCGAGGTCTTCAACTACCTCGAGCTCCGACATGAGCTCGAAAAGGCCGGCCACACCTTCCAGACAGAGACCGATACCGAGGTGATCCTCGCTGCCTACACCGCGTGGGGTCGCGACTGCCTCGCCCGCTTCAATGGGATGTTCGCCTTTGCCCTCCTGGACCGCCGGCGTGGGGAAGTCTTCTTCGCACGGGACCGGCTCGGGGTGAAACCGCTCTATTACACCCGGAACGGAGACCGACTCCTCTTCGCTTCGGAGTGCAAGGCGCTGCTCGCCGACCCGTCGGTCGGAACCGCCCC
>CAYLUL010000043.1:0-1018 GCA_964386835.1 uncultured Methanospirillum sp.
TCGTACCGGCTTTCCTCGCAGTCTACGGGCTCAACATTATCTTTGGTCTCATGGGAGACTTCGGGCTTCTCGGTTGGCTCGTCGTGTTCCAGTCGGCTGCCATCATGCTCTTCTACCTGGCGATCGCGGTCTTTCGGCCGTACACCGGGGGGTTCCTCGAATCCCTGATCGGCATTCAGAACAACGTCTACCGTAAGATCCACCGTCATGTCGAACCGCTCTGGAAGGTGATGCTGCCGATCGGGATCGCTGCCGGGTTCGTCGCCCTTGTTTTGATCGCAGCCATGCTACTTCCCGGGTTCACCCTGGGTGTCATCTGGAACTCCCGTGCCACGGTGACCGGGCTCGGCTTCATCCCGGTCTTCTTCATCCTGGTCTTCCAGGTGATCCTGGTCAGATATACCCAGGGTGAATCGAGCCGACGGCTCGCTCGCCAGCTCCGGGAGCGGAAAGCCGCCACGCTCAGGAAGTATGTGCTGGGACCGCTTCTCGAGTGCCGGCAAGCGATCGATCCCGGTTCCCCCTCGAGCCTCGATCGCTACGCCTGCGCGTACACGGATATCCGGGCGACCTTCTTCTCTTCCAGAGTGTACCGTGTGCAGGCACAGGACCTCGCCGGCTCCCTCCCGATCTGGGTGGTGGTCCCTGACCTCGACATGCTCCTCAACCCCGAGACGATCCGGATCCTTGACGAACGTCCCGATTCGCGGCAGATCCTGTAAGAGACAGCAGTATGGGGCGGCGGGGTGGAAGCAGAAGGCTTGAGTTCGACCCACCGGATGACGACAAGTATCCCAGGCCCGGTTCTTACCATCATTCGGAGGATGCCTCGCGCATCTTTGTTGGGTGAGAGTGTTGATTTTCACGGCATACGTGAGAGGTTCAGCAGCGGGTGTACCGATCGGCGAGAGGCTTTTCACCACATCACGGCGGGCTTCGATCCCCTCTGCGCGGATATGGCCAGTCCAACGTCCAGGAGGGTCATCGTCGGTCATCCTGGCACACCCCACCTCCAATC
>CAYLUL010000043.1:1028-8680 GCA_964386835.1 uncultured Methanospirillum sp.
AAGTTCGTTCATCGCTACGGCTACTACGAGTGCCGCTGCAAGTTCCAAAAGGACCCCGAAAGAATGTGGTCGGCCTTCTGGACACAGTCTCCTACCATAGGTGCCCGTTTCGAGCCGGCCTGGTGCGGAGTGTGGTGGGCCGAACGCCAGAGATATCATGTGAAAAGAGAGGGAGAGAAGGATGAGGGGACTCGCTGGCTCAGGTGACCGGGTTCAGCCGGAGCAGGGCGACCGCTGCAGCCCGCCGGACCGATTCAACCGGGTCCTTGATGGCGATGAGCAGACCTTCAATGGCCGCCGCATCCCCGATCTGACCAAGAGCATCGGCCGCTCCCAAGCGGACCCGTGTGTCCGGGTCCTCGAGGGCGAGGGTGAGAAAGGGGAGGGCTGGAGAACCGAGTCGGACGAGGGCGGAGACGGCCCGCGTGCGAACAAACCGATCACTGTCAGCGAGGCGCCCCAGGAGGGCAGGGACCGCCCGGATGTCCCCGATCTCCCCCAGTGCAACACAGGCCTTCCACCGGACATCTGGGTCTTCGTGGGCAGCGAGGGAGAGGAGGTGATCGAGCGCAAGGGGCCCGATATGCACGAGGGCCTCTGCTGCGCGCCAGCGGACGCCCTCCTCGTCCGGCCCCTCGAGGGCCGCAGCGAGCGCCGGCAGTGCTCGTGGATCCCGGAGTTCGCCGAGGGCGGCGACAGCGAGGTGCCGCACTGCCGGTTCACCCTGCGTAAGCAGGCGGATGAGGCCTGCCGCATCGCCCCGCCGACGAAGGTACGCCACCCGGCGTTCTGGGACGAAATGCCCGGCAATCAGGTCATACAGGCCCATGCATGTAGGGAGGTAGGCGCAGGAGAGGATAAGGTCAGCTCGAGGCGACCGCCACACAGTCCTCGAGGGACGCCAGGCGGGCCTCAGCGCCGCACAGGCTCGGCAGGTACGCAAACCCTTTCCCGCTGTTCGTCATGATCGCTCCGTACCGTTCCAGAGCCGGCGAGACGACCATGCACGTGTCCGCATAGACTCGCGCACCGCTCCGCTCGATCACAGCAACCTCGTTCGCGTGCTCCTGGATCACGCGCCGGGCGGCAAAGACATAGAGCGGTTTCGTCGTCCGCCGCCCCTCGAGCAGGGCGGCGATGCGCGCCAGTTCCTCACCGGAACAGTGCGGGCACCCGAGGGCGACCGCCTCCACCGGGAGCTCGGACCAGACCGCCTCCACCTCCGCTGCAGTAACGGTGATCGTCTCGAGGTCCGCAGTCTCGAACCCAAAGACCCGCGTCTCCGGCGTGATCCGGTCGACATGGAAGAGGGCGACGGCACCCGTCGCAGCCATAGCTGCACCCAGGCTCTTCAAACCGTCCCGGTTCGGCCGGATCCCGGAGAAGAACGGGATCCTGGCACCCACCTCCTTGCCGGCGAGGACGCCGAGCGCGCCGTACCAGCCCCCACCGGGGGCATCAGGGGCGCCCTCGACCCTGACGGCAACAGTCGGACGGCGGTTCTCGACCAGGTGAAGACCATAGAAGGGGGTCTTGCCCACCAGGGCGGCGGCGAGCGCCGATGGCCCTCCCTCGCGGTTAGTCCGGGCGCCGATCACCGAGTTCGCATAGCAGACCGCCGAGGACTCGGACCATGCGAGGTGATCGCCATAGTTCGTGAGGGCCAGGTAATACGGGGTGCAGGTGCACTCAAGCCGGATGCCGAGCCGACGGTAGACACGGACCACCTCCTCCTGTTTGCGGGCGAAGTCAGCAGGGATCCCCATCTCCTGCCAGCGCTCCAGGTCCATGCCGACCGGGTTCAGGACGGCAGGAACCACCGCACGGGCATCGAGGGACGAGAGCCACTCAAGACCCCAGTCCCCGATCGTCTTGTACGACGCCCCGGAGACCTGCGCAGAGGCGATCGGGACAAGTTTCTCCGCGCCGTAGACGGTCCCGAGCCCGACGAGGAGTTCCATCAGTCGCTGCCGGGTCTCTCCGAACTCGCCGGCCAGGACACGTTCGTCATCGCGATCAAGCTGCATCGTCCCACCTCGCCCTGACAAACTCCTCTTCTCTACCGAGGTCCATGGTCGCGTCCACCCCGATCTTGACATTGGTCCCGTCGGCCATCCGTGACGGGTCAAGTGATGAGCCCCGTGCGCCCGTCACGACGAGGAGATCGGTATCGCCCCGTACCCGCGTCGCGATCGCGTACTCGACCTCCGCCGGGTTGTACGGATCGATATCCTCGTCGATGACCACGACGTGCTTGAGCGACGTATGGGCAGCGAAGGCGGCCATACAGGCATTCTTGCCGTCACCGTTCGTTGCTTTCCTGACCTGGACCACGGCGTGCAGGTACCCGCAACCGCCGGGGGTGAGGAGCACGTTTCGGACGGTCGTGACGCCGGCGACCGCCCGATAGATCTTGGGCTCGTATGGCGCTCCCATCAAAACCTTGTGCTCCGCCCCACCCGGCAGGATGCCGTGATAGATTGGATCCTGCCTGATGGCCATCCCAGTCAACCGGATCACCGGCTGAACGCGGACCGGGTCGTAGGTGCCGGTGATATCGACAAAGGGTCCCTCGTCCGCCATCTCGGCCCCCATCTCGCCCTCGAGCACGATCTCGGCGTCAGGCACGAGCACCCCATTCGAGCACTCGCGCACCCCGATCTCACCCCCGAGGAGTTCTGCCGCGTACGCGAGCTCGGTGCCCTCTGGTACGCGAGTGCACGCCGCGAGCATGACAGCCGGGTGGACGCCGATCGCGATCGCGACAGGAAGGGGTTCGCCCGCCTCACGGGCCTGGCGGTGCAGGTTGAAGGTGTGCCTTCCTTCGACAATGCGGGCGACGAGCCGGTCCTTTCCCTGGACGAGCATTCGGTGGACCGAGGCATTCTCAATCCCGTCGTGACGCGAGTAGACGATGCCGGCTGTGATATACCGCCCGGCGTCCAGCGGGTAATGTTTCATCACCGGGACCCGGTCGAGGTCAACCTGAACCGTGGAGATGGAGCCATCGACGCCGACCTGCCCGTCGAACCGCGCATCCGCCAGTGTCGAGAGGACCCGTTCAGGTGGCAGATCGAGGGCCCGGGCGATCGAGGCCCGGTCCGAGACCAGGTTCATAACCCCGCGCCATCCCTGCCCGAGGTCGTCAAAGAGGAGCATCCGGTCGGTCTCTGCGGATCGGCGGGGAGCGTCGTAGACCGTCGAGACCGGCTCGGAGACCGCGATGGCGCCTCCCTCTTCACGCACCCGTGCGATATAATCCCGCATCGTGGCTTCGTTATGCATCGTATCCCTCCCATCGGGGGCCGAGGGCGTGATCGACACCCAGGTGGTCGAGCACTCGTCCGACCACCATCTCAACCAGGTCGTCGATCGTCGCCGGCCGGCCATAGAAACCGGGGCTCGCGACCATCACCGTGGCGCCAGCTTCATCCGCCGCGAGCATGTTCCTGAGGTGGACCCTCGAGAGCGGCATCTCCCGCACCAGGAGCACGAGCGGGCGCCGTTCTTTCAAGGTGACGTCCGCCGCCCGCGCGAGCAACGAGGCAGAGAGGCCATGAGCGATCGAGGCGAGGGTCTTGGTGCTGCACGGCACGACGGCCATCCCATCCGACCGGTGTGAGCCGGAGGCGATGGCCGCCGCGAGGTCGTTGTTGGGATGGACGACCACGTCAAGGTCGTCGTAACGAACACACTCGTGTGCGGCGATCGCCCGCGCCTGCTCCGTGACGACCAGGTGCACAGTCGCCTCTTCGGCCAGCACTTCGAGCAGACGACGGGCGTACGGGGCACCGCTCGCCCCGGAGACGCCCACCACGAACTCCTTTCTCCGGCTCATACACTCGGCTCCTGCGTATTCGTTGGGCGGGGAGACTCATGAGTCTATGCTGTGCATGTGGGGCGCATCACTTATCAAGATCCGAGAACAGTACTCGAAGACGCATGTCCGACTCGCCAGAGCGCCGGCTCGAGGACCTCTCCCGATTGATCATCACCCCTCCGCCGTGGCCCCTCTCGATCGCGACCATCGTCCTGCTCGGTCTGGCCGTCGAGGCGATGTCGGCACTGGGTGGCATGGCCACGACCGACACGGTGGACTGGTTCGGGGTGCTCGGGTACATCGTCCCGGGACTCGCATCGGCGATGCTTGGGGCTCGGCTCCTCCCTCTCTTTCGCCGGGCCCCCGAATGGCCCGTCCTTCTCGCCGGCATCGGGACGGCCCTCCTGGTCGTCATCTCGCTCCTGCCAGCACCCCTCGTCCTCCCCGGCTCTTTTCCCGGCATGTACGCGATCGCCACCGGGGTTGTCTTTGGGTTCGAGCTTCTCGTCCTGGTCGCGATCGCTGACCGGCGACTCGGCAGGGTCCTGCTGCCGGCTCTCATCCCCTCCTTCATCGGGACTGCCGCCCTCGTTCACGAGTTCGGCCCGGGCACCGCCCTCCCCGTTCTCGCCGCGATCGTCGTCACCGGACTCCTGGTGTTGAGCCTTGTCCGGTTTATCGAACGCCCTGTGAGGGCGGCTTTTGGACTTCCCCTCTTCGCCCTCTCAAACGCCTTTGCGGCACACCTGATCTCGGGATCCCGCCAGCTCGATGACTGTTTCGAACGGCTCGGTGAAGAGGTCGTCGTCTTCCAGTCGACGATCCACCTGGTCCGCGAACAAAGACCGCCGATCACAGTGACCGTTCCGAACCTCCACCCGGGACCGCTCGGTGAGATCGGCTCCTCGAACCTGCCGGCTGAGCTCGCCGCTCGCCTTGGAGACGAGACATTCGTGCTCCACGGGTGCGCGACCCACGACTTCAACCTGGTCTCCTCGAACGGGGTCGAGGCGATCGCGGTTGCCGTGGAGAGCGCGGTTCCGGGCCTTGGCTTCCTGCCCCGAGCCGGGCCTGCCGTCCGGGTCCGCGAGGGGACGGTGGAGGTGCTGGTTCAACCCTTCGGCGACACCGTCCTGGCGGTGGCCACGCGATCACCGCTCACGACCGATGACCTCGACTATGGGATCGGGCTCGCTGTCCAGCGGGGCCGGCACCCGTTCGCCCACGTGGCATTTGCCGATGCACACAACTGCATGCACGAGGTCCCGCCACCGGTGGAGGCAGCATCGCCGCTCGGTACCGAGTACATCGCTGCGGTTGACCTCGGTCTTTATGCTGCGTCCCGGGTGACACAGGGGCTTTTTGAGGTCGGAGCAGGCCATAGGGTCGTCCCGTTCGGCAGGAGGAAGGGGTTCGGGGAGCTCGGTGTCCAGGTCCTCGTGGTTCGCGCCGGGGGCCAGACAACGGCATGGGTGCTCCTTGACGGCAACAACCTCCTAGCCGGTGTCCGCGAGGAGGTGCGTGCCGCGCTCCTCGAGCATGTCGATGAATGCGAACTCCTGACGACTGACACGCACGTTGTGAACACACTCTCAGGACGGAATCCCGTCGGGCTCGCCGTCCCCGTTACCGACATCATGCCATTCATCCTCGGAGCGGTCCACGACGCCCTCGATGACATGGATCCAGCGAGGGCCGCCGGATCCACGGTACGGCTCGACGGGATCCGGGTCTTTGGATACGGGCGTATCGGCCAGCTCGGGACGACCGCTGCGGCACTTGTGGCGATGCTCGGTCCGGCCGGCGGAGTGCTGCTGGCGATCGGCCTTCTCTCGACTCTCGGCGCGTACCTGCTGCTCGCATGACCGGTGAATCGTCAAAAAGGAGAGAGGCAGGAGAGGAGCCAGGTCGCCTCAGTGGCCTGCCAGAGAAGCCTTATCGCGGGTCCTCTCAGATCAGAACAGGATGACAGGGGAGTACTCCTGGTTCGGCGGTGTCCGGTTCGGTGCACCCGACCTCCGGGCACTCGAGGAGGAGGGGTACGCGGCGGTGGACATGCATGTCCACACCACCCATTCGGACGGGCTCATTCGGGTCGAGGACGCACTCGCGCGGGGCCGGCGGGTTGGAGCCTCGTTCGCCGTCACAGACCATAATACGGTGACGGGAGCGGTCGAAGCGGTGCGTTTGGCGGGGAAGAACCAGGTGATCGTGCCCGGGATCGAGGTCTCAGCCGCCGAAGGGCCCCATATCCTCGTCTACTTCTACTCGGTCGACGACCTCGTCGACTACCACCGCGAAGTGGTTGCACCCGCGCTCCAGGCAAGCCCGTACCTCGCAACGACGCTCCCAACGGCTGCAGTCCTCGCCGGGATCGAGGGGCGCGACGCGATCGCGGTCGCGGCTCACCCTTTCGGGTACCTCTTTCTCTGCCGGGGCGTCTGCAAGGCGATCGCCGCCGGGGAACTCGCCCCCGAGGTGCTCTGCCGGCTCGACGGCCTCGAGGGGGTCTGCGGCGGCATGACGCGGTCCCAGAACAACCGGGCGATCGCCTTCGCCGCCGACAACGACCTCGTCCTGACCGGCGGGACCGACGCCCACCTCCTGGGCGAGCTTGGAATGGTCGTCACCGCGGCCCGAGCCGACTCGATCGAGGAGTTCCTGGGTGCAGTCCGACGGGGAGACGCCGTGATCTGGGGTCAGGAGAAGACGATGTTCGAGAAGACGGTACAGGCCACAGCCGTGCTGCCCCGGTACATGCCCTACCTCGGCTCCTCTCTCGGGGTCCACTACCGGCAGAACGCGCCGCGGGCGCTCAGGTACCTGAACCGAAATGGTCGGCGTCGGCCGTGAATTGTCCCGTTCTTCTCCCGGCGGTTACCCGGTCCAGGGCCGCGACGAAGCCGGACGGGTCGTCAGTCCCGATCCGGGCTTTTCGGCCGCTCACGAGTTCAATCTCGACCGCGCAGGATCCCGAAACATTGTAAAGCCATCCATCTGGAGTGGCATGGATCCCCCAGCCGTACCACCAGGGGTTTCTGACGATGCGCCAGGCACGGAGTTCATCAACCAACCAGGACTTCCGGATGATGCCCGGGCCGAACACGATCGAGAGGGTGTCCCGATCGACATCGATCCGAAGTGACGCGAAGAGAATAAGGGTGGCAAGTAGCACCGCGAGCACGACGAGCGTGACAAGGTGCCATCCGGTGACCAGGGAGATCGTGATGAGGAGGACACAGGTGCCCCCGATAAGGACGATCATCAGGTCGCCCCGCTGGGTGTGACGGTACACGGGATCTTCAGAGGAGATAGTCGACCACGATCCCGCCCGCATAGAGGGCCATTGCTCCGTGAAACAGCGGGAGCACCCGGAGTCCGATCGCCTCCTCGGGCCGGCGGAGCAGGAGCAGGTTCGCGACCATCACGCAGGCGAGCCCCGCTACGAGCCCTGCTCGTGCGAGGGGGCCGAGGAGGCCGGCGAAGAGTGCCGCCGCAGCACCATGGAAGAGCGAGAAAACGAGGACCCAGCGGGCTGCGCCGGCCATGCCGTAGAGCACGGGGATCGTCTTGAGATCCCGAGCGCGGTCGTTGGTGATGTCCGCCATGTCGTTGACCCCGAGGTGGGCGAGGGCAAACGGGTAGAAGAAGACGAAGTAGAGGAGGGCCGCTAGATCCGGTTGGCCGAGCGCGAGGTACCCGGCGACAGGGAAGAGGGCGAAGTCGGTCCGTCCGAGGAGCTGCGCGACCGGATATCGCTGCCGGCGCTTCAACCGCTGGTAGGTGTACTCCGCCAGGTAACTCCACGCCATGATCGCGATGATGTACACCT
>CAYLUL010000043.1:8690-12895 GCA_964386835.1 uncultured Methanospirillum sp.
TCGTCGCAGCCGGGAAAGCCGCAGCCGCCGCAGTTGGCCCCGGGCAGCACCTCGCGCAGACGGGTCAGGCGCGGGTCCTCCTCTATGGCGAACTTCTTGGAGGCCAGCGCCAGAAGCAGACCGAACACGAGGGCCAGTCCGCCGAGCACAACGGCCAGGAGCCGGGCCCTCGTGGGAGAGACCGTGCCATCTGCCAGGGGCCGCGTGCCGAACGGCCGCCAGTATCGTGTCAGGCGGTTATCGATGTCCCGACGGTCGAGATCCCGGTCGACATAGTCATTCATCACCAGTCCGGCGGAGAAGCCGAAGAGCGCAATCAGGACCACGGTCAGCACCAGGGTCCAGGTCAATCCGTCGTAGAACTTCGAGGCGAGGACGGTCCCTGAGCAGAAGAGGAGGGGCCACGCCGGGGCAAAGTGGATGCGGACGAGATCGAGGTACGGACGAAGCGAACCCACCATCATCAACCTCCCGTGATCGTTTCGGGGTCCCGCCTGATAAACACCGTCACCACCGGTCACGCACCCCCAAACGCGCCGAAACCAGCCCAGTAGTACGGATGGGAGAAGGGGGCAGATCCGAGTCCACGGATTCCGGACTCGAGATGAGGGAGCACCTGGCGGAGGTACGGCATGTCGGTGGTCTCCAGCCACGCGACAATCGTGTTCGCCGGTGCGACACGGCAGTCGGCCTGCGCGGATTGGAGAGCGGCAGATGGAGAGACCCCTGGTGTGCGCCGATGGACCAGGTACCGGGAGACAAGGAATGCGGTCGAGATCGGGTTGACTTCCCAGAGGTTCGCGATCACCGTGCGGGCGCCAGCACCCAGGAACGGTGCCGGCAGGCCGATGTACTCTGCCGCCACCGCAGTCCGGGCGAGACCGCTCTCGCAGGCTGCAAGCACGACGCAGTCGGCGTCGACCGTCCCGAGCGCAGAGAAGAGGTCGAGGAATGAGAGGTCACCGCTCCCCGGGAACCGGAGGGCGGATGCGGTCGGTCTTTCCGGGTGGTGTCGACCATGGCAGGCGAGCACCACGTCGCCTACTTCCGCACCCGCGAGTGCGTCGATCACAGCCCGGGGGGTACCGGCGGCACACGCCTGCCGGTGTTCAGATTTGAGAACCTGAAAGCAGGCTAGGTCCTGGCTCCGTTCGTCAAGAACGATCCGAGGGGGTGGAGAGACGGGATGGGAGGGGCGACGGTGGGACGCGAGGAACTGGGCCAGAGTCTGGCAGTAGGAGACGGGCACAAACTCTCCAAGCACGCTCCCGTCCACCGGCAAAGCGTGATACGGGACCGCATTCATCTCGTATCGGGGAAAGACCACGAGCCGGCGCCCGCGCAAACGATCTGCCTGGGCGCGCAGGAACTCCCCGAAGAGACGGTCGTGAATGGCGAGTAGACCCTCCAGCGCACCCGACATCGCGGGCGCCAGGGGTTCCCTGTCGGGTGTGGCCGCCAGTCGCCGGTACGCTTCGTGCGCCCGCCTGAGATCCTGCCGGGTGACGCTCGCGAAGGGATGGGCGACCACCTCGCCCTCATCCAGGTCAACGAGGACAAGCATCGACCTCTGCCGGCCGATCTCGGAGAGCAGCAGGCATATCGGTTCCCTCGGCAGATCGAGGATGCGCTGGGCAACGCAGTCAGCATCGTAACGGTCCAGACGAGCTTGACGAGCCTGTTTTCGGGCCCTGACGTACTCCGTGCGTTCACGATATCGAACCGGGTTCCCGACGTCGGCCAGGTATGCGTCCTGTCCGATCTTCTCCGGGCCGTAGAGACGGAGCATCCCGAGCCGGCCGGCCCGGATCGCCGCACGAGTCTCGGGGTCCGTTCCGTCTCCGAGTTTGTACTCGGCATGGATGTCGTCGGCCATCCGGGGCCCGTTCGCCTCAAACTCAGCAAGGAGGTCAACGAGCGACCCCATGCCGGCTGCAGCAACGAGCGCATTTGACCCGAACGAGAGAGCGAGTTCCTCAGCGACGCCACGACTGACCGGGAGGGTCTGTCCGCGCAGGTGCCGCTCGAGGGCGATTCGGCCAAGTCGGTAGGGTTCGAGCGGCCCCATCGAGATCGATGAAACGGCAGCGGGGGGCTTCCGACCCTGCTTGACTGCCTCCACCCTCTGGAGAGTACGCTCGAAGAGGCAGTCACCGAGTTCTCGCAAAGATAGGCCGCGCCAGTAGGCGAACCGGTCAACCGGGTCCGCCTCGTGGTCGATGGCACGCAGATAGAGCAGGGCTGCCTCATCGAGGTGCCCTTCCTTTCGCCGGGTGTATCCGAGGAGCCGGAAGAGATGGCCAACCTCGCTCGCCACCCCGTGCACCCGTGCAAGGTCCAGTCCGGCCGAGTACGCCAGGGCGACATCCGGAAGAGGGGCTCCCGACATGGAAAGACGAAGACCAAGGAACCGGTAGCTGGACGCGGCTAGGGAGGTCGAACCCACCTCGAGGTGACGATCAACCGACGTCCGGAGCTCCTCTGGAGCGACGGTCTCCAGGCCGGGCCGGGTATCCGGGTCGCGCCAGAGCCAGGGCGATCGGTCGGTGAAACGTATCCAGGCGAGTTCGGCGGCAGGATGATCCATCAACGGGTTCGGCACATTGTCCCCCGAATAGAGCCGGTCATAGTGCCGCCGGACCATGAGAAGGCGCGCCTCGAGGCTGCACCGAACCCCGGCAAGATGGGGGGCGAGAGAGGGAGTCGCGTCGGTCACCCGGACAAGATTGACCAGGGCAGTCTCGAGGGAGTGCACCCCGAGGTCCTCGTTCGTCAGGAGCTGTGCGTCAGCATAGAGAAGAGCAGCCGGTAAAAACTCGGTGAGGTCGCCGGATTGGTGGGCGGCCAGCTGGTTCAGGTAGGCGAGCCAGTATCCACGGTGCCGATCATGGTCCATGAGCGCGGTGATCGTCTGCCGCATCTGGTTGTGGTCCATCGGCGTCCTGCAGGCGACCACGAGGTCATGCACGAGCCGTGCCTCAACCTCCCCGATCCGAGCGGGATCGTATCCGAGCGCCGTGACAACGTCGAACACTCGGGCTACGACCGACTGAAGTTCCTCCCCAGGCTTGTTCTCGCCCACGGGCTCATCCCCCATCGGGTGTCTCACCCGACTGAATACTGATCAGCCAGACCCGTGCGGTCGGTCTCGAAGGTCAGGTACCAGGAGGGGCCGACCAGTTCGCCGACCATCGTCGCCCGGATTCCAATCGGGGTGCCGCGCGGCGTGCGCAGGATCATACAGGAGGTGAAACCCTCCTCGAGCTTCGCCTCCTTCACCTCCCAGTTGACCTCGCTGTTGTTCCTGCCCGTGCCCCGCACGGTCACCTCCCGGGTCATCCACTTCAGTGGGACGGTAATCTTAAGATCGAGCAACTCGGAGGCTGGTTCGGCTGCTGGCCCAAAGACGAACAGGAGCCCCTTCGCGAGGTCGACCGAGAGGGTGCCGAGATCCGTCGTCTGCTCCTCGAGTTCGCGGGTCGGGAAGATGTCGGTCGCTACGGGCGGCTCAACGGACGGAGACCCGCCCGTCGCCGTCTCCACGCTCCCCGTCTTCGTGCCGGGCGAGAGTTCGACCCGGAGCCGCAGGCGCCGAAGACGGCCCTTTCCCTCAGGGACGAGGATCGAAAGCGGCAACTCGGTCAGGTAGTAGGCATATCGGTCGAAGTCCGGGACCAGCGGCCCGAGAGGAGTCGTCCCCGGTTTTGGAACGAGTTCGTGCCAGACCATGACGCTCGGGAGTTGAAATACGAGCTCATCGAGCAGCAGCTGAGCCTGCTCATCGTCGAGCCGCTCAAGCGGCTCCCGGAGCGTCGCGTTCAGTAACCGTTCGGCCTCCCACTCGGGGATCAGCGCAGGGCGCACTCTCAGATTCGATCCAGCCATCTGTATCGTGCCTCGCTTGAAAATATCGCGATAAAAATAATAATTCTGCCGATATGCATCGGCTGTCGATCTCATCGGAACCCGATCTCCGAAGACCCATCATCCGGGATGCTTCAGCGTGAGCGGTGGCCCTGTGGTAACCTTCAGCGGCTCCTGTTGAGCGAGAGGGCACGAGGCTCCGGAAAGTGAGGCAAGGGGGTCAGGACGCCGCGTTGAGACGATCGATATAGTCCTCGAAGAGGTGGATCCGCGTTGAGACTGGGAAGGGAGACCCCTGGATGCTGATGATCGCGTCCCCGCGCGCGAGCGTCTGGATCTCG
>CAYLUL010000044.1:0-3642 GCA_964386835.1 uncultured Methanospirillum sp.
CATCACCCTACGTCCCGATGACCCTGCCCGGGCGCGTCCAGGCGGAGGACTACGATGAGGGCGGCGAAGGAGTCGCGTACCATGACACCACGCCGGGCAACGAGGGGCGGATCTACCGATGGGACGACGTCGACATCGAGAGTATCGATACCGGAGACGCCACCCCGAACGTCGGCTGGATTCGCGCCGGCGAGTTCCTCACCTACACCGTGAATGTCGCCACCGCCGGCACCTACGACATGAACGTCCGGGTCTCGTCGAACAGGACGGGCCGGTCCTTCGAGGTCTATCTCGACGGCGAGGCGGTACCCCGGACGAGGGTCGCCGTCCCGAAGACGGTGACAACGATCGCCGCCAACGTCACCGTTCCCTACACCAGGGAGTGGCAGTACTTCACCACCGTCGACACTTTGATCGATATCCCGGCAGGCACTCACACTCTCCGGTTCCAGTTCCCGATGGATTACCTGAACCTGAACTGGATGGACTTCAACCTCCGGGCCTGAACCCCGGAAGAAAGCCCTCTTTTTGTCGTTTGACTCGGGCCAGGAACAACGACGGACGGGTGCAGATACGCCTCCCGGGCGTACCTGGAGAAAGAAAAAAGGTGCATGAGCCGGCCAGGTCGCCATCACCCTGGCACAGGTGCCGTCAGTTGATCCGGAGGCGCCGTCCGTTCGCCATCGGGTGAACGCTATCGTTCAGCGTGAACCCGAGTTCGCCGGCGAACTGCACGTACTTGGAAGCCATGGTGAGGTCCCCGTGCGCGGGGATGATGTGCTGGGGCTGCAGCAGGTGCATGAACTCGTAATGGTCCTCGCGGTAGGCATGCCCGCTCACGTGCAGGTCGGTGAAGATCCGGGCGCCGGCCTTTTCAAGCAGGAATTCGATCTCGGCCCGGTTCGCGTGGTTGAGCGGGTTCGGGATGACGTTCGCCGAGAAGAGCACCTTGTCGCCCTTTGCGAGCTGGTACGGCGTGTCTCCGTGCGCGAGGCGGGTGAGTAACGCCCCGGGCTCACCCTGGTGCCCGGTGACGATGGGAAGGAACTTTTCCTTCCCTTCCTTCATCATGCGGCGCATCATCCGGTCGATAACGCGGCGGTTGCCGAAGACACTCGTCGTCTTCGGGAGCGAGACGAACTTCATCCGTTCTGCAGTCAAACCGTATTTCTCCATCGAGCGTCCGAGCAGCACGGGTTTTCTCCCAATCGCCTCCGCGCACTCCGCTATCATCTTCACCCGGGAGATGTGGGAGGAGAAGGCGGAGACGATGATCGCATTCTTATCATCCTCGTAACTGGTCAGCACGTCACGCACGAGGTTGCCGGCGATCCGCTCGCTCGGGCATCGTCCCGGGTGCTGGATATACGGGCACTCCACGATCACGGCGAGCACCCCCTCCTTGCCGAGCTGCTGGAACCGGGCGAAGTCCGGGGCGGCGCCGATCACGGGAGTCCGGTCCAGCTTGAAGTCGCAGGCATAGACAATCGCACCGTGAGGGGTGTGGAGCACCGGGGTGACCGTGTCGATGATCGAGTGCTGCGTTCGCACGAACTCCAGCACCAGGTTCCGGGAGATGGTATGCCGCTGCCCTGCTTTCAGGGGGACAAGAGTATTTTCGACCCGGAATTTCTTCTCTCCCTGGATCTGCTGGTGAATCAGCTCCGTCGCGTACGGGGTTGCGATGATCGGCGCCTTGTACCGGTGCGCGAGCTTCGGGATGGCGCCGATATGATCAAGGTGTCCGTGCGAACAGACGATCGCCTTTACCGTACCCGGGACGGACTGGAGGATCGTATCGTCCGGTATCGCCTTGATCTGGATCAGATCAAGGGAGTGCATGGTGTCCACCTCAGCGTCCTCGTGGACCATCAGCTGGTCGAGGCGAAGGCCCATGTCAAAGATGACGACCTCCTTGCCGCACCGAATGGCGGTCATGTTTCGCCCCACTTCGTCGTAGCCGCCGACGGCGATTATCTCAATCTCCATGGTGTATGTCCTGATCCTGTCTCTCTGGACCGTATCCCGCTTTCCTGGGTTCGTGCGCTTCTGATCCACCGACAGCCCGGTGGACGACCTTCGACCATCAGGATCGAACCCGGATCGCACCGGGCTGCCGAAGGCACCATCATCCGGCGAACAGTCTTCCCGGGGCGGGGTGACCGTCCGGGTCTGGTTCGGTGTTGTCCACGTCCAACGGATATCGGCGTCGCTCGTGAAAGCATCGGAAGAGGTGCTGATCGGTGGAGGGGGGATGAGAGGTATTGGCCACGCCCCACGCGCATCCAGCAGGTTGTTTAAAAATCACCCGGAGAGTATATAAACATTCATCTTTAGGCTGAGTGGATCACCTTCCAGGAGGGGAGGGGCCCAGATTGTCGCCCCTTCTCGTCCCCAAGCCGCCGTCGAACACGCCAGGGGTCGGTGCCCCTCTTTCCCAGAACGCGTGAAGGCCTCACTCCAGCACCATGAGGCCAAGCTGCTCCGACCGATGCCAGTGTGACCGGAATCCGGCACGCCGCGTACACGGAATACCTCATAATCCCGGAACCTGGCCCTTTTCCCCCCCGAGCCCCAGCGTTGAGGAACGCTTCGACCGGTCACAACTCGAGAGGCTCCTGCATTCCATGGTGGCACCGAACGCTTCTCAGGAATCGTCCATGGAAAACGCTACTCGGGCCGGACACCGAGGTTCGTGGAGGAGAGATCGTGCCCGTCATTTTTTCGTCTGATTCGGGTCATCTCGAAGATGACACCCGTGTTCCGGCCATATTTCCCCAACCGAGCAGTCTCTTGTCCACCCCGAGGATCGACGCCGCAGCGAGTGACTTGGCAAGAATGTCGATCTCGGGGTTCTCCGGCGTCGCAGGCGTCGTGCCGATCGCTCGTGGGTTGGGTGGGCAATGGTGATCATGAGTGTCGGCCCTGGTCTGGTTCGAGGTGAGATCGCTCCACTGTTCCAGCCGCTCGTTCATCATCGGCTGCGAAGGGACGGGGCGAGCGAAGGTGCCGGCGCACCGATCGATCGAACAGGAGCAGTCTCACTCGAGAGGGACGATCGTCGGGAATGGGAAACTCATTAATCAGGTCCCAACCTAAGGAGAGGAGATGATGACGAGGGACGCGGAGACCCCCCTGCGGCCCCGTGGGGCTGGTGCACAGGGGTCGGGGGCGAGAAGGCGATGAATGAATCGATCCTGAGCTCCATCGAGTTCCAGATGAGCCTCCTCCTCTTCGTCGCGCTCGCCGGCTACCTGATCGCGTCGCGGATCAACCAGTCGGCGGTCGTCGGTGAAATCCTGGTCGGGATTCTGGTCGGACCGTCGGTGCTCGGCCTGATCACCTACACGGACTTCGTCCAGTCCCTCGCTCACCTTGGGGCGATCTTCCTTCTCTTCACGATCGGGTTCGAGTTCTGCATCCGAGACCTGATGGATCCGCGGTTTTTCACGATCGCGTCCCTGGGTGTGATCGTGCCCTGGATCGGCGGCTATCTCACGACGTCCGCGCTGGGACACTCCGCCTCCTCGGCGCTCTTCGTGGGCACGGCCCTGACCGCGACGAGCATCGCGATCACGGCGAACGTGCTCAAGGAGCTCGGCAAGCTCGAGCAGAAGGCGCGCACGCAGTTCCCGACCAGAA
>CAYLUL010000044.1:3652-12714 GCA_964386835.1 uncultured Methanospirillum sp.
GCTCGCCCTCCTCGTGCTCGGTATTACCACCGACATGATCCGGGGATCGATTGAGCTCCCGGCCATCGCCACGAGCCTCGTCTCTGCCGTCCTCTTCATTGGCCTGGGGCTCCTCACCGGGATCAAGATGGTGTCGCCACTGCTCGCCTGGCTCGACTGCAGGCCCCTGGCCCGGCAATATCCCGAGTTCGTCTTCATCACCGCCCTTGCGATCGCATTTTTCTACGCGATGGTGGCGGAGCTGATCGGGCTCTCGGCGATCGTGGGCGCGTTCATCGCCGGTGTTTCGTGCCGTGAGGTCGCCCTCTGTCACAGCAAGGACCCTCGCGAGGGGGCCGAGTACCTCCAGGTCATCTTCGCCGCGATCTTTTTCGTCTCGCTCGGGATCATCGTCGACCTTCATGCGATCACGCCAGCCATCGCCGTACTGGTCGGTGCGATGACGCTCGTCGCGATCGTGACGAAACTTGTCGGGTGCGGCCTTCCCGCCCGGCTCTTCGGGTACTCGTGGCACGATGCGGCCATAATCGGGTTCGGGATGGCGCCTCGAGGAGAGGTCGCGATGATCGTGGCCCTGATCGGGCTGAACGCCGGGGTGATCGGCCAGGAGATCTTCGTCGCCGTCATCCTGATGAGCCTGATCACGACGGTAATTACACCCATCGTCTTCCAGAACTGGCTGCTCCGGCCCGATCGAAACACGAGCGAGAATTCCGAACCAGCGTAGCACCGGTCCCCACGAAAGCCGACCACCAGGTTCGACGAAGACCGGATCTCTAGCATGGATCGGCTCCGGTTAACTTTCAGGAAGGCCCATTGAATGCGAATGACGCTCGAGCGGCGGATCGCCTCTGCCTTTCGTTTGGATGACGATGCCTGGCGGCGCCATGCAAACCCCTGGAGCGTGCTCCTGCGCAACACCGCTCTCCCCCTCCTGGTCATCGCATTCTGGAGCCGGCTCTGGTTTGGGTGGGGGGCGATCGGGCTGGTGGCAGCAGCCCTGCTCTGGACCTGGTGCAATCCGCGCATCTTCCCGGTGCCCTCCTCCTTTGATCACTGGGCATCCAGGGCGGTCTTCGGCGAGAGGGTCTGGCTCAACCGGGACGCCGTGCCCGTGCCGGCCCACCACCGGAGGGCTCCGAACGTCCTCTCAGCCATCGGCGGGATCGGTGTGCTCTTCGTAGCCTGGGGGGTGATCACATTCGAGCTCTGTCCGACGCTCTTCGGAGCATTGCTCGTGTACCTGGGCAAGCTCTGGTTCCTGGACCGGATGGTCTGGCTCTGGCACGACATGCGGGATGCAACGGAGGAGTATCGAGAATGGGCGATTCTCCAGAAGACGAACAACCATGACACCTGCCCTCCATCCTGACACGAGAGAGAGTCGGTACTTCCTCCTCCTGTAACGCCTGGTGCGGAGGGATTCCTCATTTTTTTTGGGATGACGGGATTACCTTCATACCGTTTTGCCAAACCTTTCAAAGACGGATCGGTGCCCTTGGGGACCATATCTGCATGAGTTTGGTATTCTTTGACGACCGACAGACGAAGCCTGCGTTCATCCCGGCACTGGTTGGCATCAGTTCGGTCGCGATCCCTCTGCTCAATATCTACGGACTCACGCTCGGCATCACTTGCGTGCTTCCCCACCTGGTTTACATCCCCCTGGTCCTTACAGGATATTACTATCCGCGACGCGGGGTTCTGTGTGTCGCCTGCCTTGCGGTCTGTTATTGTGCCATTTCGATCACCGTGGCTCTTCCACAACCGCTGAAGTGCTCTCTGCTATCGCACGGTCTGGTGTCGTAATCCTGATCTGCGGTGTGGTTTCATACCTGAGCGGACGAATGCATCAGGAAGCCCAGAAATTCCGGCGTCTTGTGTCTCTCGTCAGTTCGTCCGGCAAAGCGTTCATTGGAGAAACACCCCAGGGGATCGTTACCGACTGGAATGCCGGTGCCGAAAAACTGTACGGCGATACCTCGAGCGAGATGGTGGGGACCTCGATCTTCCGCCTGATGTCCACCGAATTGCACGAAGAGAAACGCCAATTATTCCGAAAACTGCTGACAGGGGATGGTGTTGAGCGAATTGAGACCGAACGAATTACCGGAGACGGCACACACATTAGGTCTCTCTCTCATCATCACCCATTTGAAATATCCAGGGAGAGATTACCAGGATCTCTGATATCACCCACGACGTCACCGAGCGCCAGCGGTTCCAGGCTGAAACCCTCAGGGCGAAAGAACGCTGGGAACTGATCTTTCACGCAGGCCGGACATGATCGCCATCATCGACAACACGTTCCATACCGTTCAGGTGAACTCGGTGATGGCGAACCGTCTGGGTGTTTCCCCGGCGGAAAAAGATCGAGGCGGCACTCCAGGAGAGCGAGAAGAAATACCGTACGCTCTTTGAGAACACGCTTGAAGGATTCGCCTACTGCCGGATGATCTACGACACGGAGGGGAAGCTGGTGGACTGGGAGTATCTCGATGTCAACCAATCATTTGGACAGATAACCGGCCTTCACGACGTCAAGGGAAGGCGAGTCCTCGAAGCAATCCCGGATATCCGAGAGCTGACCCCGAAAATCTTCGACACCTACGGTCGCGCGGCCACAACTGGAATTTCGGAATCGTTCGAGATCGACTTCAAACCCCTGGAGCGATGGCTGAGAATCTCGATTTTTTCACCGGAGAGAGAATATTTCGTCGCGGTCTTCGAGGATATCACCGAGGGCAAGAGATTCAAAGAGGAGATCGTGCGCCACGAGCATGACCTCATCACGTTCTCGAAGGCACTGAGTGTGGCGAATCATAAACTCACCCTCCTTTCCAGCATCACCCGTCATGATATCAGCAGCCAGCTGACAGCGTTGATGGGATACCTCGAAATACTGGATGAGACACCGCTCGGCCCTGCACACAACGAGTACGTGCAGAAGGCCAACACTGCTACGAAGCGGATCTCCGACATGATCCGGTTCACCAAGGAATACGAGGGGATTGGGGTTGTGGATCCGGTGTGGCGGGGATGCCCCGCACTCGTCGATTCTGCGGCAAAGGACGCTCCGCTCGGAGAGATCGTGGTGAATAACGATCTCTCTGAGCGTCTGGAGGTGTATGCAGACCCGCTGATCGTGAAGGTGATCTTCAACCTGGTGGAGAACGCCGCCCGGTATGGCGGGAAGATCACGACCACACGGTTCTTCGCCCAGGAGTCTGACGGGGATCTGATCCTGGTGTGCGAAGATGACGACAACGGAATCCCCGCAGAAGAGAAAACGAGAATATTCGAACGAGGGGGCGGGAAGAACACCGGCATGGGCCTCTTCCTGTCCACCGAGATCCTGTCAATCAACGGTATCACCCTTGCCGAGATCGGCGAGCTGGGTAAAGGATCGCGCTTTGTGATCACGGTGCCGAATGGCACGTATCGCTCCTCCGATTGAAGACGAACCATCACCGCTGTTACAGCCAGCGGGAGAATCGATCGCCGGCACTGTAGGCCTGGTGTACGATCGATAGTTGCGTACGTCGGGCGTCAATCAAAGACAGAGCCGTCCGAGGAGCACCGATTTGTGTCCGCGCAATCTGAGATCAGAAAGAAGATCATCCTGGTTGCCGAATAAAATATCACTTTGAGCAGGATCAATGTACGATATTTTTCGAATCCGACGATATTTCGTCTCGAGGAGGCCGTTGTGCCATCCAATCTGGAAAAAAATTTCCATTGTCTGTTATTTATTGAAATATGGAGATGGAAAAAGAGGCGTATCTCCATCGATGCATCACTCTGATGTTGAACGGGATGATACAATTGCGGCGGCAGTGCCACTCTCGTGGCCCACCGCATGCATGTATTCGCTATGTCCGAGGGGAAAGTCGCATCAGGTGCTCTTCGAGACGGCCCGCCATCACCTGAATGGCGCTCAGAGCTGGCGAGTCCACGGCGCGGGTAATTGGGACCCCCTGCCGAACCGTCTCTATCACCTTCGGGTCGAAGGGGATCTCACCGATGAGCGGGATCTGCTCGTCCCGGCACCAGAGATGGATCGTCCGGGTAATGGTCGGCGAGAGATCAAAACGGTTGACAGCGACGAGCACCGTTGACCTGAATTGCCGACAGACCGCCACCACCCGTTCGAGGTCGTGCAGGCCCGAGAGGCTCGGTTCGGTGACGATCAGGACCAGGTCCACGCCGCTGATGGTGGAGATGAGCGGACACCCGGTGCCTGGCGGCCCGTCAATCAGGAAAAGGTCGCTCTCCGGGTCGTTCTCGAACGCGGTCTTTTTCACCGCGCTGACAAGCAGGCCCGAATTGCCGGCACCAGGTACCAGGCGGGCGTGGACCAGGTGCCCCCGCTCCGTCTCTGAATAGAGGATCTCTCCGGTCTGGCGAGGCTGCATGCTCACCGCTTCGGTGGGACAGATGTAGGTGCAGACGGCGCATCCCTCGCAATGGAGGGTCTCGACCCGGGCGATCCCCTGGTCAGGTCGAATGGCATCGAACCGGCAGTTCGCTTCGCACGACCCGCACCCAAGGCAGAGATCGGGGTCGATCACCGCTGCCTTCATCCCAAAAAATGGCTTCGTCCAGAGGGGGATCGGGTTGAGGAGGAGCGCGAGGTTCGCCGCGTCCACATCGCAGTCGGCCATCACCAGGCGTCCCTGCAGCAGGTGGGCGAGGGCCGCCGTCATCATGGTCTTTCCCGTACCGCCCTTGCCGCTGATGACGGCGAGACGCTTCATGGCGACACCCCCGCCAGGTGTCGGCACCCGGCATACAGTGCCCGGAACTGTTCCTGCCATTCAGGCCGTTCCCGACAGAGGAGACCTCCCCGGTTCTGGATCGCTGCGAACTCGCGATCGAACGGGACGGTCATCATCACCTCAAGGTCGTGCTCGGTGCAGAAGTCCAGGGTGGCCTGGTCATCACCGTCACTCCGGTTGATCACGACGCCGGCAGGGATGCCCATGCCGGCAACCACGTCGGCGGCAAGTTCCAGGTCATGCAGGCCGAACGGGGTCGATTCAGTCACGAGCACACAACAGTCCAACCCGTCCAGGGTCTCTATCACCGGGCAGGCGGTCCCCGGAGAGGAGTCGTAGAAGACCAGGGGGTGGGTCGCTGCCCGCGACTTTGCCGCCCCAATCACCGGGACCGCGAGCGGACTTCCCGTGTCGAGACGACCGGTAACGAGGGTCAGGCCTGGAAGAGGGCTGGACAGACTGACCGTCCCGATCCGGACCGGCGACTCGGTGATCGCCCCCTTCGGACAGACGAGCAGGCATCCGCCGCAGGAATGGCAGAGCTCAGGGAAAAAGAGAACCCGATCACGCAGTACCGTGATCGCGCCGAACTGGCAGAATTCGCCGCACTTTCCACAGAGGTCGCAGGCGGCGGTGTCGAACACGGGAACCGGGATGGTCACGTCAGTTGATTCGGGCGGTCCGGGAAAGAAGAGGTGAAGGTTCGGCTCCTCGACATCGCAGTCGACAAGAGTGACCGGTTCGGCCAGGGAGAGGGTGTAGGCGAGGTTCGCCGCCACCATGCTCTTACCGGTACCCCCCTTACCGCTTGCAACCGCGATCTTCATCGGGCTCCCCTACTCGGAGCGCTGGAGAGCATTCTTCTTGAACTGCTCCAGGGCATCCTGGACTGAGCCGCCTCGGAAGGTGAACATCTCGATACCTGCGGCCACGAGCGCCTCGCGTGCGTTTTCGCCCACCTGCCCGCTCACCACTGCCTTGACGTCATGCGAGACGAGAATCTGGGCGGCCTTCGGTCCGACGCCGCCGGCCCCCTCGACGTAGGGGTTCTGAACCGCCTCGAATGCCCCGGTATCGAGGTCGACGATAATGAAGTACGGTGCGCGGCCGAATCGCTCTTCGGAAGGAGAATCAAGGGTTGCGCCCTTCGCAGTGAAACTGACTTTCATGATTGATACCTCACTTATTACTCATATGAGCAGAATTTGATTAAGGTTGTGGTATTACCAGGAGACGAAACGTCGACCCAATCTCTTCGGTTGCCGGTCCGGGGGGGCATCACCAGGCTCCGTCTCAAACCGGGCACAACTGCCTCCTTTCAGAGCGGCCAGACGATGAGGATCAATGGGACGGCAACGCCGATGACGATCAGGGAGAGAGGAAGGCCGAGACGCCAGTAATCTCCGAACCTCAGCCCCGCTTGTTCCATCACCATGGCATTGGACTGGTGGCCGATGGGCGTCAGGAACGGAGTGGACGCCCCCACCGCGATGGCCATCAGGAACGAGTCCACCGATACGCCGAGCCCGCCGGCAAGACTGAGAGCGATGGGGGCCATCAAGACCGCCGTGGCGGCGTTGTTGATTACATTCGAGAGCAGCATCGTTGCAACAAGGATAAGCACGAGTATGGCCGCCACCGGAAGGCAGCCTTCAAGGCTGAGCAGGGAGGTCGCGATCAGCTGGGCACCACCCGTGGTTTCAAGGGCATGACCGACGGGGATCAGGGCACCGAGGAGGACGATGATCGGCCAGTCGATGCTGGTATAGATCTCTCGTAGAGGGATGAGTTTCATGATCACCATCGCGACGGCTGCCATTGGGAAGATGATCTGGACCGGGATGATGGCAAGCGCCGCGAGGAGGATGGCAATACCGAAGGTCCCGATGGCGAGGGCAATCCGTCTCGGTTCGCCTATCTTCAGGCCTCGTTCGGCGAGTGGGAGGAGGCCGAGGGGGGTTAACACCTCGTGGAAGACCGACGGTGTTCCCCTCATCAATAGGACGTCTCCGGCCAGGAGGGGGATCTCCTTGAGCCGTTCGGTCAATTCCCGGCCCTCTGATGCTACGGCGATGAGGTGCACCACTGGCTCCGAACCGGCGGTAATCTCGCGGAACGTCTTTCCAATCGAAGGAGAGCCCCGGTGGACGGTCGCCTCCATCAGGACCTGTTCGCTGGTTGGCGAATGACCTTGTCGCCCAATCGGACAGGCAGCGATATCCAGGCCCGACT
This sequence comes from uncultured Methanospirillum sp., assembly GCA_964386835.1. GTDB lineage: Archaea > Halobacteriota > Methanomicrobia > Methanomicrobiales > Methanospirillaceae > UBA288. The sequence continues at coordinate 10,663 of CAYLUL010000044.1, forward strand.
CCGCCAGAAACAACTCAAGGTCGACCGCGCATGTCCTGACTGCGAGGAGATCCCCTGGCTGAAGGACTGCCAGACGGTCCGAGATTGGCAACCCAGCCCCCTCATGCAAGACCCACACGAGGTCAACATCGACGTCCGACATCTCCTCGACCTCCTGGAGAGTCCGCCCGACGACCCAGGATCCCTGGGAGATGCGCACCTCCGCCAGGTAGTTCGTTATCTTGAAGAGGTTCTTCCGGGAGGCCTTTCCCCTGCGGGAGGGGACCAGGCGCCACCCCACAACCGAGATGAAGAGAAGACCGGCAAGGGCAACCCCCAGACCAACCGGCGTGAAATCGAACATGGTGAAGGGGACGCCGGTCGCTTCGGCTCGATACGTTGCGATGATCAGGTTGGGCGGCGTCCCGATCAGCGTAATGAGGCCCCCAAGAAGGGAGCCGAACGCAAGCGATAGGAGATAAGGCGCTGGGGATTTGCCATCGGCACGGGCCATCCTGCGGCTGACGGGCATCAGGAGGGCGAGAGCCCCGACGTTATTCATCAGCGCGGACAGCCCGGTGACAAGGACCGTCGTGGCCGCCACCTGGACCGATGGCCGGTCACCCACGCGCTTAACAACCCGGGCGATCGCGTCGATCAGCCCCGCATCGGAGAGGCCCTGGCTGATCACGAGCACAGCACCGACGGTGATCACCGCCGGGTTGGCAAAACCGATAAACGCCTGATCCCAGGGGACAATCCCCGTCACCGTGACGATGAAGAGGGCGAGAAGCGAGACGATGTCATACCGCAGGCGTCCGTGGATAAAGAGAAAGAGGGCAAGAAGAAGTGTCCCGAAGACGATCGCCTGCTCGGTTGAAAGGGGAATCATCGGGATCTCCTGCTCTTTGATATCTGCAGATCCACGGCGCCGCCCATCACGATGGGATCCTCCAGTGTATAGAGATGAAGCGTGAGCCCGGAATTAAAACCCACCCCATGACGATGCGACGCCGCCAACCACGGAGATGGCCAGACAAAACCTATCGTCTGAAGAGATGGAATGAAGAAGAATGCGAGGGAGGCGATTCGAACGCCCGAACACCTGCGTGACAAGGCCCTCAACCTTGCGCCTTTGACCTAGCTCGGCAACCCTCGCGCCGTGTGCTATACAAGGTCACCATCCGCCCGTATATACCTTCCCCTCGTCGTTGCCTCTCGGCATCACGGTAGTATTATCCCAGGCCCCGATGACCAAAAGAGCGCAGATGTGGTCCGAGATAATGCGGGCGTTCGCCGACTCTCCGTCCCAGGGCCGGGTGATCCGGTTCCTGCTCGAGAACGGGCTCGGCGTCAACGACGAGGGGCGTGTGGTCTGTAACCGTATCGCGATCCCGGCGACGCAGGTGGCAGCGGCTGTCGGTGTCGACCGGAGGGTGGTGGACGCCACCGCACGCCGGATCAGCGAGCATGAACGCCTTGCCCCGATCTTCTCACGAATGCGGGCAACCCCCGACCTCTCGATCGTGGCTGAGCACCTGGGTCTCTCGGTGATCACGGTGACGGTCGATGATGCCCGTGCGAAAGGGATCGTACTCGGCGCAGTCCGGGTGCTGACGGACCACGACCTGGCGATCCGCCAGATCTTCGTCACCGACCCCTACCTGGCGGAAGAGCCGAAGCTTGTCGTCATCGTGGACGGTGCCCTGCCGACCGGCGTGGTCGAGGAGCTCCGAAGCCTCCCGCACGTCCGACGGCTCACCCTGTGAGGAGGTCTATCTCGCGCCAGAGCCGGTAGATCCTGCGGCGGGCGCGGTGTGGGAGGTGGATGCTGCGGTCGAGTTCCCGCTCCATCGAGACGATGCGGTCGCCCTTCAAACGCGAATCCGCGGAGGCGACCAGGCGTTCCTCGGGGGTCCTCGGGACGCAGTCGATCGGCTCGAGGCCGAGCAGCACGCATTCGTCGGCAGAGAGACCGGCCCCGGTATGCCGCTCGACGATACGGACGAGGGGTTCGCTGAGACCGAGCGTTCGGCAGGTTCGACCACCTTCCTGCGCATGGCGCCCACGCTG
>CAYLUL010000045.1:0-12661 GCA_964386835.1 uncultured Methanospirillum sp.
TCCTCGACGGAAAGAATATCACGCCGGATTCGGGCGTGAAGGACGACCCCGTCCCCGGACCGCTCAACGATTATCAGGACGAATACAGGGCGGCAGGGCTCAATACCTCGATTCCGTGGTACCAGGTGCTCGGCAACCACGATCACCTGTATTTGGGGACGAACCCGCCGAACGAATACCTTCGGGCGAACTACACGGGCAAGTATATCCTCAACATGGGAAATATCTTCAGGGATCCGCTCGGCATAGAGAGTCGCGGGATCTACATGGGTTCGATCGACGGCAGCACTCCGAACGGCGATATCATCGGTGTGGGGAACGTCTCGAAGTTCGCCACACCTCCGACCATCGCCGCCGATCCGGACCGTCACAGCGTCACGCCGGAGGAGTGGATGGCGGAGTTCTTCAACACGACATCGAGTCCAATCGGGCACGGATTCAATCGATCCAGTGTCGAATCGGGATTCGCCTGCTATTCGTTCGAGCCGAGATCGGACATGCCGATCAAGGTCATCGTGCTCGACGATACCCAGAGCAACTCCGATGCCAATGATGGGGGCTACGGGCACGGCTCTCTCGACAACGAGCGTTTCGACTGGCTGGTGCATGAACTCAATGCGGGCCAGGCGGAAGGGAAGCTCATGATCGTCGCCGCCCATATCCCGATAGGTGTCACGGCGTCGGGTTCCGATCTCAGTGCGTTTATGCACTGGAGCTCCGTTTCCCAGGTCTCCGAGGAGCAGCTGCTTGCCAAACTGCACGAATACCCGAACCTCATCCTGTGGATCGCGGGACACCGTCATCTCAACACGGTAACCGCTCTGAAATCGCCCGATCCAGACCGTCCTGAGCTCGGGTTCTGGGAGGTTGAGACGGCGTCCCTGCGGGACTTCCCCCAGCAGTTCCGCACATTCGAGATCGTCCGCAACAGCGACAACACTGTCTCGATCCTGACGACGGATGTCGATCCGGCGGTCAGAGAGGGGTCGCCGGCTGTGATCTCCCGGTCGTACGGTGTCGCCGCTCAGCAGATCTTCAACAACACGCTGTCGTACCTGCCGGCCGGTGCGTACAACGCGGAGCTCGTCAAACCCCTGAGCCCGGAGATGCAGGCAAAGATCCAGGACTCCGGAATACCGATCGTCACCTGATCTCCATCAGGGAAGCCAGAAATGGAGAAATCATTCCTTTTTTAGTTCCTTGAATATGACGATCTCGCCCTATCGGTCGACGAGCGAAGTGCGACCCGGGACGAACAGCACCACGCCTGCATCCTGACCGACGCCATGGTTGCCCCGGTGCTCCCGGGGGCCAAGGGGGTGTCGGCACTCCAGGAGGGCACGGTCGATGATGACCTCGTCGACCGGGTGACCTGCCTTCATGCCGACCGAGTGGACCCGGAGCGTGGCCCTGAGCACGCCTTCGCCGACGGGTTTGATCACCGAGCGGTGTACCCGCCATCGACCGTGTACACACTTCCGGTGGTGAAACTCGCACGGTCGCTAAGGAGGAAGGTCACGAGCTCTGCCACCTCCTCGCGCGAGGCGAGCCGTTGCATGGGATGCACGGAGGCCATCCAGTCGACCGAATCGGGTCCGGATTCGAGTATCCGCGGTGTGGCCACGTATCCCGGTGCCACGGCATTCACGCGGATGCTGGACTCCGCCAGCTCGAGGGCGACCGAACGGGTGAGGCCGATGACTCCGTGTTTGGCTGTCGTGTACGCGGCCATTCCCGCCAGGCCGACGAGACCGTTGGCTGAGGACAGGTTCACGATCGAGCCGGAACCAGCCGTGAGCATGGGGGGAATCTCGTACTTCAGGCAGTAAAAGACCCCTGTCAGGTCTGTCGCAATCACCTCGTGCCAGCTATCGATTTCGAGGTCCTGGACAGGCGTGCCGGCGGGCCCCGGAATCCCGGCGTTGTTAACCGCGAGATCGAGTCTCCCGAATCGTTGAACGGTCTTTTCGACGGCTCGTTGAACAGCGCCGGGATCGGTCACATTCGCCTCTATGGCGAGCGTTCGTTCGCCCGCGGGATCGATCCGTTCGCAGACCTCGAGAAGCGGAGAGAGGCGACGGCTCACGAGGGCCACATCTGCCCCTCCTGTGAAGAGTCGTTCAGCGATTGCCTCGCCGTTTCCGGTGCCGGCACCGGTGACGAGCGCGACGTGTCCGGCGAATTCCTGGGGATTGATACAATTCAAGGTGCGATCCTCCTCCATGGATACTGTCGTCGTCAGAATAGAACCGCAGCAGAGAAAGAGTGAAGTGTCAGACCAGCGGTGCCCAGTCGATGCGATCCGGTGTTCCGCGCATGGGAAGGATACCTGTGACTGTGGGCCGCACGATTCCTCTGCATCGGCAAATGCCGGGACGCCATGCGCAGGTCAATTGATTATCTGCCACTATCGTGTGGAGATCGATGGGCACTGGTCTGAACGGAGTCTGTATCGGTTCAGTCTTCGTATCAGGTGATCTCCCCCCTCCTGCTGTGTCTCCGAACTCGCTCGACGTGCGGTTGATCGGCCATGAGATTCCGTGCATCGCATCAGGGGGGGAGGGTGAAAGAGGCGCGAATCGAGCCTGGTGAATGTCTTGAATGAGGATGCCTGTACCACTGGCAAACGACTCAGTGCCGGCTGTGGATATCGTCTGATTTCGGTGTCGAAACGCTCGCACCGTCCTCCTCTCACGCGATGGACCGGGAAAAAACAGGGGATTTCTTCTCTGCCGGCGATTCGAGAGGTTGTCTTTTGAGGGAACGGGAGATGATGAGTGCGAACGCGACCATGGCGATGGCATTCGCGAGCATCAACAACACTGCCGGCGTACTCATGATCTCGATCACAACAAAAAGCGACTGGACCTTCAGAAGCACGAGGAGCACATGGGGTCACCCCAGCGAAACGGCTGTGACGCACACCTCCAGGGAGTACCGGCATCGCCTGTGCGTTTCGTCTGTCTCTGCTTGATCGCGGGAAGTGGTTGGCGTTCATCGGATCTGAGGGGAAGGCGGCGATTGCGGGGGTCCGACCAGGCGGTGATTTTTTCTACTTTCTTCGATACCGTTATCCTGTCAAGGTGATCTCGATTGAACCCTGAACTGTGGGTCCGCACGGCGGACCAGAGTACGGTCTCCCGGGTGGCGATGACCGGTGATACGATGACCTGCAGCGGACCTGTAAGGAGAAACGCATGGTGAGATGGCGTCAGGGTCCGGTGAGCGGAAACGTCGAAGACCGACGGGGGACGCGGATTTCGGGCCCGGTGGCCGGCGGCGCCGGTGGGATCCTGGTGTTGCTCCTCATGATCGGCGCGGTGATGATGGGCGTGGACCCGAGCCAGGTGCTCGGCGCGGGCGGAGGCCTCTCAGGGCCGGCAGCACCGCCCTCATCGCTCTCCGCGGATGAGGAGCAGCGGCTCGCTGACTTCGCAGGACAGGTGCTCGGCGATACGGATGCGACCTGGACCCGGATCTTCGCGGAGGACCTGGGGCGGACCTATACACCGCCGACTCTCGTGCTCTACTCGGGGTCTGTGGAGTCGGCGTGCGGCCAGGCCAGCGCCTCCGTCGGCCCGTTCTATTGCCCGGGCGATCAGAAGATCTATGTCGACCTCGAGTTCTTCCACGACCTGAACACGCGGTACGGGGCCCCTGGCGACTTCGCACAGGCCTACGTGATCGCTCACGAGGTCGGCCACCATGTCCAGACCCAGCTTGGAACCCTGCAGTACGTCTCGAACGCGCAGCGGAAGGCAAGGAGCGAGGCAGAGGCAAACCAGCTCTCGGTCGCGCTCGAGCTGCAGGCCGACTGCTACGCGGGGATCTGGGCCAACCGCTCAAGCTCCAGGAACCTGGTACTCGAGCCAGGAGACGTGGAGGAGGGGATGAACGCCGCGAGCGCCGTCGGTGACGACCGCCTTCAGAAGCAGTCGCAGGGATATGTCGTGCCCGACTCGTTCACTCATGGCACGTCGGCCCAGCGAGTCCAGTCCTTCCGAAGAGGCCTGGACACTGGTGACCTGAGAACCGGCAACATTGCTGGGCTCCCCACGATCAGGTAGCAACGACCGCGTGGGAGGTAGCCTAATCTCCCCTCTTTCTTTTCATCCTCGAGACCAGTCTCGTCCGCAGATCATGCAAATACTCTCGTATTCTGACGGGGTGTGGCAGGACGAGGGGGGGTACGGGGTGGACCAGTTCGAGCGTGAGTGGTGACGGGACACCGGAGGGTGTCGCATCGTCAGCCATCTGTCCCACAACAACCCGCATTCCGGGGGGGGTCATGAGAGCGGGAGAAGCACGATAGCGAGGACGCAGTGAATTGCGGCGAAGAACGGGACGGCGACGACAAAGAGCAGCTTCCTGGTCTTGTGCCGAAAGAGGCTCATGCCTGCGAGAGCACCGAACGGCCCGACCAGCGCCGCGGACAGGAGTGTTCGCTCGGGAGTCCGCCACTCCCGCAGGCGGGCGCGCCGCTTGTCCCCGGCAAAAAGGGCCATCACCGCGAGGTTGACGGCGACATAGACGCCGACGGCCGCGAGCAGAGGCAGACTGGCAGTCATTCGGGCCCCGGAGCTGTCCCCAATACCGGCCTGAACGGTCCCTTCGGTCCGCTCATTTCCGGCGGACGGGTGGGCGCCCCGTTGTGCCCTTCATGCGCCGGTACCCGGTACCGAGCTGGGTGAGGAGCCACTCGACCCGGTCACGCTCCGCCTCCTCGCTCTCGAAGGCGTGGTCCGTGTAATACCACCGGACGAACTTCGGCTCACTCGCTGCGGCGGCGAACACCTCCGAGCGCTCGCGGGAGAAGACCTGGTCGCGCTCCCCGAACTGGAAGAGAAGGGCGGCAGGCACTGCGCGGGACAGGTGGGCAACCGGGTCGATAGGGGCCATCACCTTCCGATAGCGCTCAAGGTCGTCCCCTTCGAGAGATGGGAGGTTCGCGAGGGCAACGTCGGTGAAGCTGGGGGCGCCAGCAACCAGGACGAAGGCGCGGGATCGGGAGTCGATCCCCGCGAGGACGGCAACACAGAGCGCTCCCATGCTGTGGCCGACGCATGCGATGCGGTCAGGATCGACGCCGGGGTGGGCGATTGCGACGTCGAGGGCCCGGGAGAGTCCCCGGATGGCATCGATGAAGATCTCCCGGTTCTCCTCCGGGGTCCCAAGGGTCTCCACCCATGCCTCGCCCGCAGCCCACGGCGCCTCGACAAGGAACGAACCGATCCCCTTGCTCCCGAGCCGGAGCGCCTCCTGGTAGAACCGGGAGCGGTCGCCCGGCCCGGGATGGACGAAGAGGACAACACCGAACCGGTCCCGCCCTTTTGGAATGACCCGGTAGGCCGACACCCGTTCGCCATCGATCCCGGTGAACGTGATGTCGATCACCGAGACCGGTCCCCGGTCCACCGTCTCCAGCTCCTCGGTGTCAAAGGCTAGGTCAGACCTGCAGGTTAACCGTTCCATCCATTCCTCGTCCATCCCTCCCCCCGTTGAACGCCGTGGGTTCGTCGCGCTGCCGTCCTGCATCGTGGAGGGAACAAGGAGGGCAGACGGAATATCCCTTTCGCCGGGTCGTCTCACCCCGGGGAGAACGACACCGGCACCCGGACCGATGGAGGGCATAGCTTGAAGTGGTCGGACCAGGTATCTCGTCGTGATGCCGATCGATGCCGCCGTCGTCCTCGCCACGACCCCTCCCGGCGAAGCGCCTGCCCTCGCCCGCCTGCTTGTCGACGAACGCCTTGCCGCCTGTGTCCAGCTCACCGGGATCCGATCGATCTACCGCTGGGAGGGACAGGTCGAGGACCAGCTCGAGGAGCTGCTGCTGATCAAGACCCGGCGCTCGCTCGCCGACCAGGTAGTCGCGCGGATCCGCGAGGTGCACCCGTATCAGGTCCCGGAGGCGCTTGTCCTCGGGATCGAGGGAGGACTGGACCAGTATATCGCATGGCTCCTCGCGGAGACCCGCCCCGATCGGTGACGCGGGGTGCACCTCCCCAAACTCATGGTTTTTATCGAACCACCCACCATGATCCCTGGGAGAGGTGCTTATGCAGGACCATGAGGACGGAGTCAGCGAGATCGTGGCCGTACTGCTGCTGGTCGCACTCGGAATGATCCTCTCCGCCCTGGTCTTCGCCGGGATCCTCTCCTTTGCCGGGAGCATGGAGCGGACGGCCTACGTCGCTGTCGACGCGGAGGAGTCCCCGCCGGGGAAGGGGGTCCGGATCACCTCCATGGCAGGCGACACCCTGGTCATCGGGGGAGGGGCGGACGAGATCCCCCTCGAGATCATGGTTGACGATACCTTCGGCGCCCAACCGACCATCACATCGAAGAGGCTCGTCTTTTCCCCGGGGAGCTCAATCTGTGTCTGGTGGGATGGCGAGAACTATTACGCGGAAGACACCTTCCCGTCGGACGGAACTTCCAAAGACCTTCGGTTACCCCTCTCCATCCGCCTGATCGACGGGCGCCACCACACACTGATCGCGAGGGTCGGCGACGGATCTTCGACCAGCCCATCGACAGGAACTCCGGGGACAACGGTCACCGCCCAGACGACCACGACAACAGTGACCACGGAGCCCTTGACCACTTCGAGCGGCCTCACAGTGGACTTCGACGTCCCATACGTCATCATGAAGCAGGAAGCCACCTTCGAAGGGCGGGTCATCACGGGCGAACCGAACAGCTGGACCTGGACCTTCACCGATACAGGGGGGAAGAGTGAGACCCGAAGCGATCAGACGGTCCATTATACCTTCAATAACAGTGGGAGCGGGTGGACAGTCTCTCTCACCGTTACCGACGCTTCCGGCATGAGCTACACGGTCCCGCCGAAAACGGTGGAAGTGCATAATAAGTAAGGCCCCGGCGGTGAGGACTGCCCCGGAGCCATGGTCTATAAGAGGGGCGGGCACTGAGGATCGATCATGAACGCGATGGTTGCCTCCCGCCGCGGGGAGACGGGGGAGAGCCAGGGATGATCCACACCACCCACCGCGGAGTCCAGTACCGGGGGGGCGAGGTCGGCGAGGTCGAGGACGTGATCGTCCGCGAGACCACCGTCCGGATCCTTTTGAACGGGGAACAGGTCGCAGCGCAGGTGGCGACAGATGAGCAGCTCCGGGAACTCGGGGCCGGGTTCGTGATCAACGAAGGGCTCGCCGACTCGGTCGAGTCCGTCGCGGTGAAGGGCACCATGATCCTGGTGAAGGGGCCCCGAAACTGCGGCGCCCAGGCAGAGACCGAATCGTCAGGGGGCGTCTCGTTCCGGTGCGGTGTCAGGCATGTTCGGTCGGATGTCCGGGTCACCCCCGAAGAGGTGATCGAGGTGACCGCGTCCATCTTCTCCGAGGACTGGCAGCAGACCGGGGCGCTCCACTGCTCGGTCCTCTACTGCGACGGCAAGCTCATTGCCAAATCGTCAGACGTAGGCCGTCACAACACGGTCGACAAGGTGGTGGGCGCGGCCGTCCTCGCCGGCATCGATCGGTCCCGGTGCGTCCTCGGGTGTACCGGCCGGCAGCCGTCGGGGATGGTGAAGAAGGCGGCGAACGCAGGTATCCCGGTCCTGGTCTCTCGCGCCGCCTCGACCGATCAGGGAATAGCAACCGCTGGTGCCGCCGGTGTCACGCTCATCTGCTTCTCGCGCAACGACCGGTTCACGGTCTACACTCACCCCGAACGCGTGACCGGGCTTCAGGCCTGACCGGGGTCGGACCCCCCCTCCCCCGGCTCGAAGAGCCGGTCTGCCCCGAGCAGGACGTTGATCCACCGGGTCTCCTCGCTCACCTGGAAGAGGATCAGGACCAGCATCAGCAGGGGGACTGCGAAGAGCATCCCAACGACGCCGAGCAGCCAGCCGAAGAGGATCACGGCAAAGACCACCAGGACCGCCGGCATCTCGAACGTCCGGGAGGCGAAGTAGGAGAAGACCGGGTTCTCCACGACCAGGTTCAGGACCGCCGTCACCACGATCACGGCAAGTGCGCCGGGGACGCCGAACTGGAGCCAGGCAAAGAAGATCGCGGGCAGGGCGGCCGCAAGAAGGCCGAGGTACGGGATGTACCCGAGAAGGAAGGTCATCGTCCCCCAGAGGACCGCCGCATGGACTCCCATCACCGTGAGAATGCCGCCGAAGACAAGGCCGTGGACCAGGTTCGTCTCGGTCCGTACCACCATGAAGTCCATCACGAACCCGCTCATCCTCGAAACCTGGTCGATCAGTGGGGAGTCGGAGCCGAAGATTCGCGCCGCACGCCCAGGGAGGGCGGGGGCCTCGAGGAGCATAAAGAACGTCGCGATCATCACGAAGAACGCGGTCATCACGAGGTCTCCGAGGTCGGACGCCCAGGTGATCGCCGTCCCTGTCACCGCCCCCAGGTTGAACGACGACGGCTGGATCAGGCTGAGGTCGATCCCGAAGCCCTGGGCGAACGAGAGGAAGCCGGCGATCCGGCTGTCGAGCTCAGCCTGGAAGAACCCGATGTCCGTGACCAGCAGGTGAACCGCGTACGCCAGCAGGCCCAGGAGGCCCAGAAGAAGGAGAAGGGCGACGAGAGAGACGAGCGTGACGGCGATGGCGTGCGGGACCCCATGCCGGCGGAGCAGACCGACGGCTGGGAGGGCGAGCAGGGTCAGGATCAGCGAGACGACGAGGATCGTGGCCAGGTCGGATGCGATCCGGAGCCCGAGCCCGAGCAGGAGGACGAGGGCCGCGATCAGCAGGAACTGTGTCGTGCGGGGGGCGATCAGCCCGGTCATGGAAGGTACTCCTCCTCTGACCTGAGAAAGGTTCCTCCTCTGCCGCGTCATTCGAGAAAGGACCGCGGACTGGCACGACCGCCCCGACGGCACCCTTTTATCACGCGGAGCGAAAGTCTCTTCAGGACGGGTCCTATCCATGGCCATCGACACCAACGAAACACCGACCGCGCTCCTGCTCCTGGGCTGCCCGCAGGTGCCGGTCCAGACCAGCGTCGCGATCCACCTCTGCGACCAGCTCCGGGAACGGGGAATCGAGCCGGTGATCGCCGGTACGGGAGCGGCGAGAAAGCTGATCGAGGTCGCGGATCCGAAACGACACTACATCGGCGAGGTGATCGATCTCGACCTCTGCATCGACCAGATCGCCGAGAAGCAGCGAGACTTCGACTACGCCTTTGTCTTCATCCACAACGACGGGGGTGTCAGCTACGCCGGCACCATCTCGGCGATCTCGAAGGCACGTCTCTTTGGCATCGTCTACGGCGAGCACGCGGACGAGACGGCGACGGCGATCACCTTCCCATGTGAGGTGATCGCGACCAAGGCGACCCACAACCCCATGCCGCTCATTGTCCGGCTCGGGAAGGTGCTGCCATGAGTTGCATCGACCAGATCGAGTACGAGATCCTCCTCCAGGGAGCGAGCTTCAAAGAGAGCGCCGAATACATCCGGTCGCACTTCTCCGAATGGCACGAGGTCGAACCCGGGTACGTGCTCTTCGGGGCACACCTGATCGGTGTCCCTCCCGTGGTCCTCGGGATCGATGGGGAGGACGTGATCTTCCCATATACGAAACCCTGCCGGGGCACGTTCCTGCTCCGCGCCCGGGGTCCAGAGGAGATTGCCCGGCTCCGGGAGAGAAAGAAGAAGCGATAGTTCATCCGGAGGGGACCAGGTGCCCTCAGGCGAGTTCCGGTTCGGGCGAGACGGCAGGCGTCGGGGCACTGCCTGAACCGGATCCGGCGGGATTCTCCATCGACCTCATCTGGACTTCGCGAGCGGGAGCACCGGCGATGATGATGCCGGGCTGCAAGAACGACCGGTTCACCACGGCGTTCGGCTCGATGGTGATCGAGTCGGCAATGGTGATCGGACCGAACACCATCGCCCCCGGCCCGATGCGGACTCCCGCTCCGATCGTCGGGGCCTCCGAATCCTTCCCGGCGGTCGTCCCGATATTGACGCAGGTCCCAATCCGGCACCCGGGACCGATACGTGCCGATGAGTTGACCACGATCGTCCCCCTATCGACGATCGCAAGCCCCGGGCCGAAGACATGCGGCGGGATCGTGAATCCGAGGCGGACGGATGCACGGTGGAACCGAAGGTAGAGGAGGCTCCTGCCCGGGCGGTGATACCAGGCCTGACGGCATGTCTCGGAGAACTCGACGGCACGGAGCAGACGCTGGAACTTCCAGATCTCGTCGCCGACAAGACGGGGTCGTCCATGGTCGACGCCAAGGGCCCGGCGATCAGCCTCGAGATACCAGAGATACTCCTCTTGGGACCGGATCACGCCGCTCCCCCTGGGCTGAAGAATGGCTGCGCACCGGTCAGGAGTGCCGCCTCATAGGGTTGATCGGAGTGCATACGCCGGCCCGACAGTCTATGGGCGGGCATGCAGGGATAGGGGACGGAAAGGTCGTTCTGTCTCTCCCTGCTGGGACTCTGCCGGAAGGAATCATCCCCCCGGTTCAATCGTTCGTGATACCACCTGGCGGTGTGCATTAGGCCAATACCGGACGCCGCTGCCGATCAGCACCAGCGCTACAAGATGACCGCGGCGCAGCGGTGCGTACGCATGGTCATCCATCTCAGCCATGGCCTCTTGGCCAGGGTCGTTCTATCGGGTGCGGCGTCCTTGGAGGTCGCGCGAGAAACGGTTGGAACACCACCATGCCGCTGATGGGCCATATTCCGTCCTCCGTGCTATCGCGGGGGTCTCCGGTCACCTCCTGTCGTGCCGGCCCGCGCGGGGCGCAGGTGGCCGACGCATCATTCGACTGGTCCCGATGCGAACGACAGGGGCTCTATGAAAAGATGGTGAGAGAGACAGGGATTTAACCTTTTTCCGGATCCCCGAGCGGCTACCGGCGAGTATCAGATCCAAAACAGTCTTGATGCAGTACATCGGTATTCTCACGACGAGACTGAAGATGATGCGAGAATTCGACCAGACAGGACCGCCCGGGTTTGGACCCGGCTCCGAGCAGGGCATCAGCGCACCTCGCCCCTGCGCGATCGCCCGGCGGGACAGGTTTGAAACGTGCCCGTGAAGGTCTGCATCGTTGCGGACGGACCGCTCGGGGAACGGGCTTTCGATGAGTGCCGCACCCGATTTTCGACCGATTATCATGTCGTCGAACCGTTAGGTGACCCGTTCGTGGACGATGTATCGATCGAGGTACCCGATGCGGACCTCTATCTCTCCTACCTTCGCTCGCCCGATCGTGCCCTTGCCCTCGTCCGGAGGGGGCCGCCCGTGATCCTCGGCGTCTCGTTCGGCCCCGGATTCGTCCGGCAGGCGAAGCAGTTCAACCCGGACGTCGTCGCGCCCGAGACCATGTGCTCACTCGAGCCCACCTCGTGGTGCGAACCCATCAACGCATTCGCCCGCGCTTTTGGTCGGCCTGTCTTCTCTGTTGAGATCAGCCATGGCCAGATCGTCCGGATCGAGGTGCTGCGCGGGGCTCCCTGCGGTTCGACCGCACCCGCCGCCCTTGAACTCATCGGGGCGCCGCTCTCCCCGGAGACCCTCCGGCGGTTCGGCCTCCGGATCGAGCACCACTGCCGCGCCCCGCGATTGGGACGCTGTTGCGACAAGGAGACGGCGGGCCTGGTCCATGTCCGCGAGCTTCTTCGCGCTCTACCCACCGAAGCCGTCGATGACAAACTCCGGGCGTTCGGAGCGGAGATCGACCAGCTCCTCGACGAGCGTGCCGGCGGTGCAGCGCCCGGTCCCCGGTTCCACCCGGTCTTCGGAGGTGTGGACCGGTAGCAGATCAGAGAGACGACCGGCCCCTCCATCATGTCACGTCGCTAGGAGGGACACCCGGCTGATCGGGATCCGCAGCCGCAGTTCGATCGCGAACCCGGCCCGAACTGCGGTCTCGAGCCTCTGGTCGAAGGCCACCAACGAGACGTGGGAAGCCGGTTCTGCCACGAGGTACTTTTCCCAGGTCTCAAAACGGCACATATATCCCGCATGAACATGCCCCCGTCCGACACCTCGTGCACCCCATGAAACGAGAGGGCGAAGTCAGCGGGCCCGGCGATCCCCAACGAGCCAGGCAAGTTCCGGCACCAGTTTACCCGGGAGCCGTCCCCTGGGTGCTCGCACCTGCGGCGCGTATACGCGAGCATCGCCTCCAGGGATGTCGACGGTGATCACCCACCCGTCATCGCCGACCAGCCGTGCCATCGCGCGAATGAAGAGCCCCGGCCCGCACCCGAGGTCGACAACGGTCATCTCCGGCAGGACCAGCCCGGCGAGGATCGTCCCAGGGCTCAGGAGGACCCCGTGGATGGAGTTGTCGAGCAGAAAAGCGGGATCGGCAGAGATGCACGTTGCGGCCCTCCTGTGTTTCAGTTCTGCATTGCTCTCCCCAAAAATTCCCACCCTCTTCCACAGGAGAGATATTGAAAAGAGAGAGAGAGAGAGAATGAGAGAGAGAAATCGCCGCTCGCTTCGTTGCTCGGATTCGTGAGGAGTTTCAGGACGCCGGGGACGAGTCCCGCCGCTCCTCTTCGGTGAGGACCGCGAGGATCTCGTCGGTGGGCCCGATGCGGATGATCGTGCCGCCACGCATCAGGGCGAGGCGGTCACAGATGTCCCGGACGAAGTCCATATCGTGCGAGACGACGATGAACGTCTCGTCCA
>CAYLUL010000046.1:0-12329 GCA_964386835.1 uncultured Methanospirillum sp.
GTGCTTGTCTGTGCACCATCCTTCCGTTGTGTTCATGAAAAAACCTGAACTATCCTGTACCATCAAGGTTGGACAGATTGTGCATGTACTTTTCTATCAAGTTCCAGACCGGCCCTCTCCGCGTCCCGTCAGGACACTGGTTCGAGGAGCTGTTCCATTCACGGGCCGCTTGTATGACGACATCCGATCCTCGGCGACCCACGGCGTCGCAACCGGACACAGATCCCAGGACGAGTCAGGGTTGGTCACGCAGGATCTTAGTTCGACCGGCTCGTGAAGGTTGACCCGAGATAGAATGTTGTGAGCACTCGACAGGTCCTTCAACCCCGCGAACCCGTTCATCTGAGACCAACGCTTCATATCTTGAATCCTGTTTCAACCCGAACCCTTCAGAGGATATGGCATCGAAATAGTGCCCGGCAATCCGGACATCCGATGAGAACGACGGACAGTAATGAGCCGGGTTCTCACGCTTTGGTTGCCGTCACTCCATGCAGACACTTGATCCCTGGCAAGAGACTGGACCTCAGGAGAGACCAGGGTTCATGAGCACGATCACCGATTCTCTTTTTTCATCCCGCCGGCGGAAGGGTACCAAGGATGAACGCAAGAAGGAAGAGGAGCAGGCCGTTGAAGAAGAGGATCCCTGCCGTGACCATGCCGGGAATGAATCCAGGCATGAGCATGGAGATACCAAAGAGGATCCCGATGAGATTGAGTGCGGTCTGGGTGACGAGAAGGTTGCGCAGGGGTGCCGGAAGCGCGACAGTACTGGAAGTGGAGTTCCTCATCTGCCGCACAATCGGCGCAACCCGGCCAACGAGGAGGACCAGACTTCCGATGAGGTTGAGGAGACCGAGCAGGACGCGAAGCAACTCGGTGAGGTACCCTGGCACGATGCACGAGTAGACGCCCATCGCGACGAAGACGAGCCCGATCAGGACAAGGAGCCATGAGCGCCGGAACGGTCCGAGAGGCGTCTCGCCCATCGCAAGGATCTGGATGGCCATGATGACGAGCAGAAGCCCAAGCTGGCCGTCGGGCGAGAACGGGAGCACGCCCAGGTTGACCGGGACGAGCAGGACGGCAAGCAGCGAAAGGAGAACGCCGAGAAAGATCAGCAGCGCAGTGGTGAACGGGAAGGGAACGTCCCGAACAAGAATGAACTGGTCTGATCTCTTTTGGCCCTGTTCGGCCGGTCCGGGCTGCATCGGGAATTCCCTGCCTACGGCTTCGAGGCACCAGGCCAGGTAGAAGAGAGCGGCTCCATCGAGGAGGAGGAGAACGGCAGTGCGCGAGTCGGTCGTTACTTCAGGGAAGAGGGTGACGATGCCGAGCAGGAACGCCATGAAATAGACGAGTGCGGAGGCAACGGTGAGGTGGCGGAGTATGCCGGGAACACGGAGCCAGAGGGCTGCTTTCTCTGTGTGAAGGAGAAGCTGTCCCAGGAGGAACGCACCCCCCAGCATGAGAATCCCACCGACCAGTGTCTGGACGATGCCGGAGAGGAGGCCTGGGACAAAGCAGGCAAGCATACCCGTGACACCGACCGCGATCCCGATGATGATGACCAGCCACGTCCGGCGGACATCCCCGAATGGGGTCTTGCCCATCGTGATGACCTGAAGCGCAACGATGACGAGGAAGAGGCCGTAGGTGCTGTCCGGGGCATAGGGGAGGGCGCCGTTCGTGATGGAGAAGAGGAGGAGCCCAAAGAGGCCCATGAATATTCCGAGAACAAGCAGGATCACGGACTCCAGCGTGAAGTCGAATTCTCCAGGTGCTGCTGATACCTTCGCAGATTCGTCTGTCATAACGAGGAATGCTCAGGAGCCTTCATGGTACGCCGGCGTTACGGCGATCACGATCTCTTGAGGCACTTCTTGTTGCGATTCTATATGTGGCTTTTCAAATAGATTCCGACCAGTGTGATTGGGGGCTGGCGATGGGAGGATTACCCGTGAGATGCAGCGAGAGATCCGGCCCTGATTCTCCATCCGCAGATGGAGGCCAGAAACACGGGGTTCCTTGGAGGAGCTGCAACGGCATCCTGGAACCAGATCTCTGTCCCTCCACCTCAGATCGAAGTCTTTAGGATTGCATCGAGAGCACTGTGTACCGATATCCGGATCCTCCGGAACATTCAGGCAGATGATTTTTATGGCCGACACAGACCCGAGCACGTCCACACACACAGCTCCAGAGAGCGATGACGAGTTTACGAAACGCTATGGCGACCAGGTCGGAAGCGGCATGTCCGCTGTCGTGTACGCCCGCGACGGCATCGTGGCAAAGGTCTACCGGTCCGGTCAACCATCACGCCAGGTGTTCCAGGAGGCATTTACCCTGGCAGCCGTCGCGGAGCATGGCATACCGGTCCCCAGGGTCTACGGTGTCGAGACGTTCCACGGCAGGACCGTCATCCTGATGGACCAGGTGAAGGGCGAATCCATCATGGACATCATGCTTCGGTCTGCCGAAAAGACAAGCGAGTGTCTTGACAGAGTGGTGGAACTCCAAGTTGCCATGCACAGGGTGAATTCTTCCCACTTTCGCCCGATCAAACTGGTCCTGATGGGGAACATCGCCGTGGCACCCGGGCTTGACGATGGAGACCGAAAAAGGTTACTTTCCCTGCTCTCGAACCTCCCAGACGGGCTCGCAGTCCTCCATGGGGATTTCCATGGGGGCAATATCCTCTTTGACGGTTCAAAGTATTGTATCATCGACTGGGCGGAGGTGGCTCTTGGAGACCCGGCAGCGGATGTTGCCCGGAGCTACCTCGACTATCTCTTCATGGACAGGAAGGACCTCGGCGAAACGCACCTTGCGAAGTACTGCGCTGCCACGGGCATATCGAAAGACACTGTATTTGCGTGGCTGCCGGTCATGGCAGGATCACTGTGCGGATTCCTCCCAGAGCGTTCAAACATACTGCTCCGGACCCTTTTTTAAAACCGTAAAATGCCTCTCTGGATGATCAGTGAGGGTCGGCGCCAGACGGACTCCAACCCTCCGTCTCTGATCGTCAACCGGCCCTTGAATGTCATCGTATTGCTCATCTGTCCATGTTAACATCCCCCTGAACACACCAGAGCACGCGGTTGGGTGCGTTTAAATCCTTCCTTCACTGCTCGTTTCGATTTTAAATATCCCCGGAATTCTCCAGTCCGGTGAGTTGTTCTCGTTGTCCACCGCTCTACTCGTGTTCTCCCTGGTCGGTCATCCGGTGAAGATAGCCTTCCCTCCATTGCGAGGATACGTCCGATCCGGAAACGGTGATTGGCCAGCCCTGTACCTCTACTGCCTTGAGTGGCAGAAGGGGTTGACATCCACATTCTCGACACTCCCTGCTCGGAAAAACCGGTTTGTATTGAGCATCTCGAAGAGCGATGGGAACTTTGATTCTCTTCCTCGTTGGGTCCCCAGGTCATGAAATGACTCGTCGTCGTCTCCGGTTAACAGAACATGAACGTCCCATCGACCTGGACAAATCCAATCAAAGTCCGGGATATCCTGCACAATTACCCTCTCCATCAACACGAGGACTCGAAGTCCCTGTGGTCACTCTCGGATCGAAAGGTGATCTTCAGGGTGCTCTCGTACAGGAGAAATTGAGTGACGATCGCTCTCAGTCGATCTCGATTCAGGTTCCGTTGCCTGGATTGATGATGTATCCTTATCGGTGTCGGCGATAAACCCTGTCCGCATGCTTCAGGCGCTTGATGTGGAGACGTGGTTGCAGCAACGCCGTTCGAACCTGGACGAGGCGAAGCGGACCGCATCGGAGGTGATAGAACTCGTCCGGGCGGAGGGCGACGCCGCCCTCCTCCGGATGGCGAGGAAGTACGAGCCCGGGATCGACTCGGTCAGGATCTCGAGAGAGGAGGTCGAGGCCGCGTACACCCAGGTGGATGACGTACTCGTCCAGCAGATCGTTGAAGCGGAGACCCGGATCACGCGGTTCCACGAGCGGCAGAAGGAGCGTGACCTCTGGCTCGAACAGGTCGAGCCCGGGATCGTCCTTGGCGTCAAGACAACGCCGATCGATCGTGCCGGGCTGTACATCCCCGGACGGCGCGCGGCGTACCCCTCAACGGCGCTCATGAACGCGATCCCCGCGCGGGTCGCCGGCGTGAGGGAGATGTGCGCCTGCTCCCCGCCCCCCATCCTGCCACTGACGCTCGTCGCCCTTGACATCGTCGGCGTCACCGAGATATATCGGATAGGCGGCGCCCAGGCGGTGGCAGCGATGGCGCTTGGAACCGAGACGATCCGACCAGTGCGGAAGATTGTCGGGCCGGGGAATGCCTATGTAACCGCCGCCAAGATGCTCCTCCGGGAGAATGCGGAGATTGACTTCCCCGCAGGTCCGAGCGAGATCGGGATCATCGCCGACGGTTCGGCGAACCCCGCGTTCATCGCCGGCGACATCCTGGCGCAGTCCGAGCACGACCCCGACGCCGCCTGCATCCTGATCACGACCCAGAGCAGGCTCGTCGAACAGGTCCAGGAGGAGGTCAAGCGTCAGATTTCCATCGCCCCACGGAAGGAGATCATCCTCCAGGCACTCACGCACTCAGGGTTCCTGGTCGTTTCCGACCTTGACGCAGCCGTCGAGGCGATGGACCGGGTGGCACCCGAGCATCTCTCGATCATGGTCGAGGACTCGCTCCCGGTGCTGAACGCCGTCAGGAACGCCGGCTCGATCTTCGTCGGACCTTATGCGCCCGTCGCCGCGGGAGACTATGCCTCCGGGACGAACCACGTCCTTCCCACGGCAGGGTACGCCGCCAGTTACTCCGGTCTGAACGTGGCACACTTCACCAAGACCTCGACGGTCCAGGTGATCAGTCGCCAGGGGATCGAGCGGATCGGCGATACGATCGAGGCGATCGCCGGAGCTGAGGGACTCTTCGCCCACGCGGCATCGGTCCGGATGCGACGCAGTTCATAGTAGCGCCGACACCAGCCCAGGATGGAGAGAGAGTGTACTCCCCCCCCTTTAAGGGCCTGTGCACACCACTTCCCGCGGGTACCCCCGGTTTCTTAACCCTTCTTATCCAAATCCTTGAGAGGACCGAGCCTGAGGACCATGAGGGACCCGACTTCTGACAACCAACCACCCGAGATCGAAGGCTCGAACCACCTGACGAGCGAACCCCCACGGCTTATCTCGTGGAACGTGACCCTCAGGTGTCCACTCAAGTGCGCCCACTGCTACGTAGACGCCGGCGAGCACGAGGCGGAGGGGGTTCTCTCGACGGTGGAAGCGATCAGCGTGATCGACCAGCTGCGTGCGCTGGGGACCCCAACCGTTGTCATGAGCGGGGGTGAACCGCTCCTCCGGGAGGACATCTTTGAGATCATCCGATACGGGACCAGGCGAGGACTTCGTATGGTGATGGGAACCAGCGGTCTCCTCATCGACCGATCGATGGCCGACCGACTGGAGGAGGTTGGAGTCCGCGCTGTGGCCGTGAGCCTTGATTCTGCTGATCCGAACGTCCACGACACGTTCCGCGGGATCCCGGGGGTGTGGAACCGGGCTGTACAGGCAATCCGTCATTGTCGCGAGGCGGGTATCAGGGTACAGGTCAATATGTCCGTGATGCAGTCCGATCTGCAGGAGGTCGAGAGGGTGATCGAGCTGGGAGTGGGCCTCGGAGTCCAGGACTACCAGCTCTTTTTCCCAGTGCCCACCGGCCGTGCTCGCGAGCATGACCCCTGTAGCCCCGAGGAGTACGAAGGCCTGATTCGACGGGTTCTTACCCGCTACCAGGGAAGCGATATCGCGATTCGTCCGACCTGCGCCCCACAGTTTCGCCGGATTGCCGAAGAGGCCGGGATCTCAAACCCTGCCTGGGGCAGGGGATGTGTTGCCGGGATCTCCTACTGCCGGATCTACGCAAACGGTGATGTCACGCCCTGCCCGTACCTGCCAGTGAGCGCCGGAAACCTGCGCACCGCGAGCTTCTCAGATATCTGGAACCATTCTCCCCTCTTCCTGGCCCTCCGCACACCGGAACGCTTCACCGGGAAATGCGGGATCTGTGACTTCCAGACGCTCTGCGGGGGCTGCCGTGCACGGGCATACCGCGGAGTCAAGGCCTTCTCGACGGGATGGTGCGATGGGCTCGCCCAGCCCGAAGAGGTTCACGGGGAGGTCCTGGGAGAGGACCCGTGGTGTCCGTACCAACCCGGAGGGGAGGCAGAGTGACCGACGACTGCCCTGACGAGGTTGACCTCATGCTTCTCGAAGCGCTCCAGGACGGGGTGCCACTGGTCGACCGGCCGTTTGCCGTTCTTGCCGAACAGGTCAAGATGACGGAGGACAGGGTCCTGGAACGGCTGGAACGGCTCCAGGAAATGGGAATCCTGCGGGGGATCTCCCCGGTGATCGAATCAGGTCCGATGGGGATCCGTGCGGCGACCCTCGTCGCAGTGCATGTTCCCGAGGAGAGGGTCCTGGACGTTGCCGGGATCGTCAATCGGTATCCGGAGGTCTCCCACAACTTCCTGAGGCAGCATCACTTCAACCTGTGGTTCACGGTGGCGGCCCCCGACGATGCGCGCATCCGGGAGATCCTCAAGGAGATCAGGGAGCAGGGCGGGATCAACGAGGAGGATTCCCTCGACCTGCCGACGGTTCGACGGTTGAAGATCGATGTGCGGTTTCGACTTCGGCCACCGCGCGATATGAGGTAAGGCCCATGGACTCCGTTGATCTCTCTCTCCTCCGTGAACTCGAACGGGGACTTCCACTCATCTCCAGCCCCTTCGAAGAGATCGGAAGACGGGTCGGCGTGAGTGGAGACGAGGTGCTGGAAAGGCTCCGGACACTCCATGCAACCGGAGTGATTCGGCGATTTCGGGCACGGATCGACCAACGCCGGCTCGGAATCACGGCGAACGCGCTCGTCGCATGGAAGCCGGCACCCGGCGATCAAGCGGAGATCGGTCCACGTCTCGCCGAGTCTAGCGGCGTCACGCACTGTTACGAACGCCGCCCAGTCTCCGGGCGATGGGACTATTCTTTCTACACAGTCCATCACGGACGCAGCCAGGCTGCTGTCCTCGATGAGGTCAGGTCCATCGCAGCCTGCATCAGGACCAGTGACTATGTCGTACTCTTCAGTACCCGGGAATTCAAGCGCGTTCCGAATATCCGTGTCGGTGAAGACAGGAGCGGCCTGATATGAACAGGATCACCCAGTGCCTCCACGGCAGAGGGACCGTGAGCGCGGTTATGAAACACCGTTCCCAACCGCAGGGGACTGTCCCGAGCCAGTACCTTGGGTTCTCCACGATGCCCCGTCCCGTGGTCTTCTGGAACTTGACCGATCAATGCAACCTGTCGTGCATGCATTGTTACAGTCGATCCGGGCCGGGACGCAATGCGGGGGAAGAACTGAGCACGGAAGAGGCGTGCGCTGTCATCGACGATCTTGGAGCCATGGGTGTCCCTCTCATCCTCCTCTCCGGAGGGGAACCGCTTCTCCGTCCTGACATCTGGGAACTGGCAGACCATGCCACCAGCAAGGGGATCAGGCTCGCCATGAGCACGAATGGCACGATGATCACCGCTGAGATCGCGAAACGGATCCGGGAGCACGGGATCGAGTACGCCGGTATCTCTCTTGACGGCGCGACGGCGTCGACGCACGACCGGGTCAGGTGTTCCCCGGGAGCGTTCGATCGGTCGGTGGCGGCCTTCGCTCACTGTCACGCCGCCGGAGTTCGGTGTGGCGTACGGGTTACGCTGACGCGAGAGAACAACGCCGAACTTGAGGCATTGATCGACCTCGCGCTCTCTCTGGGGGCGGCGCGATTCTGCCTCTACTGGCTTGTCCCGAGCGGGAGGGGCAGAGATGCATACGAGCAGGTCCAGCTTGGCCCAAAGGAAGTGCAAGAGGCGCTCGATATCCTCTACCGGAGAGCACGGGATGCGGAACCGGGCATCATCGAGTTTCTGACGGTTGATGCCCCCCAGGACTGCGTCCATCTTCTCAGGGCCATGGAAGAGGACGGGTCCGAGGACCTCGAGGACGCCCAGGCGCTCCTGGCGTCCCTGAAGGGGGGATGCAGTGCGGGATACCGGGTGGCGAACATCGATCCGTTCGGCAATGTCTATCCATGCCAGTTCGCCAGGCTACCCGAGTTCCTGGTCGGGAACGTCCGGGAGACACCGTTCAGCACACTCTGGGCAAATTCGACCCATCCGGTGCTCGCGCGGTTCCGAAACCGGGACGCGAGAGTCGGAGGAAAGTGCTCATCGTGCGGGTACTTCGAGTTCTGCGGCGGGGGATGCCGGGTCAGGGCACACGCGAAGGACGGCGATCTCTCTGCTGAGGACCCGTTCTGCTATCTCGAGTGACATGGACCACCCGACGCCTGAGCGCACTGGTCGTATCTTTCGGTGATTTTCCGCGTCATACATTTCCGGGCTAGCCCGTTTTGACCTTTTTTTGATGGATCGCGAGGTGTCGCGTCGCTCGACCGGCATTCATCGTTCGTTTCCCGGCCATCACGTACGTCAAACATCCTTTTTCGGACGAGACGGTCGGTTTTTCAGGTGGAGAGGTCAGCGAGGAAGGAGTAAGAACCGATCGCGGGGTGAGAGAAGGAGGTTCGGTCTTCCCTTCATTGCCAGCAAGCGGGATCCGACCAAGAGGAGCATGCCCATATACTCAGTCGTAGAATAGTACCTGCCACCTTGTCATCAGCTTCGTTCATGGAGCGCAGGTGAGTCAACACGGAACCCCCGTAGTGTAGCGGTCAATCATGCCGGACTTTGGATCCGACGACCCCAGTTCGAATCTGGGCGGGGGTATGCCGCCCGAAATTCGGGCAATTTTTGCTCTCTTAGTAAAAATGTCGAATTGATTATATTTACAATGACATTTTTTAGAAGATCGAACTCGGAACGGGTGTTAGCCCGTGGAGATGAACCGTCTCGACCGGCCTTCATACCCGCATATCACTATTGGGCGGTGTGAGGGTTGCGACACTGATGTAGAATCCAGAAAGATGCCCAATCATGATGTGATAGACAGAAGTTGAAAGAAATAACCCCCCTCCATCTGCTGAAAATGGAATGAATGAACACCAGATCAACAGGTGTAGAGATTTCGGACCATATTCAATACACCCATGCTCTTTTCTGTAAGGGTATAGAGCCCGCTTGTCTCCGATTTGATCACGAGTCCAGCTTCGATAAGGCGGGTAATGTGGAAGAGAAGATGACCTCCTTTCCGTCCGGTGAGTGCACTCAGCTCCGAAAACGACATGCTGCCATTCGAAAGCGCTTTGATCATGGAAAAGCGCACCGGGTTCGCCAGCGGCTCGATGATGGATGAGAGGACCAGCTCCTCTGGCAACTCGGAGATCAGGATATCGTGGTTCTGCCGTTTCAGGGACTGCCGGATCACCGAAAGGTCCCGGATCGCGTGGATCATCCGGTCGCGTTCAAGAGAGAATACCTCAATGCAGGCATTGCACTGCTGGCTGTTCCGGAGGTAGCGGTCCGCTATCTCTCGGTCCTGCCGAATCTGATCGTCGATAAACTGGTCTGTACTCTCCGGGTTCAGGCGTTCTCCAAATTCCCGCAGCCGCTTCAGGGTGATCTCGATGCACTCCTGCCGATTGTAGACATCGCAGGGATCCGGGCAGACCCGCTCGAACTCGCGCTCTGCACCGGAAAGGACCATGTCAAGGAGGAGCCGCTGGTACCCCTGGCCGAGCTGCTGACGCATGGCCTCTATCTTCTCTTCGATAAGGAGCGACTGGAACGAACGGAGTTCGGTAACAATGGTCTTGCTGATATCCCGCTGACCTGTGTGCAGGTCACGGAGGGTTTTCTCTATCTGCACGATCCGGCTCTCAATCTCGTCCTTGCGCATGCTGTTGAATCCAGTTAGTATAGTGGAATTACCTTCAAATATATTTCGTTTTCACGTAATCCTGTAAATGCATGAAAGAAGAGGTCGATGCACCTGACTACCACAAAATGACCGCCCCGTGCGGTCTCGACTGTTTCAACTGCCCGGTACATCTGGCACAATCGGATGAGGAGATCCGGAAGCAGATCATGACTGACGTTGGTGTTTTCTACGACGATGCAGCATGCAGCGGTTGCCGGAGCGTGAACGGTATCTGTCCGCTCGGGCGAAAGCACGGCGCACGGCAGTGCGAGACCTACTCCTGTGTCGTCGCAAAAGGTATCGAGACCTGTGCCGACTGCACAGATTTCCCGTGCGACAAATTCCAGCCATTGGCGAACCTGCCGGCCGGAGTCCCGCACAACCTGAAGGTTTACAACCTGGCTTTGATCCGAAAGATGGGTGTAGAGAAGTGGGCCTTGGAAAAAGCAAACCTTGTACGAGGGGCATACTTCGGTAAAAGAATCTGATATCATGTGTTTCTTCAGGGATATTCCGGCATCCTGTATGAGGGGGCCGGAACAACAATCTCCGCCACGAGCCTGCGAACAGCGGGGTGTGTCTTCGTCAGCCCGATCAACCGAAGCGAAACAGAGAGGACGAGTGAACATGACCGAGCGTCTTCTTATTCCACGAACACGGAACGAGGAGCGCCAGCCCGCTCCGCGTGCTTGGAGCACCTGCGGGCTTCTCGCACATGCGCCACGGACAAGCTCCGCCATGCGCGATTCCGTCAATTGGCACTGTGGGAACGCATTTCGCACGACCCCAAAAAGCACGTTACTGGACCTGATTGGAAATGATTCTAACGTGTTATCGGGAATCTGAGCGGAGGTATTCGCGCATAATGCTCAAGGGATCGCGTCAAACAAACCACTAACCTCCTTCTTCAATGCCCTCTGACCCTCCCTCGTTCCCTTCTCATCCCCGTCTTCGAACACTTTCGCACCGCGAGGTTCACCGTTGATAGCCTTTCATGACCAGGATCGTCTCTCTCGCCGCCGCGGCAGCAGCGACGACGGGGAGGTTCTCAGCATGAACGACAACCACGGACGCAGCCCCACCACCCTTCCCCGGCACCAGCCAGACGGACGGACGGGGCGAACCAGAAGAGCCGGAGACCAGGAGGTGCGGGGATGGTGAGCGGGACGGAACCAGCCGGGCTCGCGGTTCGCACGGATCCCGGCCCATCGACCGGCAGGGATACTTCAAACGCAGCGGGAGCCGGGGAGCTCCTCGAGCGACTCGCCGCCATCGAAGCCGGCATCCGCGCCGATGGGTACCGCCAGCCGCCGGAGGTCGTCGAAGCGATCGCGCGTCTCAGGACCGCGGGGGCGACCGTCTCCGAGATCTCAGGCCGGACTGGCATCTCGAGGGAGATCGTCCGCGACCGGCTCCGCCGGGCCGGCGCGCTCGGCTACCGGTTTCGAGAGCAAAAACGCCACGTCCAGGCCGTGCTCGAACAGCACGGGGCCGAGATCGTCGCGGCCTACCTGGCCGGCGCAACGGTTGCAGCCCTCGCATCCCTTGCCGGGGTCCATCATCATACCATCAAGAGGTACCTCGTAGCCGAAGGGGTCCCGATCCGGAACCCCCAGCAACGTATATGGGAGATTTTTTTGACGAACGGGGCATAAATGGCCGCAGCCGACGAATCCGGCGCAACGATTGAGTATCTCTCAGTCCGATCTGAGCACACCCTCACGGCGGTCCGTCAGTCCCTGGCCGCCAGCGGCGTCCCGCTCCGCCACGACTCGGGAAAGTACCGGTGGAGAAAAGGTCCCAGGTCGGCCAGTGGCGACGGAGACTGACCATGTGGATCCTTGACTCATCGGTCGAGCGGGACCGGGTCGCGCTCTGGGGCCCGGGCGGAGCGGTTGAGCGGGCGCCCTGCTCGCCGTCGTTCCTCCTCACCCTCGACGACCCGGTCCGTCACTGGGAGCTCGTCGAGGCGCTCGACGCCGAGTGCGGCGCGGAGCCGGCGACCGTGCGAACCATCCACGACGAGCGGCCGGGCTGGCGCATTAACGCCGGCAAGGACGTGGCCGACGCGGTCATTCGGCAGACGAGTTACGGCGCGCAGTGCTACAACGCCGACGTCCGCCGGGACCAGCGCTATCTCGCTGAGCACCGCCTCCTGCCCTGTGCCGGGCCAGGCGAGGAGCGGTTCTCGATGACCCTCGCGCAGGACCTTGTTACGACCGATATCGCGGTCGACGGTGACCCTGCCCGGTCCGATCGTGTTGGCTGCTGCACCGTGACCGAGAGCGGCCGGGCCCGGCGGATCGAGGGCGACGAGCAGACCGTGCTCGGCGACCTCTTCGGGCTCGTCGAGGCGATCGACCCCGACGTGATCCTCTTCCCGAACGCGGACACCTGGACCGAACG
>CAYLUL010000047.1:0-12103 GCA_964386835.1 uncultured Methanospirillum sp.
AGATGTGGTTCGACGCGAACTCGGGCAAGATCCAGGAGGTCATCACGAAGGACCCGCGGCTGACCGAACAGGGTCTCTCCCAGATGGACAAGACCTGGGTCAAGAAGACACTCCGGTGGTGATGGTAAACATGGACGCAACCGATACAACGCTCGTACAGCTCCTTGAGGAGAACAGTCGCATCCCGACGGAGGAACTCGCCGCGATGCTCACGGTGCCGGCCGCCGAGGTCGAGGAGCGAATCCGCTCCCTCCAGGCGGAGGGCGTGATCCGACGGTTCGCCGCGATTGTGGACCGAACCCGCTCTGGCCAGGCGGAGGTCTCAGCGATCATCGAGCTGAAGGTCTCGCCCGAGCGCGACCACGGGTACGACCGTCTGGCGGAACGGATTGCCCGGTTCGAGGAGGTCCGATCGGTTCGCCTGATCACCGGCACCTACGACCTCCACGTCCTGGTTACCGGGCGGGACATGCAGGAGATCGCCCGGTTCGTCTCCGAGCACATCGCTCCGATGGAGCGGATCCGTGAGACCGCGACGCACATCATCATGAAGTCGTATAAAGAGAACGGGACGCTCATGGGCAGCCGCGATGGCGGCGGTGAGCGGCAGCCGTACTCGTTTTAGGAGGGAACCATGCGCGACCCAGTCTCACGGGCGGCCCGGGAGATCCCTCCCTCGGGGATCCGGCGGTTCTTCGATCTGGTCCAGACCATGGATGACGTGATCAGCCTTGGCGTCGGAGAGCCCGACTTCTCGACCCCGTGGAAGGCGATCGACGCCTGCATGGTCGCCCTCGAGCAGGGCCAGACCTCGTACACCTCGAACCGGGGAATGCCGGCCCTTCGCGAACGGATCGCGGACGATCTCGCGCGCGACTATGGGCTCTGCTATGACCCCGAGACCGAGATGATCATCACCAGCGGGGTCTCTGAGGGTCTTGACATTGCGATCCGGGCCGTGACGGACCCGGGTGACGAGGTGCTCGTCGCCCAGCCGTCCTACGTCTCCTACGCCCCCTGTGTGACCCTTGCGGGTGGCGTACCGGTCCCGGTGCCCTGCCAGGAGCGTGACCGGTTCCGCCTGACCACGGATCAGATGATGGAGCGAGTGACGCCGAAGACGAAGGCCCTCATCATGAACTTCCCCAACAATCCCACGGGGGCCATCATGACCGCGTCCGACCTGAAAGGGGTGGCGGATGTGGTCGAGGACCACGACCTGGTCCTTCTCTCGGACGAGGTCTACTCAGAGCTGAGCTACGAGCAGGCCCACGTGCCGTCGGCGACGATCGGCTCGCTGCGCGAGCGCACCATCACCCTGAACGGGTTCTCGAAATCCTATGCGATGACCGGGTGGCGGATCGGGTACGTCTGTGCTCCGCCGGCGCTTGCGGACGCCGCGCTCAAGATCCACCAGTACGTGATGCTCTGCGCCCCGAGCATGGGCCAGGTGGCCGCGCTCGCGGCGCTCCGCTCGGCGCGGGCCGAGAAGGATGCGATGGTCGAGGCGTACCGCCTCCGTCGAAACCTCTTTGTCAGGGGGCTCAACCGGGCGGGCCTTGCGTGCCACATGCCGGACGGGGCGTTCTACGCGTTTCCATCGATCGCCTCGACCGGGCTCTCCGACGTGGCATTCGCCGAGCAGCTCCTGGCCGAGGAGCATGTCGCGGTCGTCCCTGGTTCGGTCTTCGGTGAGGGCGGTGCCGGGCACATCCGGTGTGCGTACGCGGTTTCGAATGAGGACCTCGTGGAAGCGGTCAACCGGATCGAGCGGTTTGTCGCGTCACTCACGGACCGCCCGGCGCTCGCGGTCGAGGGTCGTCAGACGGTCACCTGACCGGTTGGGCCGGGTCTATTCCCTTTTTTGAGCTCGGATCGCCGGCCCCAGTGATCCGAACCTGGAACGCTCAGCTCCGAAGGGCCAGGTCGATCGCAACCCGCAGGTCGTCATCCCCGAACGGTTTGATGATGAAACCGTCCGGCTTCGTCGCCTTCGCCCGCTCGAGGGTCGGGCCGTCGGAGTGGGAGGTGACATAGACGACGGGGATGCTGAACCCCTTCTTGATCATCGACGCCGTCTCGATCCCGTCGATATCTCCCTGGATGTTGATGTCCATCAGGACCAGGTCCGGCCGGTTCTGGACGACCATCTCCATCGCCTCCGCCCCGGTCGACGCCCGTCCGCTCACCGTATACCCGAGGTTATGTAATCGCCAGTCCAGTACCCTTGCGATGATATCGTCGTCTTCGACGACCAGTATGGCTCCTTTCGACATGTCCCGCTCCGATCACCGGTCTATGTTCATTCTATCGTCCACCTCCAAACCCTATTAAGCTCATTCGATCGGGCTCACTTGGTGAACCGGTATGTCCCGCGGGGAGTGAAGATCTCGAACCGGGCCCCGGACCCATAGGGCCCGTTCTCAACGATCGTGATCCCCGTGATGCCCAGGATCTCCCGGCTGAGGAAGAGGCCCATGCCGGTGTTTCTCCCGACACCACGCTCAAAGATCGCCTGCTTCTGGTCCTCGGGGATGCCGATCCCGTCGTCCTCGCAGACGAGGGTGAGCCCTTCGTCGGCGACGAGAAGATAGAACCGGATCGTCGTGACCGGGCCACCGTAGCGGATCGCGTTGTCGACCAGGTTGTAGAATACCTTCTCGACGAGGGGGTCGGCATAGATCTCGGCGTTGAGCAGGTCGATCCGGATCGCCGGCCCGGCCCGCTCGAAGCCGATGACGACCCTCCCGAGGATGGCCAGCACATTCTGCCACCGGGGAAGGTGAACCCCGACCTCCTGGTACTCCTTGGTGAAGGCGATCTGCCGCTGGACCTGGCCGGTCAGGTTCCGTATGTCCTGGAGAAGGGCCCGGCGCTCCTCGACGGAGGTGGTCGCCTCCGCCATGTCCACGCACCCGAGCAGGCCGGTGATCGTGTTGAGGATGTCGTGCCGGGTGATGTTGTTCATCAGGTTGAGCTTCTTGTTGGCGAGCTCGATCGCCTCCTCGCCCCGTTTGCGCTCGGAGATGTCGCGGAGTACCCCAAAGGTTCCGATCGGTCGGCCGTAGGAGTCGAGCTGGAGGTAACTCTTCGCCTCGACCCAGTAGATATTGCTCCATCGATCGAGAACCCTGAACATCGCTTCAAACCGGGCGTTCGCATGGATCTCTTGTGCGTGATCCGCCGCGATACGGGGTCGTTCGTCAGGATGGACAAGTGAGAAGATCGAGACGCCGACCAGGTCCGCTTCCAGGTAGCCGTAGCGGTTGACCTGCGGGGAGACGTAGGTGACGACGCCGTCCAGGCGGGCGGAGAAGAGCACATCAGGGTTGTTCTCGGTGAGCGCCCGGTACTTCTCCTCGCTCTCGCGGAGCGCCCTCTCGATCTCCTTCTGCTCTGTGACATCCGTAATCGTCCCGACCCAGTCGGTCTCCTCCTCAGGCCGATCGACGAGAGCGACGGCCTGTCCATGGAGCCAGCGGACCCCCCCACCGGGATTGACGTACCGGGTCTCGCCGCGCACCAATCCCCGCTCCCGGACGGCGTCTGCCGTCCGTGCGAGGGCCCCCTCCCGATCATGGGGAGCGAGGATGTCCACCCAGTGCCGGCCATAGAGCGCCTCCTGGGGGAGACCGAGAATCCGGTGGCAGGTATCGTTTGCGAAGACGAACCGCCCGCCCGAGTCGAGACGGAAAACCCCGACAGGAGAGGCCTGGAGGATGCCGGTGATCAGCGTGGTGCTCTCCCGAAGCTCCTCCTCCACCCGGTGCCGCTCGGAGTTATCCATGAAGCCGAGTAAGGTGCAGCTCTGCCCTTTCAGGGTGACGGGCGCAGCGGTGAGGAGAACCGATCGCTCCTCGCCGCTCCGTGTGATCAGGACTCCTTCGGTCTCAAGCGCCGACTGGCCCTGCACCGAGAGCGTCCCCTTCTTGAGCCCCGCTGAGCGGACCACCTCCGCAAAGGCCTGTCCGACCACGTCCTCCTGCTCAGCCCCGAACATCGCGAGGGCCGCCGGGTTCGCGTCCAGGACCCGTTCGGTCTCCCGGTCGACGACCAGGATGCCGATGGGAGCCGACGTGAGGAGGGACCTGAGATATTCCTGGCTTTCGATCAGGGCCTCCTCGAGGGTGAGGCGCTCGGAGAGGTCGAAGATGCTCCCCCGGATACCGATGGCGATCCCGTTCTCGAGGATCGGTGCCGAGTTGACGAAGGCGCGAAGGCGGGTTCCGTTTCGCCTGACCATCGTGTAGATCCCTCCCTTTGAGACCTCCCCGGCGAGCACGAGGTCCATCGCCCGGTACATCCGCTCGTGCTCGGCGGGCGCGATGAAGCGCTCTGCAGGGAGATGCCGGTCGAGGTCCTCGACCTCGAGGCCAAAGACCTCGAGACCCATCCGGTTCATGTAGGTGAGTCGGCCGTCGGTGTCCAGCTCAAAGATCACCTGGGGGAGAAGATCGGCGATCCCGCGAAACCGGCCCTCACTCGCAACAAGCCGTGCCTGGGTGGTGTAGACGG
Organism: uncultured Methanospirillum sp.; assembly: GCA_964386835.1. GTDB lineage: Archaea > Halobacteriota > Methanomicrobia > Methanomicrobiales > Methanospirillaceae > UBA288. The sequence goes on from CAYLUL010000047.1 coordinate 4,516, forward strand.
TCTCCAGGGTCCGGTTGATATCATCGGCGAGGCCAGAGAGCTCGTCGTCACCCCCGAGCTCGATCCGCCGCGAGTGGTCTTCGTCGTCGATAGCCCGACGAACCTGACGCCGGAGCGACCCGACCCGGGAGAGGATGAGTCGGTCGAGGATGAAGAGCTCGAACGCCCCCGCGGCGAGCCATATCCCGAGGAGGACCAGGACGACCTGGGTGGTCGTCTGGACCCCCTGCTGGAAGATCCCCCGGTCCTGGGTGAGCTCGAGGACCAGGGCGTCCTCGCCATGGACGTCCTCGAGGAGGGCGTAGCCGGCGACGGTCGTATCATCGAGCGTGACCACCGTGCCGGGCGAACCGGGCCCCGCTGCCTGGAGGGCGGCGAGGACGGGCGGGTCGAGGCTGGCGTCCGTGAGCTGGGCAAGCCGGAGCGAATGCCCAGAGACCGCCTCCGGGGTGACCATCGTCGCGGCGTCGAGGTACCGACCCATCAACACCACGCCCCGGGGTTCGCCTGAAAAGTCTGTCCGGACGATCGGTCGGGATGCGACTGTCATCGGTCGGCCTTCGACCAGGAGGATCCCGCTCATCCCTCCCGATGGATCGGTCACGTTCGCAAGCGGTGCCCCGGGTGTCAGCTCCCTGGCGATCGCCCCGGGGAGGGGGACCAGGGTCCGGTTCCGGGAGTCGTACACACCGCCGTAGAGGATCCGGCCCTGGATATCGGCTAACGCCACCAGGTTGAGGCGCAGGTTGGGGTAGACCGCCTCCTCCGGCATCAGGTTTGAGTCGATATAGTTGGGCGCCTCTCCCCCGGCGAAGCGGTAGGTATCGTCCCAGGGCCCCCAGTCACTGACGAGTGCGGAGAGGGTTGCCGCCTCCTCTGTGACACGGTACCGGGCCTGGTCCAGGTCCTGCATGGTGTACCGCTTCTCAAGTTCGCTGTAGTTGTCGAGAGAATAGACCGTGACGAAGGCGCTGATCACCACGGTGGCGATGATCAGCTGGAGGACGAGCGCGAGGATGGTTCGGGATCGGAGCTTCATGGATCGTGCGGTATCCAGAAGGTTCTCTTCCCCACGATATAAACCGACCTGCGCGCAGGACCTGCCCGTTCCGGGCCGTTACACCCCGGGCTTCTGCCACCAGACCCGAGCGTAGCGTGACGGGTGGCTGAGCACGATCTCCCCCCTCGTTCCTGGTCGGGCGAGCCCCTCCAGATATGTCCGCAGGAGGCCCCTGCCCCGTTCATCATCGATGCTGAAGTGGGGCGAGAAGTGATCGAGCGCTTCGTCCATCGAGGCGAACCGGTAGGTCCGCTCAAACTCGAGCACCTCGACCCGGGGAAGGAGCCCGAGCTGCACCAGGATGAGGAAGAGCAGGTCCGCTCGAGGCCGACCCCGATACGGGCCGCCGTGGAGCTCGGGCCAGAGCGCTTCGGAGGCAAGGTCGTAGAAGGACGGGTCGAGGAACCAGTAGAGTGCAACCATTCCCCCCGGTGCCGTGACCGCGTTCATCTTCAGGAGTGCCTCGTCGATCGCTTCCATGGTGATGGAGAACGACGCGATCACGATCTCATATGGAGGGTCCAGGTCGACGGCCGGGTCGATGTCTTCCCAGCGCTTCGTGATGATCCGGACATTGTCGATCCCGTCTCGTGCCAGGTGCTCGGCGAGGACTGCGGTCATGCCCTCCGCCGGCTCCACGGCGACGACTTCGCGGACCTGCCGGGCGATCGGAAGGGCGAGCGTCCCGGGCCCGGATCCGATGTCGAGTACCCGGGTGGTGGGCGTGAGCGGGAGGCCTGCCACGGTTTCGGCAACCCTCGGGCCGTATTCGTCGCGGGAGGAGGCGTCGTAGCGTCGGGCGTTCTCCTCCCGGCTCCAGAGGTGCCGGCTGTCCATGTAGTTGCGAGAGGTCCGCTGGTGCCGCTGCCGGCAGCGCCAGGCGTCCACCCAGTCGATCCCGTCGCCGGGGCAGTCCCCGCCTGTCATGGATGCCCGTGGGCGCTGCGACCCCTTATGCATTCGCCTTCCAAGAAGGCTCGGATCCGCGCATGAAGGCACCCAGGCCTGTGACGACATCTGGGCACGGTACGAATTTTATTTATAAGATCGTGCCGTCTATTGGACGAGGTTCAAACATGTCTGGCGAAGAGATGATTCGGACGGCGGTCCTTGAGCTCGAACGGCTGATCTCGACGAAGAATGTGGTCGGTGAACCGATCGTGATGGGCGACCGGGTGATGGTCCCGATCTCCGGATACGGGTTCGGCTTCGGCGGAGGCGCCGGTCACGGGATGGCCGGTGAAGGCCATGAAGGGGCCGGCGGTGACGGCTCGGCGGTCGGTGCCGCGGCGGGGGTCAACCCGATCGCGGTCGTGGTCCTGGATGGGACGGTCGCTGGACCGACGGGGGTGCAGGTCCACCTCCTCAAGAAGAAGTCCGAGCTGGCCGACCTCGTCGGGACGCTCTCCTCGTCGCTCGTGCCCCAGGTGATCGACGCGATCACGTCGAAGAGAGGCGCATCCACCACCACCCCAACCGTGGTGATCCGGGAGGATGACGACCTGTCCCCCTCTTCCAGGTCCTGAACTCCGATCCCCCCAAACTCCTCTTTCCGATTGATGCCGGTCCTGCTGACGCTTACAGTCCTTGTTGTGGTCCTGATCGTCATCGCTCTTCTGTACCTGACCTTCGTGCCGATCGTGGCGACCGTCCAATCCGTCCCGAAGCGGGCGGCGGCTGAGCTGCGCTGGGGGCTCCTCGGCGCCCGTTTCAAGGAGGAGGACGGGCAGCGCCGGCTCGAGGTCTGCCTGCCGGGGCTCTCCATACCCCTCCCGGTTCCCCGAGAGGAGGCGAAGGAGCCGGCGGAGGACAGTGTGGGATCGGCGGCGCCCGCTTCCGCGAAGGAGCCGGGGGCCCGACCGATGGCCACGCTCGGCCGGGGGCTCCGGGTGCTCGGCCAGGTTCTCACGATCCGGCCGGCCGTCCAGCGGCTGATGATCGCCGCCCTGCGGCAGACCCGCCTTCGGCTCCGGCTTGACCTGGCGATCGGGACCGGCGACGCGGCGATCACCGGGGAGACCGTCGGCCTCCTGATGGCGCTCCGGGGAGCGCTCGCTGCCCAGCCCTGGTTCCGCCTGAACGCGATCCCGGTCTTCAACGGCCCGTACCTCGATTGGGATGCAGCGGGCGAGGTCCAGGTCCGTTCTCCGATCCGGGTGCTCATTCCGGCGCTCCGGCTCGCGATTCGGCCGGAAATCCGCGCTATCGTTCGGGAGGCCCGGCAGTGATCACCTGCGATGCGGTCCGGCTCGGCGACCCGGTGATCGCCGGCGACCGGGTTCTCACGCCCGTTGTCCGGGTCCGGTACACCCTCGCCAGCATGGCGGGGATCGGCTCCGTGGAGCCGCTCGGCCTCCTGGTCGATGAGTCCAGCGAGAAGATCTTCTACCCGTTCGATCCAGAGCTCGACTGGAGCCGGATCTCTGCCATGCTCGAGGAGGGGAACGGTCCGCCCCCCCCGTCGCCCGGGCAGGGAGAGGCGGGGTGCGGCACCTCGACCCCCGGACCATCCGATCTGCGTATATCCGTGCGCGCGCACATTACGAAATTCGTCACAATCGCAAGAAAGTATATATCCTTTGCTGAGAATCAGAACTTCGATGGTCGAAAATAAGACCCCCTCGTGAAAAGGAAAGGGTTTATAGGGGTATCTGCAACCGAAAGGGTTGCATGAAGAACAGCCTGATTTTGAGGTCCGGTCTCGTTGCGCTGGTCCTGATCGCGGTCATCCCCGCGGTTCTCGGTGCGACGACCATCACCGGCCCGACTGTCATTTCATCGCCTGGCACCTACGTCCTCGCGAAGGACATCACGGGCGGTTCGTCCCCTGCGATCAAGGTCCAGTCGTCCGGCGTCACGATCGACGGAAATGGTCATACCATCCGCGGGAAGGACGCCTCTGGCAGCTTTGCAATTCTCGTCAACAACGGCGGGAAGACGCTCACCGGCGTCACGATCAAGAACCTCCGCGTCCAGGACTGGTACGACGGCATCTACTTCAAGAACGTGAACAACGGGCGGATCGAGTCTGTCACCTCAACGAGCAATCTGCGGGCGGGCATCAGCCTCCGCGAATCGAACAACAACGTCATCTCCGGCTGCACGGTGAGCGGGAACATGCAGGGCCTCTATGTCTGGTCCAAGTGCTCCGGCAACACGATCCGGTCCAACACGATCTCCAACAACCGCGAGATGGGCCTCTGGCTGGCCTCGACGGGGCGAACCTCCAAGGGGATCGTCTACGACTCGAAGGGCAACAGCGTCCTCGACAACACGGTGAACGGCAACGGTCGGATGGGTCTCTACGTGGACTTCACCACCGGGAACACCCTGAAGGGCAACCGTGTCTCGGGGAATAAAGACCACGGGGTCTTCCTCGACTACTCGTCCGGGAACACGATCACCTCCAACCAGGTGACGTCCCACAAGCAGTCGGGCATGGTCCTCTTCGACTCGGACCACTGCACGATCACCAGCAACACCGTCTCGAAGAACGGTGACTACGCCCTCTGGGCGATCCAGAGCCAGAACCTGAAGATCGGCACCAACCAGTTCGGCGGCAACTCCCGGGGCGCCCAGACGCTCTCGGACGGGTCCACCCGCGCCCGGTAACCCCCTCAATACTGCACCTCTCTTTTTTAACCCCGGCTCTTCCGGAAAAAAATGGTTGCGTCCCTTCTAGCCCCACCGGGGGAGGGTCGCGGTGAACGCGGTGACCATCGCCTGCGCCTGGTCGAGCGGCATCCCGAGTTCCTTCGCGAGGAGTGGGGCGTACTGCTCGATCATCGTCTCGCGGGTGAGGTCGGGCTGGGTGAACGTCCCGTCACGATAGCAGTGGACGCAGTAGCGGGTGCTCGGGCTCCCGTCTGCCTCGGTGCCGGCGTCGCCCTCGTCCTGAAGTGGCATGCCGCAGCTTCCGCAGGAGGGGATCAGCTGGCCGCTCCAGCGGAGGAGGGGGCGGAGCTGCTGGAGGGTGAAGTCCCGGGCCCGCTCGGGCGGGATCTGGAACATCGTGGCCATCATCTCACCGCCCCGTTCGGCCATCCGCTCGATCGAGATATCAGGCTCGGCAAAGGCGCCGTCCCGGTAGCAGTACCGGCAGTAGTGCGGGCTCGGGGTGCCGTCCGCCTCCGTTCCCCGGTCCCCGGGGGCGGCAAGCGGCATGCCGCAGCTCTGGCAGGTCATGACCGGGTCAGGCATCCGCTCCACCTCCGAACACGGCGTTCACGAACTCGGCCGGCATCAGCGTGAGTGCGGCGACCTCGTCGGCCGTCCTGCCATCGGCCGCAAGCCTTCGGGCGACCGCGTCCATCGCCTCCCCGACCTCGATCAGGTTGCCGTCGAGGTCGTAGAACCGGACGACCCGCTGCTGCCAGGGGGCGGTCTTCAACGGGTGGGCGAGCCGGATCCCGTCTCCGAGCCTCTCGATGAAGCCCTCGATCTCGTCGGTCTCGAAGTAGCACTCCTGGCGGGGCCGCTCGACCGTCGAGGGCTCGAGCCCGTCGTAGACCATCTCGCGCACGTCGTCCATCTCCCAGATCGAGATGCCGCACGTGAAACTCACCATTCCGCCGAGGTCCAGCTGAACCTCGAGGCCGAAGAGGTCGCGGTAGAAATCGCGCAGGCGGGGCACGTCCTCGCTGAAGAGGACAACCGAGTTGTAGCGTATCATGCATGCCTCCGGCACCGGCGGTCCCCCGCCTGGTGCCACACCTCCGATATGAGCGGCACCGGTATAATAGCCGTGCACCGCGGTGTGAAGGTAAAGAGGGGGGAGGGGGTCACCCTCTCCGCGAGAAAAAGACAGCAGCGAGACCGCAGGCTGCGAGGGCCAGAAGTATCCCGGGCTCGGGCGTCGGTGTCGGTGAGGGTGCCGTGGTACTGGCCGGGATGCCGCCTGATGGTACGGGGAGACCCGGTACTGTCGAGGCTGGGATCGATCCCGAGATGGTTGCTTCGGGCCCTATCACACCGTCTCTACCCGACGCTGCCGGGCGCTCCGTCCCATCCGTTCCAGAGGGGGTGCCCGCATACGGGTCGGAGTCGGAGCCGCTCCCAGCGTTCGTGCCGGTCGGCCCCGGGGTACCCGTCTCCCCGGTCACGGAGAGGGACGGGCCGAGCGGGTACCGGTCGATTCCGATGCCGCCCGGCAGCGTGCAGGCCTCATCGACGAATCCATCCCCGTTCGCGTCGGGAGTCAGGTCGGAGAACCCGGTCCGGTTCGGCGTGCCCCAGTAGTTGCCGCCAACATACAGGTTGCCCATCACGTTCGGGCCAAGCATAGGCGGCTCCTGGCACCAGGTGCCCGAGAACGGCCCGGTCGGCACGCGGAGGTTGGCTGTGTTGTTGAAGGCGTTGTCGACGACCGACAGGTCTGTCGCCGTCGTCAGGTTCAGGCCGTAATACCTGCTCCCGAAGATACGGTTGCCGCGGATCAGCGCCTTCGAGACGCCGTCAACCTCGATCCCCTCATCGTTTGCGCCGATGATGTTTCCAAGGACCGTCGCCCCATTGCACCCCTTCGAGAGGTGGACCCCGGAGCCGCGGACGTTCTCGGTGATAATGTTGTGCTTGACCACTGCATTATCGGTCGCGACCAGGTTGATCCCGTCGTCGTCGCGGTGGATGATGCTGCACTCGATCCGGTTGTCGTGACCGCCGATCACCTGGATCCCGTCGTAGGTGTTCGACGAGGCGTCGACGTGGAGGATGAGGCCCTTGCTCACCCGCTCGAACGCGATGCCGTAGGCGAAGTCGGTGACGGTCAGGTTGTAGATCGTGACGTTGGTCAGCGGCCCGTCTCCGCGCACGCGAATGCCGTATGAGCCGGTCCTGTCGACACCGTCGATCCGCCGGCCCATCCCGTCGATCGTCACGTCCGATGCCCGGACGTCCAGCCAGACGGCGGCCGTGGTGTTCACCACGCCCGTGCCCAGGACGTAGTACCCGGGCGCTTCAATCACGGTCGACCGGTCGATCACGGTGACGGGTCCTGTGGGGCCGGGCAGGACCGGGCAGAGGTCTGCCGGGATCGTGACGCTCGGCCATGGGGAGATGGTCTGCGGTGCCGTGGGGCTCACCGATGGTATCCCTGTCGTGGTGCCGCCAGCAGGCCCGGTGGTGGACGGGGTGCGGGTTCTGGTGGTATCCGAGGGGCCGGAAGGCCCGGTGGTGGTCGGGAAACCGGGGCCCGTGGTATCGGAAGGACCGGATGGCTCGGTAGTGGACGGGTAGCTGGGGCCAGTGGTCTTTGTCGTCGGGACCGTTGTCTTACCGGTGGTGGGTCTGCCCTCGGGGGTTGAAGGGGTTGCCAGTGTTTTCGTCGGCACCGTCGTCTTCGTCGGTGTCTTCGTCACGGTCGGTGTCTTGGTCGCCGTCTTGGTGGGTGCCGGCGTCTTCGCCGGTGTCACTGTCAACGTTGGGGTCTTCACCTGGGTCGGCGTCTTCGTCGCTGTGACCGTGGGCGTCTTCGTGGGCGTTCCTGTCGGCGTCGCGGTTACCGTGACAGTCATTGTCGCGGTGGGCTCG
>CAYLUL010000048.1:0-759 GCA_964386835.1 uncultured Methanospirillum sp.
TAACAATGAGATCAGAGGTTATTGAACAGCCAGACAACGTCGGCGAAGTCGATCCGGCCGTTCCCATTGTAATCGAAGAGGGCAACGGGCTCGTTCGCGGCGATCCAGGTCATCTGGTTGAAGTAGAGCACGACATCGGCGAAGTCCTTTCGGCCGTTGCCGTTGACATCGTCGTACGTATCGGGGACCGTGAGCCACGTCGGCATGCCAATTCCGCCGGGGACGACCTTCACCGGCGATATCGTCGTCGGGTCGAGGATGAAGGAGTCGAAGTTCATCGCGCTCCCGTGGTACGTGAACTGGATCGTGTTCAACCCTGGCTTCAGCCGAATCGAGGCGTTTCCATATCCGTACGTCGTGGCCGACCCCGTTACCGGAACCGGGACGTCGATGCTCCCCGTCATGCCGGCGACATCGACGGTGATGGTCTGGCCATCGGCCCAGCCCGCGAGGCGGAGGCTGAGCAAGTAGTTATGGTTCTCCGCAGCGTCGCTCCAGACCTGGTACCTCGTCCATTCTCCCTCGGCGATCCGCGTCACCACGTGCCCCTTCAAGCCGAGCGGTGCGATATCGACATCGTCCTGCCGGTACAGGTCGCCGCCGCTGTTGCCGGCAGTCGTGTCGTGGTACCCGACCCCCTCGCCGCCGGCCAGGTAATCCTCGGCCTGCACGACAATCACCGGAGCGACGGTCGGTACGGTACCTGGCCTGTGGAGCGGCAGGTGGTCGATCACGGGGTCATTGGTGTACTCGGTGCCG
>CAYLUL010000048.1:769-11995 GCA_964386835.1 uncultured Methanospirillum sp.
CGTTGCTATCCGCGTGAGTCTCCGAGAAGCCCTGTCCGTTCGGCTGTGCGTAGAAGTTGCCGCCCATGAACGGGCCGCCGATGATGTTTGGACCGGGCGCAACCGTCGTGTTGTACTGGCTGACGGCCTGCGACACGACGTTGAGGGTGTTGTTGAAGAGGTTGTTGTAGATGACCCGTCCGCCCCCGTAGATGTTTTCGTCGGAGATGCCGATCGCGTTTCCGGTGATGGTCGTCCCTTCGATCATGCAGACGGCGGACACCACGTTGTACAGATTGATACCACTCTCCCCGTTGTCCCGGACCGTGGAGTTGTGCAGAAGGAGGCCCGCCCGGTCCAGATTGATGCCGTCGCGGCCGTTCTCGGCGATCACACTGTCACGGACGTCCATCCCCGATGTAAATAAGAACGCACCGTGCCCCTCGTTTCGCGCGATCGTGCAGTTCATGATATAGGCGCCGGAGTTATCCGCGACCCAGAGGCCGTCGCCGCTGTTATCGGTGATGGAGCAGGAGGTGAGTACGCCGTCACCGCAAAACGGGTCGAGGACGATGCCGTCGACACCGCTCGATGCCGACACCCCCGAGAGCGAGAGGTTGTCGCTGCCAATGGCCCGCACCCCGGTGCCCCAGTCGGTCAGGCGAATATCTTCGATCTGCACGTTCGTCGATAGTACCAAGGCTTCCTGTCCCATGATTATTTCATAGTCGCGGACCCGGATGCCGTTGGTTCCCGGGAGATCCCGGCCGTCGACCAGGTGCCCCTGGCCATCGAGGTAGACGTCGGAGCACTGGATATCGATCGCGACCGGGCAGGAGGAGTCGACGATGTCGGCCTCGAGGGTGTACAACCCGGGCGCTGTGATCACGGTGCAGCCCGAGATCGGGGTCGGGGTCATCGTCGCCATGTAGATATCAAAATTGCCAGCCCGGCGGTCCTGCCAGACCACGGTCGTCCCGTCGATGCAGGGGTTGAAGACCGTCGTGCTCGAGGTGAGGGATACCGAGGTTGTCGAGCCCACCTCCGCGACCTTCAGCCTGCTGGTCGACGGCGAGGCGCCAAGGTCGCCCTCGAGGTAGACAACCCTCGTGCCTGAGATCGCCGGGTCGCGGTATGCCCAGCTCGCCGGGGGCGTCTCGGTGGGGAGCGGCCGGAAGACCGTCGGGCCGGAGGCTGGCGGCGGCAGTGCCGAGAGGAGCACCTGCGCGCCGTAGTCATCGATCTCATCGCTGTCCTGCCAGACGACGTTCGCTCCCGAGACGTCCGGTCCCATGTTGCGGTCGCCGGCGGTCGAGGTGCTCACGAGCACGGGCGCGGACCCGCTCGTCGTCGTCCGGTAGACGTCATACGGGCCGTGATAGGAGTCGAGTCCCGGCACCTCGGTCTTGTGCATCCAGACGACATCGGACCTGGAGATTCGCGGGGACGTCTCGTACCCGCCGTTGCTGAGGCGCCGGGTTTCAGTGAAACCGATTCCTTTCGGTCTCGACTGGAGCCAGATGTCGCTGTTCGCGGCACCGTACGGGTCGTTCTGGGCATACTCCGTCCAGACGACCGTGACCCGGGTCAAGGTCTCGTGGACGTCGGGCTCCTCGAGGAGTTCCGCATGTGAGCGGATCGATGTCGAGGTCCCGCTCTCGATCGAGTAGAGGCGGACCTCGTAGCCGGCCTTGGAATGCGAGACAAAGACGACACTGTCGCCGCAGATCGCCGGCTGGTACTGGTTCGAATCCAGCGTCGGCGGCGGGATGATCGTCACCTTCCCGGACGGGATCGCGTAGAGATAGATCCTGGAGACGAGTCCACGATGGTCCTCCCAGGCAATGTAATTTCCAGAGACGTCGGGGTTGACCTGGTCAGCCGAGTTCGTGGAGACCGCGACCTCGGCGGCGAGCGCCGCGCCCGTGAGGGCGCAGATGAAGAGGAGAGACACAAGAAGACGGGCGATGATCATATCGATTGCACCATATACAACGTCTGAATGTGATGCCGCAGTATATTTCTTGCCATGAAAAAACCTGGAGAGGCACCAAAACATTTCGCTCACGCAACCACCCTGGGGCACACCCGATGATCCGTTGAGGGAGCAGTGGCTCAACGAGACCGTGTCGGGACCTTATCGTTCAAACTGGCATGAGGTCTGATTCTGTTCTGCCAGTCGACGACATCGTCCATGGTTAATCCAGCTGCGATCAACCGGTCGATCTTCCCATTCGTCTGTGGATGGTTTCTTCGGGCGACGATATGCCAAGCGGAATCGTGTTCGAGGAAACGCTCGAAGACATGACACGGGGCCTTCGTCTTCAGGTTGGAGACGGATTGCGAGCCATGATTCGTGAGTATCGTGGTGGGGTACACCATATCGCGCAAACCCGGTCTCGAAGACCAGTATGGTCGCTTCCGTTGCCGGAAACGGAAAGAGTCCCCAGCAGGTGATGCTCCGGGAGCAGGTCAGGGCCATGATCCTGGACGCCATCCGCCTCGTCGTGAGGACCGTGCGACGCCGAGCACCACCCTGCCCATCGCGGATGGAGGGCGTCGTCCAGGTCGACGTCGTGGTGTGACGAAAAAGCTATCGCGGATGCCAGCGATCCGGTTGCCCCGACCGCTGCCTCCGGCGCTGTCGCATGACCTGCAGAGTCGAGCGTTCGGGTTCCTCGGCACGGATGTGTCGCCGCTGGAGGCGGGATCCTCTTTTTTCTCTCAGCCAGCGAAGTCGATCACCACGCCGGCGCGCCGGAAAAACACCGTTCGCTCGAGCGCGCTGAACGGCGACGAGGACATCCACCAGGTCATCGGGATGGTCCGTGACGATCGCGCACCGATTGGTGGTCTGGGGCAGGCCCGGGCGCGGCGCCGGACGAGATCGACGACATACCCAGGCCCGTCCATGCACTCCATTCGCCCTGTGATCCCGGGCAGCACAGGCCGTCCCGTGCCGCTAACAATGAGATCAGAGGTTATTGAACAGCCAGACAACGTCGGCGAAGTCGATCCTCCCGTTCCCGTTGTAGTCGAACGCGGGGAGCGGCTCGTTCGCCCCGATCCAGGTCATCTGGTTGAAGTAGAGCACGACATCGGCGAAGTCCTTTCGCCCGTTGCCGTTCACGTCCTCAAACTTCCCATCGCGGTTCAGGTCGCGGGGTGCCCCCACACCGCCGGACACCCTGACCACGTCGGAGACCTTTGCCGTCTCCGCCAGCAGGGCGAGGCCGAGCTGGGCGATCTTCTTCGCGTACGGCAGGGTGACGACGTCCACCGTGTCCGCGGGCGTGTGGTACTCCTCGTAGTCCCCCGGGATGTAGGGATCGAGGGCCGGGAACCCGTAACCCTGGAACGAGGTGTAGTCGCTGTCCCCGGGGTTCCGGTTGAAGGTCAGGGTCAGCCCGAGCCCGTACGCGGTGTTCGCCGCACTCATCGCCTCGGCGAGCGGGCGCGAGGCCTGGTCGTGCGTGATGTCCAGGACGAACTCGCCCTCGGGGTCGCAGTACCCCGCATCGTAGTTGAGATACACGAGGACCTCCCGGCCCGCGAGCGAGGCGTTCCGGGCGTAGGCGTGGCTCCCATAGAGCCCGGTCTCCTCCGCGTTCCAGAACGCGAAGACGATGGGCCGGTCGTACCGGTGCGCGCTCATGACCCGGGCGAGCTCCAGCACGGTCGCGACCCCGCACCCGTCATCCGTCGCGCCCGGGGCCCGGTTCGGGTCGGACGATGCGCTGTCGTAGTGGGCACCAACGACGACCTCGCCGCCGGCCGTCGCGTTCGCCCCGGGCAGGGTCGCGACAATGCTGCCGTACGGGTCGACGGGCGACGTCACCTCGAGGCCGGGGATGCCCGCGAGCCGGTCCACGATATAGCTCGCGGCCCGACGGTTCCCCTCTGTCCCGTACGCGCGGGTCGTGAAGTTCTGCAGGTCGTACGTCGTCCCGAAAAGCGCCTGCCCGTCGATCGCACTGATCATCTCCGCGACCACCGGGTCGTACGGGGACGACCGCCCGACGTCCGCCGTTCCGGCGGCGGGAAGCGCAAGGGCGGCGCAGAGTACGGCCGCGATGAAGAGAACGGGAATCGAAGAACGCGTCGTCATGGGACCACCACCGGATGACAATCCGGTCTGATGCCATGAGTATAAACGTTCCGGGTGCCGGGCGCGATCGTCGGCATGCCCCGGGGTGTCCACGTGTTCGATCCGCCCTCCGCACTGCTCCACCGCCATCCCGCCGAGACCAACCGGACGGCGATCGAGCGCGGACGTCGACCAGGTCGGGGGCAGGGTCGGCTCGACCGTGAAACGCCTCCCCGCATCGGTCCGCCGGAGACCGATCGCCACCAGCCCATCCTCCACCTGGTCGGTGGCACGTGTCCATCCGGCTCCCGTTCAAGGAGAGGACCGGGGCGTCTCCGCGACCGCCAGCACCCGCCACTCGGTACCGTGAAGGGAGACCGTCTCCCAGAAGGTCTCTTTGTGCACGACCTCCGTGCTGCCCTCCCGGTAGAACGAAAACGTCGCGTACCCGGTGCGTTCGGCGCCGTACCGGCGGGCGAGGTCGAGGACCGCGTGGAACCCCTGGAAGACCGGTGCGTCGAAGGTCGACGTCCCCGACAGCGTGGCGTTGGCGTGATAGAGGAGGACACCATCCGGCTGGGCGACGATGAACGAGACGGGCGTCGATCCCTTCGATGCATCTGCCCGTGAAGCGACCAGCGCCTGAGGGGAGAACGTCAGGCTGACCGCACCAGCGAACTCACCGCCCGGGGAGACGACCGGCCTGACGATCGACACACCCGCTCCGCCCTGTCGGAGGGTGAAGTACGTCCCCATCGCCGGTTCCCGGGTCAGCAGCACCCGGGCGATCGCGTCCTGGTTCGCGATCCTCTGGCCGAGCACGGCTCGCGCACTCTCTGGCGCCGTGGCGAGCACGGTGCCGTTCGGATCGACGGTGATCGCGCTCAGGATCGCCGGGTGGCCCGCAGCAAGCCCCGCGAGGACGCGGTCGGCCTCCTGGCCGGAGAGGCCGGCCGTTCCCAGGACGGATGCGTTCGCGCCGAGCGATGCATCGAACGCGTCGAGGTCGTCCTGGATCGCGCCGGTCATGACGTGGAGCTGTGGCTCCAACTGCGGGTGCTGGGCGACGGAGGGCGTGTTCATTTCGCCGGGGGTCTGCCCCTGCAGGCAGCCGGCGCTGAGGACGATCGAGAGCACAATGGCGAGGACAGCGAGCGCATCGAGGCGGGTCATTACCGAGGTACTTGGTGTACCTGTCGTATGTGCTTTGTGAACCGGACCGCGGGGTTCGGTCTCTTTCGCGTGCTGCGGGACAGAGACGGCGGTCCTCGTCGTTCGTCCCGTCCCCTCCATCACCCCATCGCCCGCGCCGGCGGACACCGTTCGACCGTGAACCCGCCGAGATCCCCCCTCCAGATAGACCTCGGGGTTTCACTGACGATCGAACACGGATTGCCGGCGATTCGGTACCCACGGGCGGCACGTGGTGAAAAAAGAGGTCAGAGGTGGTTGAACAGCCAGACGACGTCCGCGAAGTCGATCCTCCCGTTCTCATTGTAGTCGAACGCGGCGAGCGGCTCGTTCGCCCCGATCCAGGTCATCTGGTTGAAGTAGAGCACGACGTCCTGGAAGTCCTTCCGGCCGTTGCCGTTGACGTCGTCGTACGTGCCGTCCTGATTGGTGTCCGTCGGGATGGCGGAGCCGCCGGGGACGAGGCCAGGTTCAGCGGGGAGCGGTGCCCTGACGGTGAAGCCGTTTTTCAGGGACGACCTTCTGCCGTCGGGATGAATGACGGTCACGTCCCAGCTCCCCGTCGACGCCGTCGATGGCAGGGGAAATCCACAGGTGATCCGCGTCTCCGAGACGCGGACGACGTTCGTTCCCACGATGGCGGCCACCGGCTTGGGATTCCCGAATTCATAATCCTGGAGCGCGACCGTCACCCCGGGCGGAAACCCAATGCCGTTCAGCGTGGATGAGACAGTCGTCCCAGCAACACCCTCGTTCGGCGTGATCGAGGCGAGGTTGAAGGCCTCAGAGACGGTGAACACACTGGAGGTCTGCCACACACAATTTTGACCGAGTGATGAAAGGGTCACATTCCAGGGAAGCGCCACGGGATCACACAGGTCCAGATACCCGGTTGGAAGCAGGGGCAGGTCGAACTCGCAGGTAATTGTGGTCGGCGAAACCGCAGTGACGTTCATGGCATTCATGTCATAGCACTCCCCAGAATATTGGGAAAGGTAGGCAGAATAGTGATTCCCAGGCCGGAAGTTGGTCCCGGTCAGGGTCATGGAGAACGCCGTGCCCAGGACGCCGCTGCTCGGCGTCATGCCCGTCACCTGGGCAGGACTGAACCTGCCGCCGTACACGAGAAAGCCATTATCCCACCAGTACGTGAACCGAAGGTTGTCGGCGCTGTCCAGCGCAAGGGAGCAGAACCGGGTTACATCACCCACCTCGACCGGCCATTCGAGCTTCGTGGTGGTGCCGGAGGGATGCCAGTACGCCAGCGTGGTTTTCGAATTGTATTGTGTGCTGAACAGAACGTGGGGCTTGCCCGCACTGTCCAGCGCGAGGGACGAGGGGCCCACGGCAGTCAGGGATCCGGAGATGGTCGTGATCGTCGGCGCACCACCACCTGTCAGATAGCGTGCACACTTCACGACACGAGCGGACTCATCGAAGTAACTGATGGAGTGTCGGGTCCCGGCGTTCTCTTCCACGACCGCGAGGGAGGTGTATTTTCCGACATTTCCCGCCGAATCCAGGGTAGAGCACTCCCAGGCACCATCGGTGCGTTCGGCGAATTTCAGGTCGCCGTTCGTCGCATCGTAGTAGCTGATCCTCGGGTTGCCGGCACCGTCCAGTGCGAGGGATGAGTACCGACCCACCATCCCCACCGAATCGACAGTCGCGGTAGACCAGCGCGAACCGGCGATCCTGGCCCTGGAGGCGTACTTCAGGTCGCCATTCGTCCCGTCGTAGTAGCTGATCCGCGGGTTGCCGGCACTGTCCAGCACGAGGGAAGAATACCCTCCGACCATCCCGGCCGAATCCACCGTCTCGAGGTGCCAGGACGAACCGTCGTGCCACGCATACTTCAGGTCGCCATTCGTCGTATCGTAGTAACTGATCCGCGGGTTGCCGGCACTGTCCAGCGCGAGGGATGGGTACATACCGACAATCCCCGCCGAATCGACGGTCTGATTATGCCACGCCCAGTCGTCAAACCAGGCATATTTCAGGTCGCCATGTGCCGAATCGTAATAACTGACATGGGGATTGTCGGCACTGTCCAGTGCGATGGATGAAACACATGGATCGGACGTGTCCGAACTCGTTAACCTGTCCACGACCTGGCTGTCCACGAACAGCCCGTACCCGTCCACGGCCCCGATCCCGAGCGGGACCAGCAGCAGCAGGGTGATGAGGGTGGTCGAAACGAGCCCCCTCAAACTCCCCGTGTATCGCTCTGCGAACATCGCTCACCCTCACGCGTGATGCCGATCTCCGGTCGTGCGTTGACGGTGAACGGGATCCGCACCATCACCTGCTCCTCGAATCATGAGATGCCGCGCATCACCGGACCAGCGATTCCGTGATAGAGAGCAGATTCAATGAGAATTGACATTCCCTTACATAAATTTTGTGTATTGAATGGTGCGTGACACCGGGAGAGGCAGCATCCGCGTTCGAGCCTCTGAAAGAACCGGGGAGAACGAGAGAGGCACCCGGATTCGGTCCGTGGACGGCCGGTTGCGGCGTCCGCATCCGTGGAAGACCGACATTCGACCGCAGTCGAGCAGACGGTCGCCCCTGAGTATCCATGGCGCACGTGTCTTCCTGGTGAGGGTGTGGCCTCCGGTCATCCGCCCATGACGGGAGCACCAGGCTCAGCGGACAGGAATCCCACTGATGGACCAGGAGCGCGGGGCTGTTCGGATAGCAGCACCGGCCGGCCCGCACCCCTCCGTTCAGGCCTGCATCCACGCCCCGGCCCGGTCCACGAGATGCCAGACCTCGTCCGAGACCGTCTGCGCCTGGTGGATCGACAGGGCGCCGGCGATGATCAGGGCCCCCGAGGTGAATATGAGCGCCACGCCCCCCGCTTCGGACCGGTAGACGAGCCCGGGGAAGACCTCGGGCTCGTACTCGATGTGTGTGAGGTCGAGGGAGAAGGCGAGCTTGACGAGTGACACGCCGGTGCCGAGGTTGCCGGACGTCACGAGGTTGACGATCCGGGGCTGCGGATCAGGGGCGAGGGCGACACCTGCCGTCCGAAGGACCTCCAGGAGCGCGGCGAGCGCGGGCCCGACCGCGTCGGGGTGGTGCACCCCGACCAGGTTGACTTTTCCCGACGTAAAGACGAGGGCCGCGAACTTCGGCGAACTCCGGCGATAGACGAGCCCGGAAAACCGCTTCTTGTCGTAATCGGCGCCCGGGATCGCGCGGGCGAGCTCGTCAAGGTCCAGCGCGTCGGCAACCGTGACCGAGGCCACGATGTTGGTGACGGTCAGGGACAGGTGCGGCGCTGGACCGGCATGCCCGATGGGTGCGGGAAGAGCGTTCACGAACTCCCCCTGCCTGATGATGATGTGTGTCCAGTGTGGTGCATGACAGGTTCCTATTCGGGGTGAATGTATCGATCAGGACCGATGCGCAGACCGGCGATGTCCCCGGGCGCACGACGGCACCGACGCATCAGCCTGGAGTCCATACGCCCGCCTGGTCGATCGCGCGCCGGACCTCCACCACGATCCGGGCGGTCTCGGCTTCCGTCCGCGTCCCCGTGATCACGAACGCACCGCTTCCGAACACCAACGCGACGCCGTGGGGGTCAGCGACCCGGTAGACGAGCCCGGGGAATATCTCCGGTTCGTACTCGATCCGCTCCAGGTTCATGGCGATGGCGAACCGCTGAAGGGCGACTCCATCGCCAAACCTGCCGCTCGAGACGATATTCACGACGTGAGGCGGGTCGAACGGCTCGAGCTCGGCGCCGGCGGCACGGAGGACCTCGAGCACGGTCGAGAACGCGGACGGAAGCACGTCGGGATGCTGCATGCCGGTGAGCACGATCTTCCCGGGGGTATAGATAAGGACGGCCACTTTCGGCGAGGACCGGTGGAGGACGAGCCCCGGGAACTTCTTTTTATCGTATCTGGCCCCGGGGATCCGCTCGGCAAGCTCGTCGAGGTCGAGCACGGACGCGACCCTCCCGGTCGCAACCACGTTCTGAATCCGCAGGGCCGGGACAGTCGCGTCGATCATGGGACTATGTGTATACATTGCTCGGATCTGATCCATGCATCTTCCGGTAGTTCCCATCCCGGGCCGGGACCGTGATCGCTCCGCTCTCGTGGACGGCTTTTCCGTTTCCGGTCATGCTCAGGTGGCGCGCCGGGACACGGGCGGACTGTTCGGCCGGTACCGCGTGGTCGCCGGAGATCGGCTGCGGCCGCCAGTGCCGTGGTGAGCAACCGGGTGCCGACGACGACCACGGGCTCGTACTCACTGTTCTCAGGGGCGACGGCGAACGCGACCCTGGCACGGGAGATATCCGTGCTGGGAGAGCCGCTGTCCTGCGACGCTCGCTGTATGCGACGGTGCGGTGCCGCCCGTGAGACCGGTGCGCAGCGCCCTCACTGGACGCCAGTCGGGGCCGGAACGGCAATGCACGCGGTTTGGCCTCTGGGGGATACCGTCGACCGCCCCATCGCTGGTAGGTGCACCTCGACCAGATCCGCCGGACGGTCCGTCACGATCGCGCACCGGTTGCCGGCCATCGCGGAGCCCCGCGCCCGGTACCGCTCCACGTCCTCAACGTGCGACGGCGCGTCCACATACTCCAGCCGCTCGGCGACCCCGAGCAGCACGGGCCGGCACCGAGCACGAGAAGCGACTGATCTCCGTGCAGACCGAGCAGGCTGACCGAGCGATCGATGCATTGGTGTATGGATCTACGGCCTGACACCCGAGGAGATCGCGATCGTGGAGGGGCGGGCCTGAGATCAGCCCGCGATCGTTCCATATCGATGGTTAGGCGTCTCGATTAAAAGTCCCGGTACGAGGTCTTCCGCTGATGGACCTCGAGCACCAGGACGAGGAGACGATCGTCGAGGAGCTGGACCAGCACTCGAAACCTTCGACCGACGTGATACGAATAAATGGGTGAGTCCGCTGAGGACGTCTTCAACTTATCGACGTGCTCCCGCGGATTCTCTTTGATACGCTCGAGAGCCTTGATAATGCGCTGTGCGTCTGCTTTCTCGAGTTTCTCGAGATCCTTATCCGCCCGATCCGTGTACTGAAGAGTGAAAATCGTCATTCAACTCCGTACTTCCGTTTGATCTCCGCTTCAGAGTGGAGACGGCCAGCTTTGATATCGGCGAGGGCATCTTCGAGTCCTGCAATCTCCTCGGTGGATAACGGCTCGGGATCATATGCCCGTCGTGCCAGCCGATCGATCACATCGCTATAGGACTCTCGCGGGTGTACTTTGAGACCGTCGAGCATGCCTTTTACCTGAGTATTCACTTTGATGGTTGCCTCAGCAGTCATACACCTACGTTTCCGTAGAGGGTGATAAGTGTAATGTAAGGTTCCTCCATACACCTTCGTATACCTACCCCATACGACGAGTGACGACTTGAGAACTCTGATCGTGTCGCGCTCGACGCTGTTTGCTCATGATCTCTCCCATATGCGGCTGCCATGACGTGTCATACCCGTATGGTACTCGACGCTCCGGCCTCCGATCCGGTCATCGCAGCGCCTACCATGACGGGAGCACCAGGTCCCCCGGGCAGGAATACCACCGGTGGACCTGGGGCGCGGGGCTTTCCAGGTTCCAACAGACGCCGGTACCGTCCAGGTTTCGTGGGTGGGAAGGCTGGAAGTGGCCACAATCATCGCAGCGCATCAGGTACCCCTCACCCCACCGCCGTCGCCGGCGGGCCCCGCTCGACCGTCAGCCCGCCGAGGTCCACCTTCCCTCGCGACGGCGGGTGAACCTCGACAAGGTCTTCCGGATGGTCGGTCATGATCGCGATCCGGTTGCCGGCCATCGCGTACCCCCGCGCCCGGTACCGCTTCAGATCCTCGACGTGCGAGGGCGAGTCGACGTACTCCAACCGCTCCGTGATCCCGAGCAGCACGGGCCGACCGGTGCCGGCGAAGTTCACGATCGCGATCTCAACCTCCGCCTCGTTCCC
>CAYLUL010000049.1:0-11969 GCA_964386835.1 uncultured Methanospirillum sp.
AAGGATCTTGGGGTCATCCTGAAACACGATGCCGATGAGTCGGTGCTCACTCTCTCGTTGGGTTCACCCATCGCCGAGGGGACGCCCGTATTTCTGACGAGTCGGGGCACCGAACTGAACACCAGGGCCGATGCAGTCGTGGAGATCTCGCTCTCGCTCCAGGTCGATGAATCCGGGCGCCCCATCTTTTCAGGAGCAGTCCACCGCCGTCGCTTATCGCCTCTACGGTTCGAAGGTTCCGGAGAACCTTTCCTCCCAGCCCGCTCTCGCCCCCTTGACGCCGAAACACTTGAGGTCCACCTCCGCCGAACAGGCGGCACCCCGTACCGGTTCACCTCGATCGAGGTTGATATTCGCGGAGAGTACTTCGCCCCGGCATCGATCCTGAACGAATTGCGGCGCCAGGTCCTCAAGGCTGTATCCCTCGTCCTACTGAAAGCGGGACGACCTCCCGCTGATGAAGTTCTCGAGGCGAACCGGCGACGAACGGCGCGTCTGCTCCCTGTTGAAGGTTTTCCCAGTGTCCGGCCACTTTTCACCCCCCACCTCCGGATTATCGTTGACTCCGTCGAGGCTGCTCGGGAGGCCACTCGGGCGGGGGTCGACGAAGTCTGCCTGGAGATCGCCGGGAGACCGAGATCAACCTGTGTCTGCACCGCTCTGGGGAGTGAAGACCTCCTCGATTTGTTGAGAACTGCCTTGATGGCGTGTGGCAATGTCCCGCTCATCTGGAAGTGGCCCCGGATCACCCGGCAATCGTTCCTGGATGAGGCACTACCCGTCCTTGAAAAGGCGCCGATTGCCGGCCTCCTCGTTGACGGGCTGGGGGCTGCAGAAGCAGCCTTAACGACAGTCCCTGGCATCCCTATCCACGGCGGACAGGGGATCAACCTGTGGAACTCACAGACCGCAGTGACACTTGCTCCCCAGTTCGCCTCGCTCACCCTCTCACCGGAACTCTCTGAGCACGAGATCCGGGATGTCGTCGGAGCGAGCCGTGCAGTGGGCGTCCGCATTTCATTCGTGCTGCAGGTACAGGGAAGTCTCGAAGTCCTGATCACCGAGGACTGCGTCCAATCGCTTGCCGGCTGCCCTCCGTCGAAGGGAACGCGATTCGTGCTCGAGGACGACTCTCACCACCGGTTCCCTGTTCTGCCGGACTCAGGTGGGAGGACCCGGATCCTGAACGCCGTCGAGACCTGCCTGATCGACAATCTGCCAGCGATTGCCTCCGCCGGAGTCCAGGGTGTGGTCATCGACGCACGGGGGCGTACTCCTGCATACGCCGCAGAAGCCACTGAGACCTATCGCCTCGCCCTTGCATACCTCTCCCTCCCTCGGAATGAACGGCCGGTACTGCTCGAGACACTCCGAAAGCGCCTGGTTCCTATTGCCGCTGGCGGGATAACTGCCGGTCTCTTCTCTCGCGGGAGAAGAGAAGAGCAACAGTTATTGCCCGGATCGGAGCATGGTAATCCATGCCAGAGGTCGTCATCCTGATCAATCTCAAGACGTACCGCGAAGGGCTTGGGCAGAACGCCCATCGAATTGCACGTGCCGCCGAGGACGTGGCCGCAGAAAGCGGCGTTACGATTGGCATCTGTCCTCAGCCGATGGACCTCCATCCCCTCGCACGCCACTTCGAGATCCCGGTCTACGCCCAGCACGTCGACGGTGTTTCACCGGGCGCTTCGACCGGACACGTGACTGCAGAAGCGATTCGGGTCGCCGGCGCGACAGGCAGCCTAATCAACCACTCCGAGCGGCGCCTCACCCTTGCTGAGATCGAGGCGTCAGTTCAGGCCTGCGCCAACAATCGGATCAAGTCGGTTGTTTGCACCAACAACGTCCTGACCAGCGCCGCTGCCGCGACCCTGGGGCCAGACTTCGTTGCTATCGAGCCTCCTGAGCTGATCGGGTCAGGAATTTCGGTCGCCAAGGCGGACCCGGAGATCATCGGAAACTCGGTTGAAGCGATTCGCGTGGTGAACGAATCGGTTCGCATCCTCACCGGTGCCGGCATCCAGTCCGGAGAGTGCGTCCGGATCGCGACCGAACTCGGAACCGATGGGGTGCTCCTCGCTTCGTCGGTGGTCAAGGCGACCGACCCCGCGGAAGTCCTGCGTGACCTGATCTCTCAGGTCTGAATCATCACCCAGAGTTACCTTCGGATATAGATGACTGACTGAGAGATCAGGAGTGAGAGAAGAGAAACACGACGAGAGCGATTGCGCCACAGAGCAGCAGGATGGCAACGATTCCGACAACGAAGAGGGCACGCAGTCCCTGGCGCACCTCCTTTCGATTTTTCTGATCAAACGGGCTCTGTTGAACGCCGCTCTGCCGCCTCCTGTGAAGGTCGCATACAGAATCGCTGGTCTCAGAAAATGGGGCAGACCTGTCTGTTGGCTTGCTCAACGAGCCTGGATCTCGAATTTTCAAGTTCTCTCCGGTCCAGTTGCATGGCACTTCCCTGTTGGCCAGATCGCCTGGTACGCTCAGACGATCAATGAGATCAGGTCATGCTTGGTGATGACCCCCTGGACAATGCCGGCTTCTACCACGAGCACGGCATGGTGCTGCTGGAGGATGTGCTGGACTGTCTCGATATCCATCTCGGGCGGGACGGTGGGAAAGGATGGCTCCATGAAGTCGTGGACGCAGTAGACATGCGAGCGGTGCTGCCGCTGCTCCTCCAGGGCGGTGAGAAGGGCTGCCTCTGAGATGCAACCGACAGGCACCCCCTCGTTCAGGACCGGGAGCTGTGAGATCCCATGTCCACTCATCAGGTCCACTGCTGTCGTCACCTGGTCTTGAGGATTGACGGCGATGACCGGGGTGTGCATCACCTGGGACGCCGGGATGACGGACCGCTCGGCGATGTTCAGGACAGAGATGAGTTTCTGGAGCGTGGAGACGCGTGGGTCGACCGATCCTGCCTCAATACGGGCGATCATGGACTGGCTGATTCCGGCACGGGCCGCAAGATCAGTCTGCGTTATCGATAGACTTTCGCGCATGGCCCTGATCTCGGCGGGCGTCGGAATGTGCATCCCATTACTCAAGGAAATACGGACGGATTAGAGTTATGCCTGTGAAGCGAGTTCCGGCACGTGGTTTTGAGAAATCCAGGCCGTGTTTCGGTGGAGAACCGCTTGTCTTGAGCTGGGACGAGCTTCATTTTCACGACTTGAAACGACTCTGGGGGGTGAAATTTGCTGGGGATTCAGGTTCGTCTTCCTGTTGCGAATCACTCGGCGCCTGATGATAACGATAGAATATTGGCGTGGTCTGGGCGGGTTTGAAGGTATTGTCCGATCTTCACCTGATTTCGCGCTGCAGTATTGGCGTGGTGATCGATGCATTCGATCCGGTCAGGTATGAGATTCGAGGTTTAGCGATCCGCGTGACGATGGCGTTCCAGCTATTCGATGTCAGGAACTCAGGTGGACCGAACGGTGTTGTCGTGAATTTGCATCCAGGTGTGGAATGCCGGTCTCCCAGCGGCGAGGATCATTGGATAGGATCTCGAAAAGATCGCACGTGAGTCAGGTGAAGAAGAGTTCTCAAAATGAGTGGGAGGAGTAAGCCCCCTTCTGTTCAATGCGGCATTCGGCTATCGCGTCAAACCCGGGCCGGGACCGGACTCCCGACACGCCCTGTTCTGACTTGCACCCGCAGGGATTCACCGTTTCAACGTCACCCGCGCATCGACGCTCGACGAGTCTCCGCCCAAGTGAGCGGCACTCGCCCCAGAGGGCTCTATCGTCTCATTGCTCCGCGCGGGGCGTACCGTTTCTGTGCCATTGCCATGACTCTCGCCATCCGCACTTGCATGCGGCTGCGTGTCCGGTGGGTGGGGGGACTTTCCTCAGCGGCGCAGCAGCGCCACCGTCGGCCGCACTCTCCCTCTCGATTATTACTCTAGAGCATACAACTTAAAGGTTTGTCTGGAGCAGATGCCGCGACTGAGCCGGGATTATGGCTCCAGGATCGGTTTGCCGGCGAAAAATCCGCCGGATTGCCGGACGATACAGTATCTTCATTAGAGTCGAGCACGAGATCGTGATCAATGATCCCCCTGTTGTTCGATCTTACCGACCAACGGGTCCTGATCTTTGGAGGGGGGCCGGTTGCGGCCCGGAAGGCAGGGGCCTTCGTGGGCCGGGCACGGGTGACTGTGGTCTCCCGTTCCTTCCACCCGTCCCTCTTCCGGGATGTCGAGCGGGTCGAGGCAGATGTCAGCTCGATGGACGACGATGCGCTCCATTCTCTCTGCACAGAGGTTTTTCTTGTGATCGCCGCACTGTCCGACCCGGATCTGAACGATCGCGTCGTCCGTGCAGCACGCAGAGCTGGCGCCCATGCAAACAACGCCGCCGGTACCCCGGGTGACGTGCAGCTCCCAGCGGTTTCACGGGGAGAGCGATACCTGGTCGCGGTCTCAACGGCAGGCGAGAGTCCAGGCATGGCCCGGTTCCTCCGGGAGGCGATTGAGCGAATGTATCCGTCCCTTGACCGGATGATCGTTCTCCAGGGGCGACTCAGAAATGAACTCCGGGGCCGGCTGGAAGACCAGGGGGAGCGTTCAGCCCTTCTTCGACGTGTCCTCGATGACAACGAGGTCTGGGCAGCCCTTGACCAGGACGACGGTCGGGCCTGGCAGCTGGTGGAGGCTCGATATCTCCATGTCTGAACCGCACCTTCCCTGCCTCGCCATCGGAGGACTCGTCCACCACTCCGCGGGTGTCGATGCACTCGAAAACTTCCGATTCCCCGACGAATCCACCGCTCTTACGGAGGCTGCCCGGCGTTTCGGCGGCGCGCTCCTTCTCCAGACCTGCAACCGTGTCGAGCTCCTCGTTCCCGGAACCGGTGCCGAGCTCGAGGCCTTCCTGCACGCGTCCGGGCGATCGAATTTCACCATCGCGGAGGGGGATGCGGCAGTTCGGCACCTCCTCGAGGTCGCCTGCGGGATCGACTCGATGATCATGGGGGAGGATCAGATCCTCGGACAGCTCAAACGTGCGCTCGCGTTGAGTCGAGAGGCCGGCACCCTATCGCCGCTCATCGAGATCTGCGTGACAACTGCCATCCACCTGGGAGTTGAGGCACGGCAGAGGACCGAGATCAACCGGGGAGCGGTCTCGATCGGTTCCGCAGCCGTCCAACTTGCCGAAGACCTGCTCGATTCGCTCGATGGGCGCCATATCCTGGTGATCGGTTCCGGTGAGATAGGGATGCTGGTCACACAGGCGCTCGCGGCACGAAGCCTGACCGCGATCTACGTGGCAAACCGGACTCATGGACGCGCGGTTGAACTGGCCCGGAAGATCGGCGGTAAGGCGGTCCACCTGGCAGAGCTCCGTCGGTATCTGATCCTCTCCGACGTTGTCATCTCCTGCACGTCCGCGCCCCACCCGGTGCTGAAGGTTGACGACCTGAAGGAGGTGATGAAGGGGCGCTGCTGGCCACTCGAAGGATCGCCACGCCCCCTCATCCTGATCGACATCGCCCAGCCTCGGGACGTTGAAGAGGGTGCTGATCGGGTGGCTGGGATCCACCTCTGCACCATCGACAGCCTCCGGTTAATCAGCGAAAGGAACATGGAGACGCGCCGTATTGAAGCCGACCGGGTGCGTGAACTGATCGATATCGAGCTCGATCGGTGCCTGCGCAGGCTCAACCGGACAGCGGCAGATATCCCCCTCGCCCGGCTCCACACCTGGGCCGAGCAGATCCGCGAAAGGGAACGTGACCGGGCGTTGAAGAGGCTCGGACCGATCGACCCCCGCACACGCGAGGTGGTCGACGACCTCTCACGCGTCCTGTCCGCACGGCTCCTCGCTGATGCCACTCTCACCGTGCGGCGCGCGGCGGAGGCAGGCCAGATCGACAACGCCGACCGGCTGGTCCGCGCCATCATCGGTGCCCAGGAGCCGTCCGCTACCGAAGCGGTTGCCACAAAGACCACGAACCCCCCAGGAGACGATGCATGTATCCAGAAAAGCGCATGAGACGTCTGCGGCGGCGGAGAGTTCTGCCGCTCCTAACCGAGCACCACCTCCGGATTGACCAGCTGATCGCACCACTCTTCATTGATGAAAACATAAGCGACCCAACCCCGATCCCGTCCATGCCCGGACAATTTCGGTATCCCATCGACGGAGTCGCACCGGTTGCCGCCCGGCTCGCAGAGGCTGGGATCCACGCCGTCCTTCTCTTCGGAGTTCCTGCCATCAAGGACAGAGAGGCACGATCTGCCTTCGATGACGAGGGCGTTGTGCAGCAGGCTGTCCGACGAGTTCGCGCAGCGGTCCCGGACCTGGTCATCATCACCGATGTCTGCGCATGTGAATACACTGACACCGGCCAGTGTGGGATCGTCGGCGAGTGCGCTGACGGGTGCCTGGACCTCCTGAACGATCCGTCACTCGACCTGATGCAGCGGATTGCAGTCAGCCACGCGCGGGCGGGGGCGGACATCGTCGCCCCCTCGTGTATGCTCGATGGGATGGTGCAGGCGATCCGTTCAGGGCTCGATGCTGCCGGAAATAACGAGACGCTGATCATGTCCTACTCGTCAAAATTTGCGTCCGCGCTCTACGGGCCGTTCCGGGAAGCGGCCGATTCGGGCTGTCAATGCGGCGACCGCACGACCTACCAGATCAACCCGGCAAACAGGCGCGAAGCGCTTCAGGAGTCGGTGATGGATGCAGAGGAGGGAGCCGATATCCTGATGGTGAAGCCTGCGGGGCCGTACCTTGATGTGATTGCGGATGTGCGTGAAATCGGGCTCCCAGTGGCTGCGTACCAGGTCTCCGGCGAGTACGCGATGATCCGGGCAGCAGCGGCGAACGGGTGGATCGATGAACGCGCAGCAGCCCTCGAGACCCTGGTCGCCATTCAGCGTGCCGGCGCCGACCTCATCATCACGTACTTCGCCGAAGGCGCGGCGCGGTGGCTCAAGGAGGATGCATGAAGAGCGCCGATCTCTTCCGGGAGGCGACTCACCTGATGCCAGGCGGTGTCTCGAGTCCGGTTCGGGCCATCACCCCCTATCCATTCTATACCGCGTCCGCTGCCGGGGCATATCTCGAGACCGTTGATGGGATCCGGCTCCTGGACTGTTGTCTCGGGTACGGCCCCCTCATCCTCGGACACGCACCCCCACCGGTTCGCTCGGCGATCGAGGACCAGCTTGCCCGGGGGTGGCTCTACGGCACACCGACGCCCATCGAGCTCAATCTCGCCCGCGAGATCATCGCGGATCACCCATCAATCGACCAGGTCCGGTTCGTCTCAAGCGGATCCGAAGCGACGATGGCCGCAATTCGTGTCGCGCGCGGGTTCACCGGGAAGACGGGGCTGGTCAAGGTCGAGGGAGGGTTCCATGGAGCCCACGACGGGGTGCTCGTCCGGGCCGGTTCGGGCGCAACCACTCTTGGAATTCCTGACTCCGCTGGCGTCCTGGGTGACACGGTGGCTCGCACCCTCCAGGTTCCCTACAACGATGCGAACGCCCTGGAGACGATCCTATCGTCGGATGACGATGTGGCTGCCTTCATTGTTGAGCCAGTCCTCGGCAACATCGGTCCTATCCTTCCCGAAGAAGGGTACCTCGAGGATGTCCGGGAGATTACGAAGGCCCACGACGTGATGCTCATCTTTGACGAGGTGATCACCGGGTACCGCCTCGGGATCGGTGGAGCCCAGGTCCGATACCGGGTGACGCCGGACCTGACCACCCTCGGCAAGGTCGTTGGCGGCGGACTCCCGATCGGGGTCTTCGGAGGCCGGGCGGACGTGATGCAGCTTGTCGCCCCTGCTGGTCCTGTCTACCAGGCCGGGACGTACTCGGGCAACCCGCTCTCGCTTGCAGCCGGGCTCGCCACGGTCCGCTGGCTGAAAGAGCATCGGGAGGTCTATGCCCGATTTGAAGAGAACACCAGGGCGATCGAAGATGTCGTCGACCCACGCCTCGGTTCGTTTGTGCGGGAGGGCTCTCTCTTCAAGCACTTCTTCCGAACCGAGCCTCCGAAGAACTATGTGGAGGCGAAACAGTCCGACACGGTCGCATTCCGACGGTTCTGGGAGCGGATGGTGATGCAGGGGATCTTCCTCCCGCCCTCTCAGTTCGAGACCAACTTCCTTTCGGTCGCCCACGGCGACAGCGAGATGGCGCAGCTGGAGGCAGCGTATCGCTCATGTCTCTCGTAATCGGAACGCGCGGGTCTGCTCTCGCGCTCGCCCAGGCAGAGCGAGTACGCCGGCTCCTGGGGGAATCCGGCATCGAGACCGAACTGCGGGTGATCACCACTGCTGGTGACACCATCACGGGCGTGCCACTCCACCAGGTGGGGGGCCAGGGCGTCTTTGTGCGAGCTCTCGATGATGCCCTTCTCCGGAATGAATGCGATGTCGCCGTCCACTCGATGAAGGATATTCCAGCAGCTCGTCCCGACGGCGTCGTGACAGCAGCGGTACTCACCCGGGACTCTCCGTGTGACTTTCTCGCGACTAATTCTGAAGTGCCGAAGGTGATCGGCTCCTCTTCGACCCGCCGGCGGGCTCAACTCCTCCGGCACGATCCTGGATGCGATGTCCAGTCGCTTCGTGGCAACGTCGATACGCGCCTGCGCCGCCTTGCCGAGGGTCAGTACGACGCGGTTGTTCTCGCCGAGGCGGGACTCGAACGGCTCGAACTCCACGTGGATGGACGGCGACTGGACCCTGAGGAATTCGTCCCTGCGACAAATCAGGGAACAATTGCCGTCGTCAGCAGGCAGGATCCCGGGACGGTTGCCACCCTCGGAGCGGCGCTCGACGACACGGCGAGCCGTCGAGACACCCTCGTGGAGCGGGTGGTGATGGAGGAGCTCGGCGGGGGCTGTTTCACCCCGATCGGCTGCTGGTGCAGCAACGGCCATCTCGTTGCTGAGGTGCTGAGCCTCGATGGCGACCGCTGGGTCCGCCAGGAGACAACCATCGGGGAGATCTCCGAGGCCCGAGCCTTCGGGCAGGAACTCCGAAAAGAGGCCGCGGACCTGATCCGCGAGGCATATGAACGATTGAGGTTGACAGATGGTGGGTAAGGTTTATCTGGTCGGGTCGGGGCCGGGCACGCTCGGGCTCCTTTCCCAGCGGGGTGCCGAGGTGATCGCACGGGCAGACGTGGTTCTCTACGACCAGCTTCCTGGCGAAGAGATACTCGCGTCGCTTCCCGAGACGGCGGAGCGGATCGACTGCGGTAAGTTCGGGGGCGATCACACCAGGGAGCAGGGCGAGATCGAGCGGCTCATCGTTGAGCACGCAGTCGCCGGACGGAATGTCGTACGATTGAAGGGCGGTGACCCATTCATGTTCGGGCGAGGTGGTGAGGAGCTCGAAGCGATTCGCACGGCAGGCATCTCGGTCGAGATAGTGCCAGGGATCACATCGGCGATAGCAGTCCCGGCATCGGTCGGGATCCCGCTAACACACCGCCGGTACACCTCGCAGGTGACTGTGGTCACCGGGCACGAAGACCCGAACAAGCAGGGGAGTGCAATCAACTGGGCGGGGCTTGCACCTGGTCCCGGGACCATCGTAGTGCTGATGGGCGTCAAGAACCTGCCCCGGATCGTGGAGGTCCTGATTCAGAACGGGCGGGACCCAGCGACCCCCGTCGCCGTGATCGAACGTGGGTTGCGACGAGACCAGCGAGTCACTGTCGGCCCCCTGGACCAGATTGCGGCCCTCTCTGCGGAGCGAAAGATACGACCGCCGGCGGTTATCGTGATCGGCGGCGTGGTGGAACTATACGACCCGGAGAGCCCCGTCCTGACTCCGCCTGAGGGATCAACAAATCTTCTTTAGTTAGGGCAACTAAAATTTAGATTCACATGGCGGGGCTGAAGGGAGGGCCGACCCAGGAGGAGATACTCGCGGTTGCGCTCCACAAACTCGAGCTCAGGCCGGGCGATCGCGTGCTCGACTTAGGATGTGGGACTGGTAGGGTCTCGATCGCCGCCGCAGCACAGGCGAAGGAGGTCGTTGCGATCGATCGCCGGCCTGAGGCGATCGCGTATGCATCGCAGCAGGCAGAGGAGGCGAATGCCGGCAACATCCGTTTCGTCGAAGGCGAGGCGGTGGAGCTCCTTCCCGGGCTCGGAACCTTCGATGCTGCGTTTGTCGGAGGAAGTCGAGGTCTCGACAGCCTGCTCAATCTCCTGGCCAACCAGGTTCGAAGGCGGATCGTCGTCAACGCAGTGCTGATCGAAACCCTCCATGCTGCCCTCGCTCGTATGAACGCCCTTGCGATCTACGAAGAGGCAGTCCATATCCAGTGCTCTCGGGCCATCCCACTCGCAGGTTCATGCTATTTCCGGCCAATCGATCCTGTCTACGTGATCATTGGGAGGGGACGATGCTCGTAGGGCTCGGACTCGGTCCCGGCGACCCCGAACTATTGACTCTCCGGGCCGTCCGCCTCCTCGAATCGGCCGACGTCGTCTTCGTACCGGGCAGGGTCGCTTCCGCACTTGTTGCCCCCTGGCGTACCGCGGAGGTCCTCGAGTTCCCAATGACCGAGGATGAGGAGGAGATCCTGCGGTGCATGGAACGGAACGCTGACCGGATCGCCGAGGCGAACGGGGCTCGTGAGGGTGACCGGCTGGTGGTGCTCGGAATTCTCGGTGATCCAAACTTTTACTCGACCTTTTCTCGCCTCTGCATGGTCCTCGCCGAACGCCACCCGGGGATTGCGTGGAAGACCGAGCCGGGCATCTCGTCGATCACCGCGTTCGCCTCAGTGGCGGGTGTCAACATTCAGGGCGGCTTCACGGTCTCGGATGGTCCCGATCCCGGAGCCCAGATCCTCCTCAAGGTCCGTCATCCACGCCGCGTGGCCGAGACGCTCCGGGCGGATGGATTCTCCGAGTTCGTGCTCGTTGAGAGGATGTTCATGGACGAGATGCAGGTCTACCGGGACGCTGATCTCCCGGCAGAGTCCAACTACTTCTCGGTGCTCTTCGCGAGGCGGTGATGCAGACCGTTTTTTTTGTCGGGGCAGGACCGGGTGACCCGGACCTGATCACCGTCCGTGGCATGCGCCTGCTCGAAGAGGCTGACCTCCTCATCTACGCCGGCTCGCTCGTGAACCCGGCGCTCGTTGAACGGAGCGGGGCGACAGAACGGCTCAACTCCCATGGGATGTCACTTCACGAGCTTGTTGAGGCGATGGTCTCCGCAGCACAAGCAGGGCGACGCGTTGTTCGGCTCCACTCAGGAGATCCCGCCCTGTACGGGGCGATTGTCGAACAGATTGCCGATCTCGAGGCGCGCGGAGTGACCGTCGAAGTCGTCCCCGGCGTTTCGTCGATGTTCGGGGCGGCGGCGGCGCTCAAGACCCAGTTCACCCTGCGGGGCGTCTCGGAGTCAGTGATCGTCACCCGCCCCGCAGGAGCCACCCTGGAGAGCGACACCATTCCTGCCCTCTCACGTCTCGGCGCTACCCTGGTCGTCTTCCTTGGAACCGAGCACCTCGAGTCGATCACGGCAAGGCTCGAATGCCCACGCGAGACCCCCGCCGCTGTTGTCTACCATGCCACCTGGCCAGACCAGCGGATCGTCTCCGGCACCGTCGAGAATATCGCCCAGCGGGCGCGTGACGCAGGGATCACCCGGACGGCTTTGCTGATCGTCGGCGAGGTGGTGCGGTCCGCGGCGGCAGGGTTCGAACACTCGGTCCTGTACTCATGACCCGCGTCGGCGTCATCGCACTACCACGCTTCCTGGGTGAGGCCTCACGGATTGCAGGTGCGATCGATGGGGAGGTTGTGACATACTCATCAGGGATCTTCCAGGATGCGTGGACCCAGTTCGAGGCCCTTGTTGCCGTGATGTCGGCGGGGATCGCCATCCGGGGGATCGCGCCTCTGATCCGTGATAAGTGGGTCGATCCCGCCCTCGTCGTCGTTACTCCGGAC
>CAYLUL010000050.1:0-11216 GCA_964386835.1 uncultured Methanospirillum sp.
TTTGGATCGTGAAGGAGGACCTCGAGGGACTCAGGAGTAATCAGGAGGACGTGCGGCTCGTCATCAGGATCATGACGTCGTTCCGAGGGGGGAATATCCCCGTGAAACGCTGCTGCGGTGAGCCGACCCGGGGCGCAGAGCTCCCAGACCCGATTGAGCTGGTCATTGATGAGAGCCTTGAGGGGAGAGAGATAGATGCAGTAGACCCCACGGACGCCGTCTTTCAGGGCCCGGTCGATGACCGGAAGCATGGCAGCTTCAGTCTTGCCGCCAGCAGTCGGAGCAATCACGAGTAGGTCGGCTCCAGTAGATGCGGCGGAGTAGGTCTCCTCCTGCAAAGGCCGAAGAGAATGCCATCCAAGTCGCTGGAGGAGTGTGACCTGAAGCGTGCCGTGGAGGTGATCGTAGGCGCCGGGCATCAAGAGTGTATAGGCGGCGATCCATGATGAGACTGTGCGGTTGGGATCGATCCCCCGTACCATCATCAACCATGGCTTCCAATGAAGCGTGAGCGGCTCAAAAAAAAATCTTTATCAGCTCAAGCAACAGAAAAGGAGTGTTGGTTACTTGGATGGTGCGAGGAAGTCCCCACTTCGGTCAGGCATCAACCATCTTTTTCATCTTTTTTACCTTTAGGTAGGGGAGCCGCAGGTCTGCAGCTTCCCCCTGCATTGTTCCACAGTCACCTCCAGGTGTCCTTCTCCACTGCAACCGGTGATCAGACCATGTTCGGGATCAACGACCTCCAGATCGTGCTCGGCTACGGCCTTGCGCTCGGCTTTACGCTTGCGTGTATCGTGTATGGGCTCGCCTATCGAAACGCGGGTGATAATCGTGACAGTTGACGTCATCGTCCTTGGGGTAGCGACAGCGGTCTTTCTCGCCATCACCATCCTGCTCGGGTACCTCGGGTTCCGGCGCACGAAGACAGTTGAAGACTACCTGCTTGCAGGACGAGACAGCCACCCGGTGATCATTGCGCTCTCGTACGGAGCAACCTTCATTTCGACGTCCGCCATCGTGGGGTTCGGCGGAGTGGCTGCCAACCTCGGCATGGGTCTGATCTGGCTGACGGTTCTCAACATCGGGGCAGGGGTGCTCATCGCCTTCGTGGTCTTCGGCCGCAGGACGCGGACTCTCGGCCAGAAACTCGGCGCCGTCACATTTCCGGACCTGATGGGGAAGTGCTACCACTCTCCGTTCATGCAGTACGGAACCGGGATCGTGATCCTCGCCGGAATGCCGCTCTACACATCAGCAATCCTGATAGGGGGCGCCAGGTTTATCGAGACGACTCTCGGTGTGCCGTACACGACCGCTTTACTGGCATTCGCCGCAATCGTCGCTGTTTACGTGGTGTACGGCGGCTTGATCGCCGTTATGTACACTGACGCCTTCCAGGGCCTCGTCATGCTGGTGGGGATGTCGATCCTCCTGGTACTGACATATGTCTATCTCGGAGGAATCGAGACGGCCCATCAGGCGCTTGATGCGATGACCCCTCTCGTACCGCAGGCACTCGCGGCGCAGGGGCATCTCGGGTGGACGTCGATGCCCGCCCTCGGATCGCCGATCTGGTTCACACTCGTCACAACCCTCGTTCTCGGTGTGGGAATCGGTGTCCTCGCACAGCCTCAGCTCGTCGTCCGGTTCATGTGCGCCAAAGATGACCGGACGCTGAACCGTGCCGTGGCGGTAGGAGGGCCGTTCCTGCTGATGATGACCGGTGTGGCCTTCACGGTCGGTGCACTGACGAATGTATGGTTTCAAAAGACCGGCGGCCAGATTGCCGTCGCCGCTGCTGGAGGAAACGTCGACGCGGTGATACCGCTCTTCATCAACCAGGCGATGCCCGATATCTTCATCGTTGTCTTCATGCTGACCCTTCTCTCTGCCGCCATGTCGACACTTGCCTCCCTCTTCCATGCGATGGGATCGGCCCTGATCTGTGACGTCTGGAGCCGGGGACGGGCCTGCTCGCACTCAGTTCGGAACAACCAGGTCGGATGCCTGGTCATGATGATCGCATCGGTTGCTCTCGCGTTCCTGATGCCCGAGTCCATCATCGCCCGGGCAACCGCGATGTTCATGGGACTCTGTGCCTCGGCGTTCCTGCCGATCTTTGCGGTCGCCGTCCTCTCGAAGCGCCCTCAACCAGTCGCGGCGAAGGCCAGTTTTGTCACGGGCACGAGCGTCTGGTTGCTCTGGACAGTCTTTATTCATGCGGCGGAAGCGAAACCGATCGGCCTCTCTCAGGCCCTGTTCGGCATGCCGACCCTGCTTGGAGCTCCATGGACGGCAATAGACCCCCTGGTGATCGCCCTCCCCCTGTCGGCGCTGGTGATCATTGGAGTCCAGGCCCTCCGGCTCTCGAGCAAATCGCGGATACCAGGGGCCGAGATCGACCCTTGATTTTTTTTACTTGAGGTGGAAGATCTTCAAGATCTCCTGTCGCATCGGGTCGATCGGGTATGCCCCCGTGATCTGGCCAACCAGCGCCCCAGATGAGAACAGGAGGAGGGTCGGGATCGCCGAGATGCCGAACCGGTGAGCCACCTCCGGTTGCTCGTCGGTATTCAGTTTCGCAAACGCGATCGTTCCGGAGAACTCGCCTGCGAGGGCCTCGACAACCGGGCCGACCCGGCGACATGGACCGCACCAGGGAGCCCAACAATCGATCACGAGGTACGGCCAGTTCGACATCAGGGCAGATAAGGTGTCTCGAGTCGCCGTCAGCACCACCCCGCGGGATGGTCGCTCCTGCGCGGCGATCATTTCCTGAAGTCGCCGCTCACGGAGACGGGCCAGTTCATCATCCATACACCAGAGGCTCGTGGAGTTATCATTTATAGTTGATGGCAACCACTGATCGTTCAGGATGGGCTGAAGAGATACCTATAATAAAAGGGAGAACGTACTATGTTAATCCACGAAGCGAGGTAGGGTAGTCAGGAGATCCCGACGGGCTCATAACCCGTAGACCGATGGTTCAAATCCATCCCTCGCTACTGTTCTTTTCATCGGTTTTGATCGAGAGGCCTATCCTTCAACCCGAACGATCCCCCCCCGATATCTGGTGCTCCCATTAAGAGGACATAACTCTCGCTTTTCGGAACGATTGGATGGACGTGATGCGATCGGGCTCTCTTCCCCTTCGAACAGGATCGAAAAATTAGACGGGTAATCGGGATTATCGCATGCCCGGGACACCGAGCCCGCCGAGCACCGCGCGAAATTGACTGTCCGAACGGAGAAGATAGACGTAGTACAGGGCACAGGCAACCATGCCAATCGAGAGATGGATGAGGGCCGGCGTCCCGATCAGTTTGAGCCCCACCAGGAGGATTCCCAGCGGCATGAATTGGAATACAGCAGATGCGACGATGTTGAAGGTACGACGAGCTGGGATCCCCGAGAAAAGCAGCAGGCGAATGCAGAGGTAGCCGTAGACACCGATCCCGGCGAGCGCGAAGAAGAGGATTGCAAGACGGGCAGAACCGAGGATACCACCCGCGACGAGAGCGACGAGGCGACTCGCGAAGTTCACCAGGTTGATCCTGAGTCCAAAGCCCTGATTTTCCTGAATCATGTAGATGGTCGAGAGTGGTGATGAGATGAACCAGAGAACTGCCCAGACCGAGAGGAGCTGCGTATAGAAGCCCGCCTCCGCCCATACCGAGCCGAAGACAAAGGCGAAGAGTTCCTCGCCGATCACTGAGACGGTGAGCATCGGGAAGAGGACGATTCTGAGGAGGATTGTGAAGACCGACTCGGTGAGGTCAGCCAGCTGGCCCTCTCGCTTCGCACTTGAGGCTTGCTGAAAAAAGACCTGCTGGATGGCGCCCCCCACCAGGTCCATCGGCATCATGATCAGGCGAAACGCAAGTGAATAGAACCCCGCCTGAGCTGGAGAGAAGTAGATTGGGAGGAGGAGAGACGGGAGCTGCCAGGAGGCGACATTCAAGAGCGCCGACCATGACTCGTAAAGCGGAAACTTCCTGTACCGGACAAGCATTCCCTTCATTCGGTGGAGTGAGATATGGCGGGCGAGCCGCCGGTGATCGTCACGGTAGATCTGGGCTGCCAGGATCCCGGTTGCAACCCCCTGGCCCAGGGTACTCGCCCCGATGAGCGCGCCACCAGTTGGGAAGCCCCCCATTCCTGCTCCGAGCTGCCCTCCTGTCGTCGCGACGGCGGAGACGATCCGGGCAACCGAAAGCCGGCCGTACTGGCGAGAACGGGAATTCCAATAATTGAGTGCGAGAACGAGACCGGAGACGAAGACGAATGGGGAAACGAGCCAGAGATGGCCTGCCAGGTCGGGTGCATTCAAGGCTGAGACGATCGCGGATTCGAAGAGGAGGAAGACGGGGAGACAGAGGAGTGAGATTCCCGTTACGATGGCGATGCAGGTTGCCAGCAGGTTGGCCGCGTCCCTCTCTTCCTCCGGCAGCATGATTGCAAATTCGTACCGGAGGCAGGAGACCGTGCTGATCACCTTCGTGATCGAGGTGAAGATCGCAAGCAGCCCGAAGTCAGCAGGAGTGAAGAGACGGGTAAGCGCCGGAGA
Source organism: uncultured Methanospirillum sp. (assembly GCA_964386835.1). Classification (GTDB taxonomy): domain Archaea; phylum Halobacteriota; class Methanomicrobia; order Methanomicrobiales; family Methanospirillaceae; genus UBA288. Next base: position 4,571 of record CAYLUL010000050.1, read on the forward strand.
GGCAAGGACCACCAATACCTGGGCGAACGTCGTCCCAGTCACGAGTTTCAGGACGTCGCCGGTGAATCCCTTACGCCCGGAGGCCCCATCACCAGGTGGCGTGTCCTGCCGTACCGGGGGTTCCGACACGCCAGAGGGAGTTTCACCCGGCACGGTCCTGCCCTACCATCTCTGTGCCGCGAACCAGGAGTCCGTCGGTGCCCCGGTCATTGATCTTGCGCGCAGGCGCTCCGGCGATGGTGATAGAGGGGTCTGTAAACGACGTGGTGACGACTGAGTTCGCCCCGATCGCGATCCCGTCCGCGATCTGTATCGACCCATACAGGATCGAGCCGGGCCCGATATAGACGTTGTCTCCGATCATGGGTGCTTGCTCATCGGTGCCGGCAGTGCTCCCGATATTCACACAGACATGGAGCCGACAGTTGGCCCCCACACGGGCACATGAGTTTACCACGATCGTCCCCCGGTGTGCGATTGCCAGCCCCGGGCCGAAAACATTCGGCGGAATTGTGAACCCGAGACGCATGCTCATCCGATGGAAACGAATCGACAGAAGGCGCCGATATGGACCCCAGAGAGCCGATCGACGACAGTTCAGAGTGTACTCAAGGCTCCTGAGCAGTCTCTGGAACCTCCAGATCTCATCGCCAAAGAGACGCGGTTGCCCGCGGGTGAGCTCGAGTGAATTCCTATCGGCCTCTAAATAGAATTCATACTCCTTTCGTGAGCGGATCGGCACGGCTCGGCTCCCAGAGACTCCTTTTCATCACTATTCGCCAAAAACCGTATTAAAAGCACATGGTAGCATGGCCGATTTCAGCCCGATTGCACCCGGCGAGAGCTTTATCGCGCCCGCGCCCCAATATCAGTAGAAGGAGCGAATCAGGCGCTTATCGCAGCGCCGGACCCGCATAGAGGTTTTCCTTCCATGAGAGTGCTTGCATTCGGAGCCCATCCAGACGATCTCGAGATCGGTATGGGCGGTACGATCGCCCGGTACACGAGCAGGGGGCACGAGGTCCTGATGGTGATTGCGACCGTCCCAAACCGGAAGGAGAACCGGATCTGCGAGGCAGAAGAGGCGGCGGCCGTGCTCGGTGCGGACCTGGTGGTGATGGACATCGTTCCCGACGAACTTGTCTTCTCCCGAGAGATTGTCCGTCGGTTCGACACGTTATTCAATACCTTCGCCCCGGACGTCGTCTATACCCATTCAAATAATGATTCTCACCAGGATCACGCCGCCGTCACAAACGCCGTGATCGCCACCACCCGAAAGAACGATTGCTCGGTGTACATGTACGAACAGACCATCCCGGGTGGGATCGCACCCAACCCGTTCCACGGCCAGTACTACGTGGACATATCGGATTCGATCATCCCGAAGCTGGACTCGATCATGAAGCACCGCACCCAGCTCGACACCTATGGACCCTGGTGGCTCGAGGGGATCAAAGGAAGAGCGATGTATCACGGGTTCCGGATCAATTCGAAGTACGCCGAGGTCTTCGAGGTTATCAAGGACCTCGCTCGCTGGTGAGGTCTTCAAGGGATAGGTTTATTTTATTGGATATTCCAGAATAAGCACGGTAATATATCGGAGAGACATCATGCGGCCCGAAAAGATCATGGTCTTTACCCAGAAAGAGGAGGAGTTCGCAGGGCTCCTCATCAGCCTGGGAATAAAGCGGAACATCGCGAAGGTTCTCGTCTATCTTGCCTCGATCCCCGAGGCGACGTCACGTGAGATCGAGCGGGGGACAGACCTGCGTCAGCCTGAGGTTTCGATCGCGATGCACCGCCTGATCAAGGAGAGCTGGGTGGACAGCAGGGAGTCCAAGGCGGAGTCAAAGGGACGTCCTGTCAAGATCTACCGGCTCTCCTGCCCGATCAGCGATATCGTCGATGCGATCGAAGAAGAGAAGCGCCAGGAAGCGGAGAAGCAGCAGGACATCATGCAGCGACTTCGCCTGATCACGACCGAGAGCGAGGATCTGGCAGTCAATGGGTGAGGACGCGGAAACCCGCGTCATTCCCCACGATCACCCTCGTCTTTTTTCCGAACTCAGCGAAGATCCCGGCACTCACCACCCCAGGGATTCGCTCAATTTCAGCCTCGAGAGTCGCCGGGTCCTCGATAGGCCCGAACAACCAGTCGATCACCAGTCCACCGTTGTCCGTCACCACCGGTCCGTCTTTGGATATCCCTTCCCGCACCCGGCCAGAACCCCCCATCCGGGCGAGGCACCCGGTCACCGTTGTGCATGCGAACGGAAGGACTTCGATCGGAACCTGGACCGAGAGGCGGTCGGTAAGTTTGCCTTCGTCCACCACGATCACCAGCTGATCGGCGGCAGCGGCCACACATTTCTCCCGCGTGAGGGCCGCTCCCCGGCCTTTGATAAGACGGAGGTTAGGATCGACCTGGTCGGCCCCGTCGATCGCGACCGCCAGATGTGGAGCATCGTTCAGGGAGGCGAGAGGGATCCCGAGTGCACGGGCACGCATCGCAGTCTGGTGTGACGTCGGGACACCCACGCAGGTTAGTCCGCCCTGAATCCTTTCCGCGAGCCGTTCCATGGCATAGCGAACCGTCGAGCCGGTTCCAAGCCCGACTGCCGAGCCCGCTTCGATCAGATCAGCTGCCGCATACCCTGCAGCCCTCTTGGGTGCCTCGTCGCCCATATACGAAGATTCGCACCGGCAGGGGATAAGACTCTCCCGCTAGGGTTGAAAGAGAGCGGTGAGCGGATCGACCGCACCCGGCGCCGTGAGATCGAGCGTCAGCGGGGTGACAGAGACCCGCCCCTCCCTGATCGCAGCGACATCGGTCCCAGGCTGTGCCGTGTCGATAATCGGGCCGTCGATCCAGAAGTACGGCCGTCCCCTCGGATCAAGACGACGTTCGACACCGGTCGCGAAGAGTTTAGGAGCGAGCCGCGTGATCTCGTACCCCCCCGCCCACCGGGCAGGGATGTTGATATTGATCACGTCAGCCCCCGCAGGGTACCCACCGGAGAAGATCCGTTCGCAGCTGTCACGTACCACTCGCCCTGCCTCGGCAAAAGATTGGAGCGAGCGCCGCGGGTCCCCAAACTTATCACCCTGATCCTCAACCTGGAGCGAAAAGGCGATCCCCGGCACGCCATGGTTGGCACCCTCGAGGGCGGCGCCCACGGTCCCCGACGTCATCACCGATTCGAACGAGAGGTTCTCGCCGATATTGATCCCCGAAACAATCAGGTCCGGTTGAACCCGGAGCGCAAAGAGCCCGATGATCACTGCGTCCGTCGGCTTCCCGGCGACGGCATGTGCCTCGACACCGTCGTGAAGGATGGCATCGACTCGCAGGGGTTCGAAGATCGAGATCGATCGGCCGACCGCCGACTGCTGAGTTGCGGGAGCAACCACGGTCACATCTGCGATCGGGACAAGCGCCTCGTACGCGGCCCACAGCCCGATCGAGTTCACGCCGTCGTCATTCGTCAGCAGAACACGGGGCCTCATCACACTAGTGGTGGAACCCGAACGGCAAAAAGAGATCGCTGCCCCGAGGCGAGGGTTTCATCTACGATGACTGTTCACGGATGCTGCATGAAGGCGTTCCTTGCAGAGTATGCGTCCCTTGCAGGAGAGCCCGATGTTGCCGCGGAAGGAGCAGCGATGCGGGATGCCCTGAAGTCGAGCTTCGAATCCTCGGGGTACGAGGTGGTCCTGCCGGAGTCTCCCGATCTCGATGCGGAGATACGACGTCTTGGTCCGACCTGCGACGTTGGGCTCGTCATCGCCCCGGACCACCTCCTTGCCAGGTTCACACGGACTCTCGAGGAGGTCTGCCACAACATCGGCTGCGGGGCAATGAACGTCGCGGTAGCAGCGAATAAGCAGCGCTCAGCCGCGATCCTGGCCAGTCACGGCATACCGGTGCCGCCCGAGCAGCAGCACGGACGACGGGTGATCAAACCGATCCGGGGCTATGCGGCGGTCGGGGTGAGACTCTCCGATGGACCCGCGACGGAAGGCGAGATCCAACAGGCATTCATCGAAGGGGAACACCTCTCTGTCTCTCTCGTCGCAACCCGTGTCGTCGGGGACGCCTGCGAGTTTTGGACGGGGGAGCGACCGCTGGTTCTTGCCCTGAACCGCCAGGAGATCGAGATCGAAAAAGATGGACGTTTCCGTTATCGCGGAGGTGAAACCCCTATCGATCATCCTCGCCGGGAAGAATGCATCGAGGTAGCGCGGAGGGCGGTCGAGGTGCTTGGTTGTCAGGGATATACTGGAGTCGACCTCGTCCTCGGGGATCAGCCGTACGTGGTCGACGTGAATCCCCGGGTCACCACCTCCCTCGTGGGCATTGTTGCCGTGATGCAGGAAGAGATCGCCGATGTGCTGGTCCGGGCGTCGAAGGGAAAGGAGCTCCCGGATATCCACCTCACTGGCCATGTCCGGTATGGCACCGATGGACTGGTGACCCGGTTGTGATCGGGATCGATGTTGGCGGCGCGAACCTGAAGGTCGTGACTGAAGCGGGTAGTGCGATCCACTACTGCCCCCTCTGGACCGGCGCACCGATTGTTGACGTGCTCGACCTGTACGCAGGCGAGGAGGCAGTTGTCGTGATGTCCGGAGAACTTGCCGACTCGTTCTCTTCCAAGGACGAGGGGATCCGGTTCATCGTGGACCAGGTCAGGTCGGTCTTTCCAGGAGCCCGGTTCTTCGGGACGGATGGACAGTTCCATGTCGGCCCGACACCCGCCCTCGCAGCGGCGAACTGGCTCGCCTCTGCAGTCTGGCTCGGGGAGACGCACCCCGACTCGGTCCTGCTCGACATCGGATCGACAACGGCTGACATCATACCGCTTGCCGATCCGCACAGCCTGTATGGACTGACCGACCTCGCCCGACTCCAGGAGGGGTTCCTCCTGTACACAGGGATGCTCAGGACAACGGTTCCGGCGATCATCAACGCCGTCGAGGTTCACGGGAAACGAACTCCCGTTGCCTCCGAGCATTTTGCGCAGTCCGGAGACGTGCACCTGGTGCTTGGACATATTAAACCTGAGGATTATTCCGCCGACACCCCTGACCATGGTCCCGCCACGAGACAGGGAGCCCTCCGGAGGCTCGCACGGATCGTCTGCGCCGACCTCGAGGAGCTGGGAGAGGAAACAGTCGCCGTGATCGCAGACCAGGTATGGCAAGCTCAGCGGGAACAGGTGATGGGTGCGGTTGACGTCGCCGTTCGTCGAAGCATGAGCCAAACCATTCTTGTCGCCGGGATCGGCGCCCCCACATTCGCGCCGCTCCTCGGAGCGGAAGACCTCTCTGTACACCTGGGTTCGCTGGCCGACACACTGCCGGCGCACGCCGTCCGGGAGCTTGCTCTCAATTCGGAGAAGTGATACACCGGCAGTGCATGGCTTTCGGCCATTTCACGGGATCAGCATTGTGCTGCCAGGCCCCATCCCCTGAAAATTAAACCTTCTATCTGGCGTTCGCCGCTACTCCCTGTCCTGCATTTGGAATGTCGTACCTGATAGTGGCACCCGGGATACGCCTGTCTGACCCAGCGCTGACAGCACCGAGGAGCCGGCATCACTCGAGAGTTTCAGGATCGAAACCGGCACCGGGAGGCCGAACAGGCGGAGCGTCGTGATTGGCGGGAGGGGGAGGCGCGAGTACGATCGGATCGTTGCACGGTCGAGGTGGACGCCGAGCCGGGCAAGGGTGCGTGCCACCTGCCCTGGGGGCATCTGTTCGGAAAGCGCTGCCGCCAGTTCCACAACGGGCCCCCCATGTCGAGTTCCCGGGTAGAATGGAGAATCAGCGTAACAGAGCCGCCTGCAGTCTGCGCACCGAAAACGCTTCACACGGACCCGAATATCTCGAACGCCCTGCGCGTCTCTGATTTTTGCGAACCGTTTCTCTCGATAGTCGAACGGCCTGACCGCGCCCCCACATTCGGGGCATCGGTCGAGCAGGGCGTATACCGAACCGTCCTGTGCACTGATCCCTGCTCGGACCATATCGACCATCATGGGTGCAACGGGGACGGGACGTGTCATGCGGACCTCTGCGCTTCAGAGCGTAAAGATCGCGATGTATTTAAACATGCAGGGGAGACGAAACCGATCCCCTTCCCCAAACCCACCGATAACATCCAATATTGCGAGGTTAAACCAGTATGGTTAAATAGGTTAACTTTCAGATGTTCAATCGTCTGAGGACTCTCTATGGAGATGAAATACGTACCCACAACGTGCCCGTATTGCGGCACTGGATGCGGGTTCAACCTGGTCGTTAAAGACGGCAAGGTCGCAGGTGTCGCACCCTGGCACCGGAACCCGGTCAACGAAGGCAAGCTCTGCCCGAAGGGCAACTACGCCTGGGAGTTCGTCAACGCCGATGATCGGTTGACGACACCGCTGATCAAGAAGGACGGCAAGTTCGTTGAGGCCTCCTGGGATGAGGCGTACGACCTGATCGCCCAGAAGTTCAAGCAGTATCAGGGTGAGCAGAGTGCGGCGCTCTCCTCTGCTCGTGTCTCGAACGAGGAGAATTACCTGATGCAGAAGTTCGCACGCGTCGCGATGAAGACGCCGAACATCGAACACCTGATGACGGAATGGTCGCTCGAAGG
>CAYLUL010000051.1:0-11060 GCA_964386835.1 uncultured Methanospirillum sp.
GGATGTCCGGTCAGCCGGAAAGAGGTTCGGCCTCGATGTCCACTCCGCCGACCTCAAACTGATGATCGCGCGGGCCGAGGCGCTCGTGACGGGCAGGGCCGAGGCCGATGCAGTCTTCATCGCGACCTGCTTCCGCTGCGCCGAGGCCGCCATCGTCCGGAATGAACTCCGCCGGTACATCCACGAGGCGTCGCGCCTTCCCGTCGTCTCGTACTCGTTCACCGAGCGGACGACCTCGGGGACGCTCCTGACCCGGATGGAGGCGCTCGTCACGATCGCCCGCCGCCGCGCCCTGCTCGCCCGCGAACGGCAGGAGGGACTCACCATGGGCCTCGACTCGGGCTCGGCGACCACGAAGGCCATCATCATGAAGGACAACGAGGTGATCGGGACCGGCTGGCGCCCGACAACCCAGGTCCAGCAGTCGGCCGACGAGGTGATCGCGCTCGCGCTCGAGGAGTCGGGGGTCCGCCGGTCCGAGATCGAGGCCGTCGGGGTGACCGGGTACGGCCGGTTCCTGCTCGGGAACGCCATCGGCGCGGACCTGATCCAGGAGGAGCTGACCGTCAACTCGAAGGGCGCGGTCTACCTCGCCGATCGACAGCACGGGTTCGCCACCGTGATCGATATCGGGGGGATGGACAACAAGGCGATCACCGTCCAGGACGGGATCCCCGGCGTCTTCACGATGGGCGGGATCTGCGCCGGCGCATCGGGGCGGTTCCTCGAGATGACCGCAAAAAGGCTCGGCGTCGATATCACCGAGCTCGGCCCGCTCGCGATGAAGGGGATGGGCCAGAACGTGCCGATGAACTCCTACTGCATCGTCTTCGGAACCCAGTCGCTCGTCAACGCGCTTGCGGCCGGCAACACTCCCGAGGACGTTGCGGCTGCTGCCTGTCATTCGGTGGCCGAACAGGTCTACGAGCAGCAGCTCCAGGAGGTCGACATCCGCGAGCCCGTCATCATGGTCGGTGGCACCTCACTGATCACGGGGCTCGTCCATGCGATGGGCGAGCTTCTCCAGACCGAGATCGTTGTTCCCCCGCACTCCCAGTTCATCGGTGCGGTCGGATCGGCCCTGCTCGCGTCGGGCTTCATCAGGAAGGGGTGAGAGATGGTCCTCGACCACTTCGTCGTCGAGTCGCCCGAGGCCTGGGCCGTGACTGCGTACACGGACATCGCGAACGACGTCCTCCTTGACCACAACCTGGCGCGGGCGATCCAGAGGTTCCATATCGAGCTCGACCCCGAGTACCCGCTATTTATCGCGGTCGGCTTGTTCGGCCGACTCCCGTCGGCCGTTCACCTCAAGGATTTCGCCGAGGTCACCTTCGCCCCGGGGAAGGTCACGCTCGGGATCAACAACGAGACCCACCTCGCTGCCCTCCTCGACCAGCTCTGGGATCGGTACGGGCGCAATCGGGTCGAGCAGCCCGACCGCTGGACCGTCGAGATCGTCGAGGATGCCGACTTCCCGGTCGACACGGACCTCGCCGAAACGGTCGTGTCCGATCCTTCGGTCGGCCTGGTCCGCGATCTGATCTACGCCCTGCTCGCAATCGCGCCGGAGGGCTTTCGCGTTCGCAAGCACCACTACGAAAACGGCCGGTTCTGGCTCGCTGCGAGCGAGAACACCCTGCCCGATGACCTTGACGAGCGGGTCCGGTCGCTCTTCGCCCGGATGGAGGAGCCGGCATGATCCTGGTCCCGATCACCTACAAGGGCGGGGTCTACCGCCACGATGAGATCGTCGACCTGATCGCCGACCTGGGCGGGTACGTGATCCAGAAGCACCTCCTCGCGACCGAGGTCGTCCTCCTCTGTCTCGTCCCACGCGACGACATCCCGCTCATCGAACAGATCGGCCGGCCGCTCGGCGGCGAGGTGAAGCCGTCCCCGCTGGTGGGGACCGAGGTCGCGATCGTGACCCCCTCGCTCTCGATCCACCACCTGCCCCATCCAGCCTGCGATATCGCCGAATACGTCCGGAGGCTCGGGGCAAAATCCAACATGATCGGGCTTGCTCGGGGCTATGGCAAGCGTGTCGCCCAGACCTCCGCCGAGGAGCGCGAGATCATCAATGAGCACGACTGCGCCGTCTTTCTGCTCGGCAACTTCGATCACTGCATCCGGAAAAAGATGGTGGCGCTCCGGCGGGGGATCGACGTACCGATCATCCTGACCGGCAAGCCCCCGACAGAGGACCTCCAGAAGACCGTCGATCCGCCGGTTGCCGGGTATGTTGGCAACGTTGGCCGGTTCATGCACCGGACCAAGGAAGCGGACGAGATCGACCGGCTCGACGCGATCGTCGCCGAGGTCACCCGCGTCCTGGACCTCAGGCGCGAGGAGATCGCGAAGGATCCGCTCTCCGCCTCTCCTGCGCGCCTGATGTCGGTGATCCAGACCCAGGTTCCCGAGGTTCTCGCCGTGACGAGCCCGACCCCGATCACGGTTCAGATCGCGGGGCTCCGGGTGAAACTCCCCTACGCTGATTTCGCTGACCGGATCCGATCAGCCGAGATCGAGGAGGGGGTCACGATCGGTCGGATCGCGGAGGTTCTTCCCTCGCGGATGCGTGATTATATTCTCGTGCGGATCAAACCCTCATCCGAGACGGATATCGTCGTCTAGTTCCAGCTGGACGGTGGTCTCCCCCCCTTTCTGGAGAACCAGGCATGACCTTTGAAGAGGAATAGTGCGTGCCGGCAGCGAGGAGACCTGTGCCGGATGGATGAAGTCGATCGAGCAGGAGTACGGCAAGGTACCGCTCATCTTTCAGCGAATGGCCGAACGGCCAGAGGTGCTGATCTCCCACCTGCTGTACAAGGACGCGGTGGCCAAGACATCGACTCTCGACCCGAAGTACGTGGAACTGATCTGCCTCGCGGTTGGCGCGGCCCTGAAGTGCACCCACTGCACCGGGTACCACATGCAGGCAGCCCTGAAGATGGGTGCGAGCCGCGAGGAGATCCTCGAGACCGTGCTGATCGCCGGGCTGATCTCGAACTCCTCGGTGCTGGCGAACGCCTACCGTGTGATCGATGATAAACTCGCGAAATGCGTCTCCTGCGAGACGACCGGAATCGGGATGAACGGGACCGACAGTGGCCAGTGAGTCGGTTGACGTGGTCGTGGTCGGCGGGGGGCCAGCCGGGCTCTTCTGTGCGGCCCACCTCCCGCCCGAGCTCAGCGTGCTCGTCATCGAGCGGATGCCCGAGCCGGGCGCGAAACTCCTCCTCTCGGGTTCGGGCCAGGCGAACCTGACCCACGAGGGCACCGTGGGCTCGTTCTCCGGGCGGTACGGGACAAGGGACCATGGTCGGTTTCTCCGGCACGCCCTCGCCTCCCTCTCGAACGACGCGCTCTGCCGCTGGTTCGCCGACCATGGGGTCCCGGTCGAGGGCCGCGAAGACGGCAAGGTCTTCCCGGTCTCGCGGCGGGCGCAGGACGTGCTCAACGCGGTGCTGGATGCCTGCACGGCACGCGGGGTCCGCATCCGAACAGGTGTCCGGGTTCATTCCGTGGAGCGGACCGGCGACAATCTCCGAGTTCGGGCAGAACCGTGCACTGTCGAGGCCCGCGCGGTCGTGTGCGCGATGGGTGGGGCTTCGTACCCCCGTACCGGCTCCTCGGGGGACGGCTTTCGGCTGGCCGCAGAACTCGGTCACACCGTGGTCGAGCCCCGGCCCGCTCTCGCCCCGATAGAACTCGAACCCCATCCGTTTGCAGATCTCGCTGGTGTGACGGTGCCCGGAGCGGCCCTGTCACTTGAGCGGGACGGGCGGCGTGTCGCCGTGGAGCAGGGAGACCTCCTCTTCACGCACCGGGGGCTCTCGGGACCGTCCGTGCTCCACATCTCCCGGTCGGTGCTCCCCGGGGACCGTCTCCGGATCTCGTTCCTGCCGACCCATCGTCCAGAGGAGATCGACGCCCGGATCGTCGCGCTCTCAACCGATCATGGGTCAGCCCGGCTTCCTGCGGTCCTCACTCCCCTCGGGCTCCCTGATCGGCTCGTCCGCCGGCTGCTCGAACTCGCCGGCGTCCCCCCGGAGATGACCGGGGCCCGGATCACCCGCGAGGCGCGACGGGCACTGGTGATGGCGCTCACGGCCCTTCCCCTCGACGTCGCCCGGGTCGGAGATTTCGAGTCCGCGATGGCGACTGCCGGCGGTATCGCTCTCGGGGAGGTCGATCCGAAGACAATGGGCTCGCGCCTCGTGCCCGGGCTCTTCTTCGCAGGAGAGGTCCTGGACATCGACGGGGACAGCGGCGGGTACAACCTTCAGGCCGCCTTCTCGACGGGAGCACTTGCCGCAGCCGGAGTCGCCCGTTACCTGGATTGATCACCTGCAGGAGAGCGGGAGGGCACCCTATATGCCCCCCGACGCGAAACGGGATCTCCAATGAGCACCGAGCCACCCTCCCGCACGATCGACGGTATCGCTGTCGAGTACGCGACCTTCTGCCAGGAGGTCGCCGACCGTTGCACCCGCGATGCCCACACGATCGAACGGCTGATCTCCGTGATGGAAGGGGCAGAGGCGATCCACTGTTATGGGTTCGGCAGGAGTGGCAACGTCGCCTCGGCGCTGGCTATCCGGCTCCGGCATTTCCAGTGCGATTTTAAGAATGTATGGTTTTGCGGCGACCTGGTACGCAACACGTTCAACAAGAAGGATCTTTTCATCGTCATCTCGAAGAGCGCCATCCGTCCCGACCTCCTCTACCATGTTGAGATGGCCCGGAAGCGGGGGATGACCGTCGCGTTCGTGACAGGCGAACCACCCCTCCCGGCATGCATCGAGGAAGACGACCTGGTCTTTTCGCTCCCGTCGATGAAGAGTGACACCATCTACGGGGGGGGCGACTTCGAGCTCGCCGCTTTCTTCTTCCAGGAGGTGCTCGTCGCGCGGATCGGGGCGCGCCTCGTGATCAAACATGACGAGGTCACAAAAAACCACGTCCCTTAAGCCAAAACCATTCGGTTCCGTGTGAATGTGGTGTGACGCCAGGTTCTGTCAGCCTTCATTTCGCTCTCTCCCTGCCGGTGGCATTGCGGTCTGTCGTTCGGGGAGGTGGTCCGCTGCGTCGGTCCAGCAGGTCACGTTGGTGGATCGATGATGGTCTGGCCCTGTCCGCATCGACGGCGGTTCTCTCGATTCCTGCGTACCCGGGAGCGATTCGGGCATGGATGGACCTGGTGGAGATTCAGCTCGGATACCGGGCTATGACGAGATCGCCAGGTCGTCCCGATGTCCGGGACCTCGTGAAGGTTATCTCAACGACTTGGTATTAAAGGTCCTTGTGTGGCCTGCAATATCTTATATAGTCGGCGCACGATGACCATCCCATGGACGCGAACACCGTCATCGGCCCGGTGCGGTGGGAGGAAGGGACGCTCCGGGTGGTCACCCTCATCGCCGCGACGACCGCCCTCGTCTTCTACCTCGACCTGATCACCCCGCTCGGCCTGACCGTCTGGATCCTCTATTTCATCCCGCTTTTCCTGACGTTGTACGTGCAGTGGGACGGGGCACCGTTCGCTGCAACCTCCGTCTTCCTCGCGCTGATCGGGGCCACGTCGCTTCTCTCGTCCCGGGACGTGTCGTTCCAGTTCGCGCTGTTGAACCGGCTCTTCTTCGTGGGGATGCTGGTCGTCACCGCTGTCTTCATCTGGAGCGCACGGCAGGCGGCCGATCGGCTCCGGGTCAGCGAGGAGCACCACCGAACTCTTGCCGAAACGTCGCCGGACTCGATCCTGGTCTCGACGACGGATCAGATCCTCTATGCGAACCCAGCCAGCAAGCAGATGTTCGCCGCCGATCCCGGACACGACCTTGTCGGCCTTGGAATCGATGACCTGGTTGACCCAACAGAGCGAGAAAGTATGCACCTGCGGGTGCGACAGACGATGGATGGGGCCCGGATGCACATCGCGGCCGTCAGGATGATCCGCCTTGACGGGGTCTCGCTTTGTGCGGATGCGGCCCTCGGAGAGATCACGTGGGACGGGGTTCCCGCCGTGCAGCTCCTGCTCCGCCCTGCGTCGTCGGCGAGGACAATCAGGGGCGCCGGCCAGGGTCGATGAGTCTCCGATGAAGTTGGGGCAGACCACCCATCCCGGAGCACCGGGGGTTTCTGTCGAAGCGGTTCCATGAGCCCGCTTTGTGTGCCGTCGTGATACGGACCAACCGCGTCCCTCGTGCGAGAACGAACCATGCCGGTGCAAAGAGGCGCCGATCAAATATTTTAACAATACTTGAATCCTAGGGTATGATCAGACCCCTTTCAGCACCAGGAGTGATTGGAGATGCACTGCAGTCTCTGCGAGACCCCGGGAACCCGCTTCACGAAGGCTCTCCACCCCCGGCACGGAGTTGTCTACCTGTGCGAGGCCTGCCAAAAAAAGGAGCAGGCCGTTCTCCGTCCTGTCAGCAGGAGCTGCGTCTGCGACCCTGATTCCGGTTGCTGAACCGTTCGAGATGAATATGAAACCGCCTACCCGCTCTCTGAGCATCGCCCCAGCCGGTGCCGCCGTAGTCCTGGGTCTTCTTGTGCTCGGGACGGTTCTTGTTGTCGGCTGCACGAACCAGGATGGGCCCATCGTGTCGGTGAATACGCCGGCTTCGGCCTCGATCGCCACGTCTGCCACTTCAGCCCTGCCGGAGAATGTCACGGTGACCAAACTCGAGGTGTTTCACTTCCATCCAACCCGGCAGTGCCCCTCCTGCATCACCATCGGCGATTATGCCAAGGCGACGCTCGAGACCCACTTCGCCGGCGAGCTCGCCTCGGGGATGATCGTCTTTCGGCACATCAACGGCGAGCTCGAGGAGAACCAGGAGGTCGTCGAGCGGTATGGGGCATCCGGGTCGTCCCTCTGGCTGGGTGTCTACACCTCCGACGGGAGGTTTTACCCTGAGGAGAACCTCAAGGTCTGGTATCGGACCGACGATCGGGAGCGATTCATGGCCTACCTCAAGGGCGTGATCGAGAAGCGCCTTACCGGTGACCGTACGCCCGTATGAGCCTGCTCGAGCTGATGGAGGCGCTTGGGACGAGCGATGTCCCGGTCGTCGCCGCGTTCTTTATCGGTCTGATGACGGCGATCTCGCCCTGTCCGCTCGCGACGAATCTGACGGCGGTCGCCTACATCACGCAGCAGAGCGAGGGGGGCCGGCACTCACTCCTTGTTGGTGTGCTCTACACGCTTGGCAGGATGGCGGCCTACGTCGGGATCGCCGGGCTGATCGTCCTGCTCGGCCTGAATGTCCAGGCAATTGCGCAGTTTCTCCAGCTCTACGGCGAACGACTCCTCGGCCCGCTGCTGATCGTGATCGGCGTCGTGATGCTCGATCTCGTCCACCTTCCGTTTTCGCTCGGCTCCTCCCGGCTTCAGGACGCGAAGCAGTCCGTGACCGAGCGCCTCGCCGGAATGCGGTTTATCGGGCCGTTCGTCCTCGGTCTCCTCTTTGCCCTGAGTTTCTGCCCGTTCTCAGCCGTCCTCTACTTTGGAATGCTGGTCCCGCTTGCCCTCCGGGCGCACGACCCCGTGGTCGTCCCGTCGGTCTTCGCGATCGCGACGGGTCTTCCAGTCGTCCTCCTCTCTCTCCTGCTCGTTCGGGGGATCGGAACGGCGAGCCGGGCCGTCCGGCGGGTCCAGGTGGTGGAACGCTGGGTCCGACTCGGGGCCGGTTGTGTCTTCATCCTCGCCGGCATCTACCTGATCACTGCCGTCTGGCTCGCCTGAATCGGGTGCGTCTTTCCGCACAAGGCGCTCTGTGGGTCCATCGTCCCCGGGTGCTCGGTACTCCGCTCGTTCTGTCAGAGTGATCCGGGCCGAGGACGGCTCACGTCGTTCTCCTCGTTGGCATCTCCTCAACGCCGTGGTCCGGTTCGCCTGGCGTGGAACACGGCGCACGTGGATCGATCCGCGACTGGCAGCGACGCCAGGAGCACAGCGGGAAAACGCTACTGTTCGGGGATGGTCATGTCACGGTTGGCCAGACGTTCTTCCAGGAGCTCCGCGGCGGTCCGGACCAGGCCAGGGCAGACCCGTGGCACGACCCCGGCCTCTCGTGCCGCCTGGGCCTCCGCTGGGTTCCCGAGGTCATGGCCGAGGAGCTCCGTGCAGGAGACCGAGCCGTGCACCTTCTTGAATGCGGCGATGAATTCCTGGACGACAGCATACGTCCGTTCCTTTGTGGCGCGATCGGCTGGGTCAGAACTCCCAAACATAAGTCCGAGGACCATCACGCTACCGGAGACCGCCCCGCAGACCTGGTCGGTGCGGGAGATGCCGCCGCCGAACCCGGTCGCGATCCTGATCGCCATCTCGGGTGTGAGACCGAACGCTTCGCCAAAGACCCGGAGAATCGCCTGGGAGCACAGGTGGCCCCCGTCGAAGCAGGCAACGGCCTGTTCAACACGTTCATTTGTCATTCCAGTAGAAACTGCGCTGCAGGCTGATTAGGGTTGGCTCTCCCCCTCACACCTTCGCGTCCCGGTCCTCCCCGGTTGCCTACGAAGGGGTTGTCCCTTGTTTTACGACCGTCTCCATCACATCCTCTTTGGCATGGTCCGCCGGTGCAGCACCATCGTGATGGCGGTGAAGGCCAGCGTGAAGACGGCGAGCGCGGCAAGATCAATACCCATCGGTAAATGGGATGTGTCGGTGAAGGCGTACCGGACCAGGTCGGTGAAATAGGTGAGCGGGGAGCAGACCGCGAGGGCGAAGCCCCATGGCGGGAGCTGCTCGAGCGGGACGAAGATCCCCGAGATGAAGACGAGCGGGAACTTGATCAGCGACGAGAGCATCATGATGTTCGACGGCACGTTGGTCGGCGGCACGGCAAGGAGCATTCCGATCGCCGAGAAACAGCAGGCAGCGATGATGACGGCGGCGGTCAGGACGAGGCCATGGAGGAGCGGGAGGCCGAGCGCGAGGCCGATGGCGACGGTCACCGCCGTAATTGCGATCCCGAAGAGGACTGATGCGCACATGTCGCCGAAGACGATCGCCTCGACCGTCACCGGGCAGGACGCGAGCCGTTCGAGGGTCTTCGCCGACCCCTCCCAGGGAAAGATTGCCGGGGAGACGGCTGTTGCCGTAAAGAAGAGCGTCATGCCGACGAGGCCCGAGACGAGGAACGTGAGCGGGAGCTGCCGGCTGCCCATGAAGAACGCGAGGAAGAGGAAGACCGGCATGAAGACCCCGAAGATCAGGACCGGGCCCTTGAGGTAGTAGATCCGGATATCCTTCTTCGCAATCGCCCAGGCCCGTCGAGCCTGATCGGCGGGGCTGGCCGGGTTCACGCCGTCTCCACCCCGGTCAGCCGGAGGAACGCCTCGTCGAGCGTGGGCGCGAGCGTGTTCAGGGTGACGATCCGCGCGCCCTGTTGCCGGGCAAAGGTTGAAAGGGCCTGAACGGCCGCGTCCGTGTCCTCGACCACGAGTCGCCACTTGTCGCCCTCCTGGGCTGTCGAGAGCACCCCCTCAAGCGCTGCGAGCTCACTACTGGAGACCTCCCGGTCGAAGCTGACCTCGACCCGGTGGACCCGCTCGATCGCGGCCTTCAACCGCTCGGGGGCGTCGAGCGCCACGAGCCGACCGCCCCGGATGATCCCGACCCGGTCGCAGAGCCGGTTCGCCTCCTCCATGTTGTGCGTGGTTAGAAAGATCGTCGTGCCGGCCCGGTTCAGGTCGCGGAGGAGGGCGAGGATCAGGTGCGTTGACTGGACGTCGAGCCCGCTCGTCGGCTCGTCGAGGAAGAGGAGCTCGGGCTCGTGCAGGAGGGCCATCGCGAGGATCAGGCGTTGCTTCATCCCCTTGGAGTAGGCCTGCACCTTCTGGTCCTTCCGCTCCAGGAGACCGAGCGCCCCGAGCAGATCTGCTGCCCGCACGCTGGAGCGGGCCCGGGAGAGCCCGTACAGCTCGCCCATCAGCATCAGGTTCTGCCACGCCGAAAGATCGGTGTAGGCGTTCGCCGTCTCCGGCACCACGCCGAACCGCTGCTTGGCCCGCACCGGGTCGTTCGCCATGTCGTATCCCACCACGAGCGCAGTGCCGCCGTCCGGCGGGATCACCCCGGTCAGCATCCGCGTGGTGGTGGTCTTGCCAGCCCCGTTCGGCCCGAGGAACCCGAAGATCTCCCCCTGCCGCACGGAGAACGACACCCGGTCGACCGCCGTGGCGGTTCCGAAGACTTTCGTCAGGTCCAGGGCCTCAATCGGATCGGGCATCGCGTCTCCTTCCTCACACGTCGTCGCGGATCCCGAGGAGGACCATCCGCTGGGTGCAGCGGATTCCGCGGTCTTCGTCCTTCGTGACGGGTACCATGTGCAGGGGCACCACCTCATGTTCGACAGCCCCCGCCGTGATGACCCCCGCACCCTCGAGGACGACGAAGACCACCGCATACGGCTCGGGGTGCGGTGGGATCACCTGCCCCTGCTCCAGGCAGACGAGCACGATCTTCGAGCCGGCGGTCAGCGCGATGTCGGTCTTCATCGGGCCGTCCGGCGAAAACCGTGCTGCATCCAGAAGGTTCATTGTTGCTTCTCCTCACCCCGGCCTGCACCGCGCCGGATGGCACTCCGCCGAGGGTGCCCGGAATTAGTGACTCTCCCTCTTCTCATACGAACGAGCCGTAGATGAACCCGGCGAGTGTGCAGAAGCACACGATCAGGACCACGTACACCAGGGTCTGCTTCGTGCCCATGAACTTCCGAACGACCAGGATGCTCGGGAGCGAGATCACCGGGTCCGCGAGGACGTAGGCGAGCAGGGGCCCGCGGGCCATCCCGAGGTCGAGGAACATCTTCGCCATCGGCACCTCGACAAGGGTCGGGAAGTACATGAACGTCCCGAAGAGGACCGCGATGAAGTTCGCCATGATCGTGTTCTCCCCGAGATACGTCCCCAGGATGTTCTCCGGCAGGAGCGCCGTCAGGACGCCGGCGACGAAGATCCCGGCGAAGAGCAGGGGAAAGATCTTCTTCATGAAGTCC
This sequence comes from uncultured Methanospirillum sp., assembly GCA_964386835.1. GTDB lineage: Archaea > Halobacteriota > Methanomicrobia > Methanomicrobiales > Methanospirillaceae > UBA288. The sequence continues at coordinate 11,016 of CAYLUL010000051.1, forward strand.
CAGGTCTCGGAGAGCCACATCTCCCGCTCGTCCGGGCCGAACCAT
>CAYLUL010000052.1:0-10918 GCA_964386835.1 uncultured Methanospirillum sp.
GCCGTGGTGAGGGCGTCGAGGCCCGAGACGATGTGGCCGCCAAGGGCGTTCCTGATCACGTCGTCGGCCAGCATCGCCTGGTGGGCCTCGTAGAGGGTGCCGGGCAGCATCTTGATCCCCAGTGCCTTCCGCTCGGTTTCATTCAGGTGGTAGATGTTGACATCAGTCGACTCCCCGGGGTCGATCCGGTTCCGGATACCGTCGAGGCCGGCGGCGAGCATCGCCGCGAAGGTGAGGTAGGGGTTGCACATCGGGTCGGGCGACCGGAACTCGGCGCGCGTCGAGTTCCCACGGGCGGCAGGGACACGGACCAGCGCTGAGCGGTTCGCGTTCGACCATGAGATGTAGACGGGCGCCTCGTATCCGGGCACGAGCCGCTTGTAGGAGTTGATCGTCGGGTTTGCGACCCGCGTGATGGCGGGGGCGTGCTTGAGCAGACCGCCGATCCAGTGAAGACAGGTATCGGAGAGCCCGGACTCGCCGTTGGGGTCGTAGAACGAGTTCCGGCCGTCTTTCGCGAGCGAACCGTGGGTGTGCATCCCGCTCCCGTTGATCCCGGCGATCGGCTTGGCCATGAAAGTCGCATGAAGGTCCGCGCGGAGCGCGATCGCCTTGGTCGCGAACTTGAAGGTGATGACGCGGTCGGCGGTGGTAAGGGCCTCCGCATACTTGAAGTCGATCTCGTGCTGGGATTCGGCCACCTCGTGGTGGCTCGCCTCGATGTCGAAGCCCATGTCCGTGAGGGCGAGCACGATCTGTCGACGGACGTCCTCGGCAGAATCGTTCGGGGCGAGGTCGAAATAGCCCCCGTGGTCGACGAACTCCGTCGAGGGCAGGCCATTCTTCATCGCGAAGAGGAAGAACTCGAGCTCGGGGCCCGTGTTGAAAGTGTAGCCCATCTCCGCCGCCTCGGCGATCGTCTTCCGGAGGATGTACCGGGGGTCGCCCTCGAACGGTTTGCCGCCGTAGGTCTCGAGGTCGCAGATGAACCGGCCAACACGCCCGTTTTCGGGCCGCCATGGCAGGATCGAGTACGTGCTGGGGTCGGGCTTGAGGAGCATATCCGACTCCTCGATCCGACAGAAGCCCTCGATCGAGGACCCGTCGAACCAGATCCCTTCGGTCAGGGCCTTCTCAGCCTGGGCCGCTGGGATCGCGACGTTCTTTGGCAGCCCCTGGATATCGGAGAACTGGAGCCTGATGAATCGCACCAGGTCCGCGTCGATCCGCTCCAACAGCTCTGACACGATGTCGGTCGACATACTGGAAGAAAGCTTCTAGCCGATCTTATTTATTCCCTTCTCAGCATACCTACTGGGTACAGAGTGCAGCGGGCTGTGCTCTCTCCACGAGGTTCTATGTGCGGGATAATCGGTGTCTTCGACCGGGGCAGAGAGGCGATGGACGGCACTGCCATCCGGCGCGCGCTCTCGATGATGAACGAGCGCGGAAGCGGTGAGGGCGCGGGATATGTCGTGTACGGGTGCTATCCCGAGTTCAAGGACTATTTTGCCCTCCATGTCTTCTTCGACAACATCCACGAAACCAAGCCCCTGGTCGACGAACTCCTCCACCAGTGGGGCCGGGTCGTCCATGACGAGGAGATCCCGACCTGGGACCAGCCGCGCCTCCGGAAGGTCCACACCCCGTGGCGCTACTTCTTCAAGCCGGACATGCGCCTGATGCCCCGTTCGACCACGCCTGCGGAAGAGATCGTGACCGAACTGGTGATGCGGATCAACACCTCGATCGAGGGAGCCCTGGTCTTCAGCTCGGGCCGGAACCTGGGGGTCTTCAAGGCGGCTGGCTGGCCTGAGGAGGTCGCGGACTTCTATCGGATCGAGGAGTATGAGGGGCACTGCTGGCTTGCGCACAACCGTTACCCGACCAACACGCCGGGCTGGTGGGGTGGTGCCCACCCCTTCAACCTCCTGGACTGGTCTGTGGTCCACAACGGCGAGATCACCAGCTACGGCACCAATCGCCGGTACATCGAGTCGTTCGGGTACCGATGCACGATGTTCACAGACACCGAGGTGGTCGCCTACCTCGTCGACCTGCTGGTTCGGCGGCACGCCCTCCCTGAGGAGCTCGCCGTCACGGCACTCGCCCCGCCGTTCTGGGACGAGATCGACGCGATGACGGATGATCGCCAGCGCCTTTACAAGGCCATTCGCCTCACCTACGGCTCAGCGATGATGAACGGCCCGTTTGCCATCGTGGTCGCGAACCAGGACTGTATGGTCGCATTCACGGACCGTTCCAAGCTCCGTCCGCTCGTGGGGGCCGAGAACGGAGACCGGCTGTATGTCTCCTCCGAGGAGGCGGCAATCCGCGCGATGGACCCCGGCATCACACGCGTCTTCATGCCCCGCGCCGGCGAGCCGATCATCGGGAGGGTCGTGACATGAGCCCTTCCATCGGGTCGCTGCCTCCGAAGTACCGGGTCACGGTCGACCACGACCGGTGCATGCTCTGTGGCCGCTGCGTCGAGAACTGCGCCTACGGCGCCTTCCGGATCGAGGGCGATCGGATCCTGACCAACTCGCGGGTCTGCACCGCCTGCCACCGGTGCGTCGCCTTCTGCCCCCGGGATGCGATCGACGTCCTCGAACGACCGCTCGACTACCGGTCGCACCCGGTCTGGACCCGGGGGGTGCGCGAGGCGATCTACAACCAGGCGAGGACCGGAAAGATCGTCCTCTCGGGGATGGGCAATGCGCTCGACTACCCGATGATCTTCGACCGCCTCGTGCTCGACGCCTGCCAGGTGACGAATCCATCGATCGATCCGCTCCGCGAGCCGATGGAGCTCCGGACCTACCTGGGCAAGAAGCCCCAGCGGCTCGATCTGCGCCGGAAAGACGACGGCGAGGTCGAGCTCTTGACCGAGCTCGCGCCGAACCTCTGCCTCGAGACCCCGATCATGATCGGGCACATGTCCTATGGCGCGATATCACTCAACGCGCAGCTCGCGATGGCGAGGGGCGTCACGGCGGCCGGCACGTTCATGGGCACGGGTGAGGGAGGTCTTCCTGAGCCGGCTCGTCCGTACCAGGGGCACATGATCGTCCAGGTGGCCTCGGGCCGGTTTGGGGTTGACATCGACTACCTGGAGCGTGGGGCTGCGATCGAGATCAAGATCGGCCAGGGGGCGAAGCCCGGTATCGGTGGCCACCTTCCCGGCGAGAAGGTGAGCGCGGCCATCTCGAAGACGCGGATGATCCCGATCGGCTCCGACGCGATCAGCCCGGCACCGCATCACGACATCTACTCGATCGAGGATCTGGCACAGCTCGTCCGGAGCCTCAAGGAGGCGACCGAGTGGAAGAAGCCGGTCTTCGTCAAGATCGCTGCCGTCCACAACGTTGCCGCGATCGCCGCCGGTATCGCCCGTTCATCAGCCGACGCGGTCGTGATCGACGGCTTCCGGGGCGGGACAGGCGCGGCTCCCCGGGTGTTCCGGGACCACGTCGGGATCCCGGTCGAAGCAGCCGTGGCAGCGGTGGATGCAAAGCTCCGGAACCAGGGGATCCGGAACGAGGTCTCCGTGATCGCTTCCGGTGGGATCCGGGAGTCGACCGATGTCGCGAAGATCATTGCGCTTGGGGCTGATGCGGTCTATATCGGGACGGCGGCCCTCGTCGCGCTCGGCTGTCGGGTCTGCGGCAACTGTTACCGCGGGCTCTGCCCGTGGGGGATCGCGACCCAGCGCCAGGACCTTGTGGACAGGATCGACCCCGAGACCGGAGGGGTCCAGGTCGCGAACCTGATCCACGGCTGGACCCTGGAGTTGATGGACCTGATGGGGGCGGCCGGGATCAATTCGATCGAGTCGCTGCGGGGCAACCGCGACCGACTCCGGGGCTACATGATCGACCAGGCGCTGATGGATGTGCTGGACGTTAAGTCCGTGGGGGCGTAAGAGATGGACGAGCTCGTGATCGATGCGGCCGGGATGCACTACACACCACTCAATCGTCAGATCAGGGCCGCGGTCGCTGCTGGTGTGAGACGGATCCGTCTTGACAACGTTCTCGGCCAGCGTTTTATCGCGAACGGGGTCCGCGGGGATGTCCAGATCGTAGTCCACGGGGTCCCCGGGGGCGACCTCGGGATGTTCATGTCGGGGCCGCGGATCGAGGTCTTCGGCAACGCCGAGCACGCGCCGGGTAATACGATGGACGCGGGCGAGATCGTGGTCCACGGCTCCGCGGGGGACGCGGTAGGCCACTCCATGCGCGGCGGTCGTATCTTCGTCGAGGGCGCGATCGGCTACCGTGGCGGGATCCACATGAAACAATACCAGGAGAAGCGCCCCGTCCTGGTGATCGGGGAGTATGCCCGTGCCTTCCTCGGGGAGTACATGGCCGGCGGCACCGTCCTGGTCCTGGCACGTCACGGCGGGCCGGCGGTCGCCGAACGGGGCCTCGGATCGGGGATTCACGGCGGTGAGATCATCCTGCGGGGCGGTGTGGACGCCGAGTATCTCGGCGCTGGGGCCTGCACGGTCCCCCTCTCGGACGAGGACTGGACACGAGTCCTCCCCCTGGTCCAGGAGTACGCACGGCACTTCGGGGTCGACCCGGTTCCGCTTGAGCGACGGGAGGAGTATACCCGGGTGGTGCCGGCTTCTGCCCGGCCGTTCGCCGGCACGTACACATGGGAGTGAGCATGACCCAGAAGTGTTTTAATGATTTGAAGGCTGCCGTCTGGGATCGGGGTACCTGCTCGGGCTGCGGCGCCTGCGCCGCGGTCTGCCCGGCGGACGCGATCCGGATCGAGGGTGGCGCCGACACCCCGGCGAATATCGGGTACTGCAAGGCGGAGACCGACCAGGTCCCGTGCGGGGCGTGCTATGACGTCTGCCCACGGGTTGACCCAGCCCGCCCTCCCGGCCGGGAGGACTGCGTAGCCCGCCTATCGGCAAAGGCGTCGTTCGAGGTCACCGGTCGCCAGAGCGGCGGGGCGGTCACCGCGATCCTCGAGCACGCCCTTGCTGCAGGGCTCGTGGACGCGGTGGTCACCGTGACCGAGGACCGGTGGACACGCCGGCCCGCTTCGGTCCTGATCACCCAGTCCGAGGCCCTCCTCGGATCGGCCGGCTCACGGTACAACTGGTGGGTCCCGCTCCTTTCCGCCCTGAAAGTCGCCGTGGTCGACCGGAAGTTGCGGCGTATCGCGGTCGTCGGTGTGCCGTGCGTGGTCCAGGCGATCGGACGGATGCGGGCCTCGGAGAATGACCTGCTCCGGCCGTATGGGAACGCCGTCCGGCTCGTTATCGGGCTCTTCTGCACCGAGTCGTTCGATTACGAGCGGCTCGTCGAGGGGAGATTGAAGAAGGAGCATGGGATCGAACCCTGGCAGATCCGGCGGCTCGACGTGAAGGGCCGGCTGGAGGTGCAGCTCGAGGACGGGAGCGCGCTCGAACTCCCCCTCCGGGAGCTCGAGGACTGCATCCGGCCGGGCTGCGCCTCCTGCACCGACCTCACCGCGCGGGATGCTGACCTCTCGGCTGGCGCGATCGGGTCGCCCTCGGGCTGCACGACCCTCCTTGTCCGCACCTCCACGGGTCAGGGCATCGTCGACGCAGCCGTCCGGGCCGGGCGGCTCGAACTCTGCGGAGAGGTCGATATGGCGGCAGTCGAACGGCTGGCGGACCGGAAGGCTTCCCGGGTCTGACCATCCCTCCCCACTTCTCTCCCGGTCCCGGCCTGGTCTTCCGCCTGTGGAAGTCTTATCCACTTCGGTCCCCAATCATGCCAGTGCAGGGGAACATGACACCGGATGTCGACTCAGACGTGGTCCTCCTGGACGGCTCTCCGTCCGGTGCGACTGCGGACGACCCGAAAGAGGGCCGCTCGGCCCGAGTTGTCGTCTCGGACATCGCCGTGCCAACCGCGTTCGTCCGCCTGGGGCGCGATACGGCGGACGACGAACGGCGGGCCACCATTGTCCACGCCCGCCATCTTGCTGCGGCACCCGATTCGCGGTCCGCTGCCGCCCTCAATGCGACCGTGGGTTCGATCCTCGAGATGGACTCAAAGACCCGCCACGACATTGCCAACCAGCTGATGGTCCTCTCCGGCTACCTGGAGCTCCTCGAAGAGATGGTCCCGGAGGGAGAGGCGCGAGAGTTCCTGGAGAGCTCGCTCCGGGCTGCCGAGCTGGTGAACCGGCACCTCGCGTTCACGCGGTCGTACCGAGGGTTCGGGACGGTCTCTCCCGCCTGGCATGACCTCGAGGCGCTCCTCCCCGCGAGCGTGAAGCTGCCGGCGGAGGCAGCGGGGGTGCGACTCTGGGTCGACCCACTTGCCCCGGCAGCGCTCGCGGGCGTGCTCTCGATGCGGGAAGCACCGGGGGTGCGGTGGCGCGCCCATCTCGAGCCTGGCCCCGAAGCCGCCCTCATGGTCGTCCTTGACGACAACGGTCCCGCCCTCTCCGACCGTGACCTCCGGCTCTTCGTTGAATATCGGCAGGGGGAGGGCCATGCAGGCGAGCCCTTCTTCGCCCGGCACGTCCTCGGCGCGACGGGGATCGGACTCGAGGCCACCGCCTCCCCCGACGGTGGTCTCCGGCTCCTCGTGGTGGTCCCCGACGGGTGCGTCATCGGCGGAGCAGGCCGATAGGCAACCATGTCCTGGTTCTATCTCGCGATCGCCGGTCTCTTCGAGGTGGTCTGGGCGGTCCTGCTCAAATCCACCGATGGGTTCTCCCGCCCACTCGAATCGATCGTGACGCTCGGGTCGATGGCCGCCTCGTTTTACTTTCTCTCACTCGCACTCCGGGACCTGCCGATCGGGACTGCCTACGCGGTCTGGACTGGGATCGGTGCGGTCGGGACGGTGCTGGTCGGCATCCTCCTCCTTGGCGAACCCCGCGATCTGCAGCGGGTGTTCTGCCTGGTCCTGATCGTGGGTGGGATCCTGGGTCTGAAGGCGACCTCGGGGAGCTGAGCCGTCCTTCAATCCTCAATCCGTGCCCGGACCGCCGTCACCCGAATGGTCCCCTCCTCGTGCTCTTCCTGCCAGTCGAATGTTCGCACCTCTCCGTGCTTCGTCGCGAACTCGACAAGGGCGAGCATGTGGGTGAGTCCATCGAGCGCCTCGGGGTCCTCGAGGACGCCTGCCGGCGCCTTCAGGAGTGGCCGGGAGAAACAGACCACGCACTTGGATCGGCCTCTCGTCATCGCGACGTTGAGACGGTTCAGTGAATAGATGAATGCGGCCTCTGCGAGCGCCGTTTCGACGTCGCTCACGCCGTACGAGACCAGGACGACCTCGCTCTGCTGCCCCTGCATCTTGTCCACCGTGTCGACGAACGGCACCCAGGGCCGGTCATGAAGCTCGCCGAGGAGGCGACGGACCGTGTGGATCTGTGCGTGGTGCGGGCAGACGACGCCGACCCCCTTCCGCCAGAACGTTCGGTCACCTGCCGTGTTCGGAGGGTAGTGCTCCCCCGTCTCCGGGTCGACCATCCGGTCGCGGAGAAGGCGCGCAAGGAGGGCGACCAGTTCGGCCTCGGGGCGGTTCTCGACTGTCGCACGGACGTTCTCGAAGATCGCCACCGCGAGCGGGTACTCCGGCGCAAGAAGGAACGAGAGCAGGTCGAACCGGGAGCCGCGGGATACAGGGCCGGGCAGCGGGTCGAGCCGGAGCGTTCGCGTCGCCACCGCGTGGTTCGCGGGGGCATAGCTCGGAGGGTAGATCGTCTGGGCCGGGAAGCGGCAGAGGGTGTTGTTCATCCGCCAGTTCTCGACAAGGGCGCGAGTGAAACTCCTCTCCCCCGTGCCGTCGCGTGCATGGAGGTAGCTGAAGATCGAGGCTTCGAGCCCGGGGAGACGGTCCTCGGGCGCTGGGTAGTCGCCCTTGGTGATTGGTGGGAGCTGGAGGTGGTCGCCCACGAGGACGAGCCGGCCGTCCGGCGCGAGGAGCGTCAGGGCGAGGGCGAGTTCGGTCGCCCTGAGCTGGGAGGCCTCATCGATCACGACCAGGTCGAAGAGAGGGGCGGCGTCGCCCGTTCCGGCACCCTGGAGTGCGAGCCGGTCGAGCCGGTACCCGGTGCCCCCAACTACGGCGATCGCTCGCTCGGCGAGGCGCCCGGCGGTGGCCTGCTGGACACGGAGCAGCCGAACCGTGGAGGGCCGGGGGACCTGGCCCCGCCACTCGCCGAGCTTCGCGAGGAGGAGATCGTCGGCTGGTGGCTGGTCGGCGTGCTCTCGTGCCACAGCGTCGAGCACGTTCTCGATCGCCGCGTTCGTCAGGGCGGAGACGGCGATCCGCGTCGCCATGCCCGTCGCCGCCCTGGCACGACCGAGCGCGATCAGGGCTTTCGCGACGAACGCAGTTTTGCCGGTGCCGGGCGGCCCCCAGACGAGAGAAAGGCGGGACCCCAGGACCTGCTCGAAGGCCGCCTGCTGGCTCTCCGTCATGCCACAGGCGTCCGCGAGCCTCCGCGCCGCCTCCGCGACATCTGGAGACTCCTGTACTGGCTCACAGAACCCGAGCGGGTCCCGGAGAAGGCGAAGAAGAGGCGGGTCGTCCTCGGCGTCGATCGCCGTCAGCCGCTCGATCACCTGGTCCGAGGTGTAGTCCTTCGCCACCGGGTGGAGAACGCCCCGGAACCCGGGCACGAGCGCTTCTGGCTCCGGTCGAGGGGTGAGGCGGAGGTCGAGGGCGGTGATGTGGTCTTCCTCCTCGTCTCCCTGCACCTCCCGTGGGCGGGCGTACCAGGATCCCGTGGGTGGGCGCGCCTTCGGGGACCGGAGCCGGAGGTCGTCGTGGGCCTGCTGGGTGCGCTCGCCCTCCTCGCCAGCAGGGACCAGGAGCGAGACCGAGGAGTCGTGGTCGAGCCCATGCTCGCGAACGACCCGGAATCTGTCGATCGGCACCTCGACCTCCCACCGGGACCCCCCCCGGTAGACGACCGGGACCGAGATCCCATCGGCGATCCGCCCCTCGAGGGAGCCGGCCCGGCGTTCGCGGAGCTCGATGGCGGCGAGGTAGGCCTCGTATCGGACGATAAACGCGAGGCGGGAGAGCTCAGGGGCCCGGAGTGTGAACGCATCCGGGAAATGGAACCGGGGGGGCCAGGCAAAGAGGCCGCGGTTCGCCAGGAGGCGGCGGCACCCGACCACCACCGCCGAAGTGGCCCGGACGCGCCGCTCTATCTCCGCCGCCACCCCGTCGGCGAGCGCGGGCCGATCCTCGTGCCAGGCCTCCAGGATTCGATCGCTCTTCATCCGGTTGGAGAGGTCAAACCAGTAGGCCGAGTCGCGCCGGCAGACATAGGCGCAGTCGAGGGCGGCGCCGACCTCGGGGAGTCCATAGGCGATCGGCACCGGCAGGGCGATCATCCGCTGGAGGACGCCGGTCAGCACGATGACGGGGAAGAGGACTTCGGCCCCGGGGTGCCTGCCTGCCTCGACGAGGGCGGGGTCCTGGTAGTGGAAGAGGAGGGCGAGGGCCATCCGCGCGAGGGCGGGGTCGCCGACCGCCTCGTGGAGAAGTCTTCCGAGGAGTTCGAGCTCGTACCGGTCGAAGACATAGGTCTGGACCGTCACCTGCTCCTGCCACCCGTGGGACCGGTTGTGGTCGTGAATCGCCCGTAGGAGTTCGAAGAGCCCCCCGAGGAAGTCAGCCACGACCCCGGCGCAGTCCTCCTCTCGGCGTGCGACGAAAGGACGTGTCTCGGAGCGAGACCCAAAGAGCGCCTCGCCGCCGTAGCGGTCCCACCCGGCCGCGTAGATCGCCCCGGAGACCGGGTCCTCCTGGAGGGTCAGGACGAGCCGGACATGTTCGCCCCGGGGGAAGGCGATCGAGACCGCGTCGTGCGAGACCGGCTGCCCTCCGGAGAGTGCGGCGAGCGCCCGGCGAAAGGGCGCCTCCTGGTGCCGGAGCGAACCGGCAAGGCCGAAGATGCCGGCGATATCGGGCCGGTCGAGGAGGTCGCCCAGGTCGTCCAGGGTCTCGACCGGGATGCCGCCGGGCCAGGGGGCCTCCCGCAGATACCTCCGCGCGTGAACCGAGAGGTACGGCAGGAGCGAGACCGATCGAGTCGCATCAGCCTCAGTTCGGCAGTCGTGATAGAAGGGGCACCACTCGCATCGATAGTGCAGGTGCCAGTCCAGGTCGGCGGGGTCGGCGGCGAGGAGAGGGCCGAGGTCGTCGGCAAAGAAGTCACGAAGGACACGGAGACCGGGCTCGAGGTCGAACCACTCCGGCTCGTCCTTCCCGTGGAGCCAGACCCCGCCCTGCTCAAGGTCCGCCTGCCGATCAATGCCGAGGTCGCGGCAGGCCCGGTCGAGGACCATGGCGTAGAGCGCGACCTGGACCCGGTGGCTTCCACGAAGCATCTCGCTCGCCTTGACATCGACGACCCGGATCCGGCCGTCGTCCTCCACCTGGAGCAGGTCCGGGATGCAGTCCCTGAACCGGTAGAGGTCCGGGTTGATCCCCCAGGGGTCGAGCAGGCCGTGCGAGGGGGCGAGCGTTGCCTGATAGAGCACCTCCCCGGGCCTGGCAATCCCAAGCAGAGTCGCGGTTTCCATTGGCGAGAACCGCTGGCGGCCCGGGTGCGGGAGGCCTGGCGGCGCCTTCATCCGGACCCGGTTGGAGACCCGCGTCAGGACGACCTCCTCCTCCCAGCGCTCCCCCTGCTCGGTCAGAAACCGGGCGGCGACACTCGGCCGCTGCTGCCCGGTGGGGAGGTGCCGGACCTGCCGTGTCCCGAGCGGCAGGGACGAGAGGCCCAGGTAGCGCGGACATTCGAAGAAGAAGTACCGGGCAACGAGGGTCGGGTTGAGGTTGTGGACGACCATGGGCGGATGGATACGAGATCTGGATCGGGAACCCGGATGAGCCTATCCCCGGCGCGGGACGCCGGTACGCCATTCCCGGCCCTCGCACGCCTGGGCCGC
>CAYLUL010000053.1:0-10844 GCA_964386835.1 uncultured Methanospirillum sp.
CCGCTGAACCGGACCACCAGGCGATGGGTCCCCGCCGGCAGCGTCACCGTCGCTGAGACGGTCCGCCATCCCTGGCACCGGTTGTTTGGAACGGCGATCGTCGCGAGCGGGGTGCCCTTTCCATCGAGCAGGAGCGAGATCGACCGGCCATCCGCCCATGATGCGACCGAGGAGGAGACCGTGTACAGCCCGGAACGGGGGACAGATACTGTGTAGGCAAGCCACTCTCCCTCGACCACGTACCCGATGTTGTACCCGCCCGAGGGGTTCACCGAGAGGTCGACACCGTCCTGCCGGTAGACGTTGTCATGGTTCCCCGGGGTCGTATCATGGTACCCAACCCCCTCGCCGCCCGTGTCGTAGTCCTCCGCCTCGAGCGTCCCCGGCACCGGCCGGCCCGAGAGGGTCGTGGTGGAAACCGGCGTCGGGGTTGTCACGATCGTCGTGGGCACCGTGGTCGTCGGCTTGACCGTGGTCGTGAATGTGGTCGGTGCCGACGTCGCTACCGTCGTCGGGGCAGTTGTCTGGGCGTTGGTCACGCTCAGCGGCGTGAAGACCACGCAGTCCAGGTTCTGGCCGTCACCGACGAACCGGAGGGTCAGTACCCGCGTCCCAGCCGAGAGCGGCAGGTCGATGGTCGCCGTTGTCCAGGTGGCATACCCCCCGGTGCTCGGAATCGGTACCGTTGCGGCAACGCGACCATCGACCGAGACCTCGACAGCGTGGCTGGTCGAGCCCCAGGCACTGGCCCGGAACGCGGCCCGGTACTTCCCGGTCGAGGCGACCGGGACCGTGTAGCGGAGCCACTCACCGCTCCGAACATAGCAGATCGAGTACCCTCCCCCGGCGACGGCCTCGATATCCACGTCGTCCTGGCGATATGCGCCCCCCAGGTTGCCGGAGGTCGAATCGGAGTACCCTCCCACATCATAGTCCTCCGCCTCGAGCGTCCCGGGGACGGCATTTTTCGGGGATGGTGTGGCCGCAGTCGTCGGAACGGTGGTGCCTGGTGTGGTCGGCGCGACGGTGGTCGGCGTCTGCGGCGATGGCGGGTCCAGCCGGAGCCAGTCGAAGCTGACCTGGTCCCCGACGAACAGGAGGGTCAGTGTGTGCGACCCCGGCGTCAGGACGACGGTGCAGCCCGCCGAGGCGAACGCGGCGGTGCTTCCGGTCACGGGCACCTGGACCTGGCCGACCTGGGTCCCGTCCACCAGGACCAGCATCTGCCTGCCGGAGGCGGCGGCGCTCGTCCGGAGGGTCAACCAGAAGGGCCCACCGGCCGAGGTTGCTACCGTGTACCGGAGCCATTCGCCAGGGGCGACCCCGGTCACAGCATAGGCGCCGTCCAGTTTCGAGATGTCGACACCATCACCGCGGTAGTAGCCTCCGCTGTTGCCGCTCGTGGTATCGTGGTACCCGACCCCCTCGCCGCCCCCATCGTAGTCTTCTGCCTGGACCATTCCCGGAACAGGCCAGCCTGAAGCGGTCGGGGAAGGGGTCGGGGTGGGTGAAGGCGTGGGAGTTCTGGTCGGGGTCGGAATGGGTGTCGATGTCGCGGTGGGGGTGGACGCCGATCCGGGGATCTCGACCTGGAGTGAACACTGGATGGAGTCCAGGGCCAGGCCATCGGAGAGACGGAGTGTCATCGTATGGTCGCCCGTCGGCAGATAGACGAGACGTTCCTGAGTGACAAACTGCGAGAGCGAGCCGGTTGGTAACGCCTGGAACTGGGCCCAGGTTGCTCCGTCGACCTGGATCGAGATGCCGGCCGAACCCGTTGTGCTCGCGCTCGAGATCTTCAGCTGATAGATGCCGGGTGTCTGGACGCGAAGGTGGTACATGAGCCACTCTCCATCCGTGGTACCGGTCACCGCGTATCCGCCGCCGCCGAGGGCGGTGATATCGACTCCGTCCTGGCGATAGGCCCCACCCTGGTTACCCGGGGTAGAGTCGTGGTACCCGACCCCGTCGCCGCCCGCCGCGTAGTCTTCGGCCTGGATCAGACCGGGCACCGCGTGGCTAGTCCACGGCGCCGGGGTCGGGGTGGGTGTCCCGGTCTTCGTCGCCGTCGGCTGCGTGGTCGTCGGGATGGCGGGAGTGCCGAGGATCGGGGCGAGGGCCGCGTGCCACTTCGCCGCCATCTTCTGCTCACCGGAGGTCCGGGGGTGAATCCCGTCGTACTGGTTGTCGTTCACCCCATGGTAGCCGGTGTACTGGTCGACGATCGTCACGGGCGATGCGGGCGTCGAGAGGCGGGCCGCGAGCGATGGGAGCGCCTGGTTATAGGCGATCAGCCCGGAGTTGGTGTTTCTGAAGGTGTCCCCGGTCGGGATGATCTGCGCGATCAGGACCCGGATCTTCGGATTCTTCTGCCGGAGAACCCCGACGATCGCCTCGACGTTCGCGAGACGGGTCGCCATCGGGACCTGCTGAATCACGTCGTTGGTCCCAACGTGCATCAGCACGATATCCGGGACAGGGGCCGACGCGAGCCACGATCTGAGGGGGGAGGAGGAGCCCGTCCCGAGCATCTTCACCGTGGTGTACCCGCTGTGCCCCTCATGCTGCTGGTCGAACGTGAACTTTGAGAACCTCGGGTCGGACGTCGAACCCACGAAGTCCACGCTGTACCCTGCCTCGGTGAGGGATTCGAAGAGGTAGTAGCGGTAGCTGGGGTATGGAGAATCGGCCTGGGCTCCGCCCCGGGTCACTGAATCACCGAGCGGCATGATCCGAACGGTGGCATCGGTATGGACGATCAGCGGGCCGAGGCAGATGCAGAGGAGGAGGACTGAGCAGAGGAGGTATCTCATGGCGCGATCATCTCGTCGCGTCCGGCGATCGGGGCCGGAACGGTGCTACAACATTAACATAAACTGCTTATAGTATTAATAATTTATTAAAAACATTCCACGTCAACCAGGCCTATTCCGAATAATAATGAAAAATTGAGAGGAAATTGAGAGATCCGCCCCATTAACGCCGTTGGACCTGACAGATCCCCGCCGCCGCGCTCGAGAGCGGCGCTGATCCCCCGGTCATATTTTGCCCGAAAGGGCCACGATGCCTCCCCGCCCCCCCTCCGCCAGACATATCCCCTTCGCCGTCGACCCGCATGTATGCGGACGTTCCGGGGCCCGCACCTCGCGGCAGCGCACGAATGGGCGGTCAGGACCGTGCTCGAGAAGGGCTACCTGGTCACGACCGAGAACGGAGAGGAGACGGTCGAGAGCGAACCCATCGCACTCGAGGTCCGCGATCCCCTCGCTGAACCGATGGCGAGCCCGGCATCGCGATTTCAGCGCCGGTTTCTCGAGCAGTATGCCACCGACCTGATCGAAGGCTCGGACGCGATCTTCGAGTACGATTACCACTCGCGTCTCTTCGGCTGGGGAGAGGGGCTCGCCTCCGGGGGGGCGTCGGTGAAGGTCGACCAGGTGGCCTATATCGTCGAGAAACTGACCGACTCTCCGGTGAGCCGGCGTGCCGTCGCGGTCACCTGGAACCCGGCGACAGACGAACGGATGCGCGACTGCCCCTGCCTCCAGCTCGTCCAATGCCAGCTCCGTGACGGGCAGCTCACGATGCAGGTCGTCTTCCGTTCCAACGACATGCTCTCGGCAGCCGGCGCGAACATGTTCGCCCTCGCCCATCTCCAGAAGTGTATCGCCGACCGGCTGGAGGCTCGTGTCGGGACGTACACGCACATCTCCCTCGTCCCGCACATTTACCACCGGCGTGACGCGGCCGATCTGGCCCGTTTCTGTGGGCGGTTCGGAAACATCTCGCCTGTCAGGGGCGCGTGCGAGGTCTGCAGGGGCTGTGCGGGGCGCTAGGGGGCGCTCCTGCTCCGGCACCTTTTTTATTCTGCAACACGACCTCTATAGGCAAGCAGCCCGGTAGTGTAGCGGTCAATCATGGTGGACTCTGGATCCGCCGACAGCAGTTCGAATCTGCTCCGGGCTATTCTTCCCATTTTCGAATCATCCTTCTCCCGCAGGGCACCAGGTAGGCAGTGGGCTCAGAGGGCCTCGAAGAGCCGCACCACGTCCGCGAAGTCCACCCGTCCGTTGGCGTTGAAGTCGAATGCGGACGGCGCGTTTGCCGCGCACCAGTCGAGCTCGTTAAAGAGGAGAACGACGTCGGCAAAGTCCGCCCGCCCGTTGCCGTTGACGTCCTGGTAGAGACCGTCGTCCGAGAGCGAGCGGGCAGGCCCGATTCCGCCGGGGACCGTGACCTGGCTCGGTGTAGGGATAGTCGGAAGCGTCGGGTTCAGAGTCGGCGCCGGCAGGAATGGGATCAGCGCCCGATGCCAGGTCGAGGCGATCTTCTTCATGCCGTTTGCATTTGGATGGATGCCGTCGATCTCCTGGTTATCGGCAACACCGTCGAACCCGCTGTAGTGATCGACAAGCACGACCCGTGAGCCAGGTTTCGAGCACTCCGCCGCGAGGGCGGGGAGGGCGTTGTTGAAGGGCACGATCTGGTTGTTGTTCCGATACCAGTTCGATGTGGGGATGATCTGGGCGAGCAGGATCGTGACCCCCGGGCTCCGATTCTGAAGGATGCCGATGACCTCCCGGAGGTTCGCGAGGCGGGTCGCGAGGGGGATCTGATGAAGGGCGTCGTTTGTGCCGATATGGAGAAGTACGAAGTCGGGCGGAGGGTATGCACGCATCAGGGAGACGAGCGACTCGGTCTGCCTGTCCGAGAGATATGTTCCGGTTAGATACCCGCTGTGGCCTTCATGGTCCTGATCGAACGTGAGCCTGGTGAAGTCCGGAAAGGTCGTGGAACCGACGAAGTCGACATCGTATCCGGCTGCGGTCAGGTTTGAGTAGAGATAGTAGCGATAGCTCCCGCTGGTCGAGTCAGCCGATGTGTCGCCCCGTGTGATCGAGTCGCCGAGGGGCAGGATCGTAATCGTCGCCCCCGCCGGCAGGGCGAGCGCGGCAACGAGAACGATGAGGACTGCGTGGCGGAGGAACATGGAAGGAAGTCTCCCGGGAATGTGGTGATATCAGGGTTGGACGGACGTCATCAAGGGCTTTTCGACGTCGGCACCTGTTCCGGACCCGGGAGGAGGGCGGAGAAGAGAGATTTATTCGCCGAGCCGGTCGACAGTCTCGTCCGTGGAGACGACATCGGCGTACCGGCCGTCAAGCGCCGCGAGGAACGCAGCCTGGACGTCCGGCGCGGAGACGACTCTTCCCCCCCATGCCAGATCGCGAGTGGCGCAGGCGTCGGCCACGAGGGCGACCCCGTAACCCTGGTCGGCCGCTGCCCGGACCGTCGCGTCGATGCACATGTGGGTCATCATGCCGGCCACGACCAGGCGATTGATACCGTGCACCTCGAGGGATGCCGCGAGGTCGGTCTCCCGGAACGCATTCGGGAAGCGCTTCTCGACCACCGTTTCGCCAGGCGCCGGAGCGACATCCGTGGCGAAGCGCGCGCCATCGGTACCGGGGAGAAAGAACGCGGCGTCCGGTCGCAACGAGACGTGACGGACGTGGACAATCGGGAAACTCGCCCGCCGCGCAGCACCGAGGAGCCGTGCCGCCCGGGCAACCGCCTCGTCGGCGCCCACGAGAGGGAACCTCCCGCCCGGGAAGTAGTCTTGCTGGAGGTCCACGAGGAGGAGTGCGGTCGCCATCACTCCCTCCGAACCAGGACGTGAAACCGTGGCAAAAAGCCGTGCCGCGCGTAAAAGGGGAGGGAGCGTGCGTTCCCGGCGAAGACGCTCAGGGCCTGATCGACGACCCCGACCCCGTCCATCCAGCCCGAGGCACGGTCAAGAAGGGCGGACCCGATCCCCTGTCCCCGAAGCGATTGCGCGACCGCGATCGACTCCACTTCGCCGACCTGGCCTGGAGCTGCGCTGGAGACGCAGTACCCGACGGGACAACCGGTCGCGGTTTCAATCGCAAGGTCAATCCGGAGACGGCGACCGCGGTTCTTCTCGAGCAGATCCGCTCGGCGCCCCTCGAAGGTCTTGTCGGCCATCTCCGCCTCGAAAGCGGGCGCCGATTCGTGGGCACACGCCACGTGGTGCTGAGCGAGCTCCTCCCAGAGAGGCTCGATCTGGTCAAACGCCTCAGGGCCGTGCGCCTCGAACCGGATCTCAGCGGACTGAGGGGCAGCCTGAGCATCCATGACCAGCCGGTCATCCTCGCGCCCGACGAGCCCGGGGTCGAAGGCCGGAACGCAGACTGAGATATACGCCGCCCCCCCTGGGGTCGAGTATGCAACCTGCTCCCCGGCCCGAACCAGGACTGTCTCCCCCGCGTCGACGGTGAGCGGGCCGTCGCCGGCCCCGACGACGAGTACTCCCTCGAGGACGAGGGAGTACTCGTCGAACCGCGCGCACTGTGTGGGCTCGGACCAGCCCGGGGGGCTTCGCATCCGGGCGATGCTTACCGTCTCGGTGCCCGACGCGAGCCGGCCGACGAACTCCTCGACCACCTTCAGCGGTGAGCCTGCGGCGACAACGCGCCGCGGCCCGGGGAAGTGCCGCACCATGCCCCAGAAGTCGACGCCTGCCAAGAAAGGAATGCCGCTTTCCCTTACCGCCGGCTGATTGCACAACCCGCGGCACCGAGTGCTACAAGCCCGAGGAGTGCCGAGAAGCCCGGGGTCTCCTCCCCTGGACCCGGGGGTCCGTCGGCACCTGGCGGAGACTGGGGGGATGGTTGATCGCCGATCGCGACGATCGAGAAGTCCGCGACTGGTTGCAGTCCCTCCAGCGTGGGGCAGGCCGGACCAGGCGATACATCGCCCCCGTGGAACGTGACCCGGAGGGCGGTCCCGTTCAGAGAGGTGTTTCCTTCCCCTCCGGACGGGAGGTCGAGAGTTCGGAACTCGCCATTCTCACCCTGCTCAATGGAGAAGGTGATGCTCGCCGCCGTGGCACCGCCGGGACTACCGGGGGCGCCGCAGGCGCCCGATGTTGTGTACTGGACCTCGATCTCCCCCGGCAGACGGCTGACCAGGAAGGTCGGGTCGCCGTAGACCGCGTTTGCACGGGTGGCCTGAGTGGACGAGAAGGGGGGAGCGAGAGGAGCCAGCATCGTCCATCGGCCGCCCGGCGACCCGAGGCTTGCCCCCTCGACCCGGGTCCCGGGAGCGAGCGCCGTGAGGTCAGCGCCGCCCGGGGCGATCCCGGTGAGTGGCCGGTGTGTTGTCCCGGTCCAGGCCCCGCCCGCGTACTCGGCGGAGGGCATGACCGTCACGTTCCGCGAACCTGCGTCAACCCGTTCGACCGTCCCCTGAACGATGAATGGCTGCTCGAACGCCGTGGTCCCGGCGACGAGGAGGAGCACCGCGAGAACCGCCAGCATCGCCCCGCGTCGGCGCGGGGGGGGCACGGGTACTCCCATCACCATTCGACCACCATCACCGCCTCCTCCTCCTCGTTGAGGGGGACCTCGGTCGCTGCCGGGTCGAACCGGTACGCGCCCCAGGGATCGTACTCGGGGTAAAGCGCCGCCTTGTCGAGGACGTCCACGAACTCCCGGAGAAAGAGCCGGGGGATCACGTCGACCCGCCCGCCGAACCGCCCGGTCAGCTGGCGGATCTGGGCCCGGATAAACCGGTGGCTGACCCGTTCCCGGTCGACTTCGCCGTGTGCCTCCGCGTAGATATCCATCACGCGGAGCGCCACCTGCTCGAGTTTCTGGGCGTCGAACCGGGAGAGCGTGAGTTGGGGCTGGAGCGGGTTCCGATAGCCGTCATCGCCCACGGTCCCAATCCGGTCAGCCAGGGGGGGAACCGACCGGATCCCCTTGGCGCCCTCGAAGAGCGATGGGGTGCCGGTGACGAGCAGGTAGCAATGGGAGAGCTCACCCCGATCGAGGAGATCGATCAGCTGGCGGAGGTTGTTGTAGGCCTTTTCGCGCTGGGCCCGGGGGAGGGCCTGGGTTGTCTCCGCCTCGTCAAGAGCAATGACGAGCCCGGAGTACCCGGACCCGAGCACCACCGCGATGAGGTCGATGAGGAACGCGAGTGTGACCGTCTCGTCGATCGTCCCCCGGACGCCGGCCTTCGCCCGGAACGGTCGGCCCACGTTCGGCTCCCCGGCGAGCCACCCGAGTGCCCCCTGGGCCAGCCCGTAGTCCTCGTCCGCATTCGCCTCGTAATACGCCCTCACCGCCGCTGCGAAGGCGGTCGAACCCTCGGCGAGCTCGGCGAGCGAGCGCTCGATCGAACGCACGGTCTCCTCGCGAAGCTCCGCATCGGAGAGGTCATCGCCCCGGATCTCGAGCACCCGTTCCTCGATCGCGTACAGGAACGAGTCGAGCACGGCCTTGAAGGCGGACTCGTCGTCGCGGGTCCGCAGGTTCGCCGCGATCCGCTGATAGACAGAGCGAAGGCGGGCGAGCGGAGTCTCCGAGGAGACCACGACGTGTGCGGTCGCGAAACCGGCGTCCTGGGCAAGTTCCAGCGCCCGGGCAAGGAGAAAGGTCTTGCCGGCGCCGTAGTCGCCCTTGATGAACTTCAGGTCCCCGCCACCGTCCGCGACGTAGGCGAGCTGTCGGGCGATCACGCCCTCTTCGACCTCGATCCCGACCGCGAGCCGCGCGAGTCCGCTTGCGGGAACGGTACCGCGCCTGAGCGCGTTGATGATGTTGAGACTCTCTGATCGTCCCTTATCGTCCGACATAGGCATACTCCTCTCCCTCATCCCCCGTCCCCCGGCGTTCGACCAGGGCGACCCCCTGCTCTCCTGCCCGCCGAATCAGGCGGTTAACCAGCCCGGCCACCCGGCGCGTCCCGAGCACGGCCCGGAGTTCTCGCTCGGTCGCCGACCGGTGCTCGCGGGGGAACTCGACCAGCCGCGCCTCCTCTGGGGAGAGGGAAAGGGCCGCAGCGGGCGGAGGGGGGGGAGGCTCGGGGGCCAGGTTGATCGCCGATCGGGTCCGGCCGAGCACCGGCCGGTCCAGGACCGCCTCCTCCTTGCAGCGGGCAAGCAGGGCATAGAGGTCTTCGAGCCGAAGCTCACCTGCATGGACCGGGAAGAGATCAAGCCCGGCCAGGCAGCACTCCTTCGCCCGGTCATACCGTCCCGCCTCGAACGCATCGGTCGCCCGGGCCAGCAGGGCGACGGCCGCAAGCTCTTGCCCGAAGGACGAGAGTGTCTCCCGGTGCGCCGCGAGCCGCTCAGCCAGCCGATCAAGAAGGCGTGGTAGCCGGTGCATCCCGGTCGTCGCGTCGAGTGCGACCTCGGCAACCCGCTCCAGGTCGGCCGTCTTGGTCGCGTGCTCTGCGCAGTAGAGCATCACCTTCTCGCACTCGCGCCAGTCCCCCTGACGCGCGAGGTACCGAGCGTAGGCAAGGCCCCCCCGGAGAAAGTCGCTCCGATAGGCCCGATAGAGGTGGTCGCGACTCTGGACAGGGTCCCCCTGTCGCTCCGCTGCCTCTCCGATGGCCACCAGGCCGACCGTGGTCGGGTCGGACCCAACGACCTCCACGAACCGGGTGAGCGCACTGGTGTCGGGGCGGGCAGCAAGGAGAAGCTCCTCGAACCGTCTGAGTACGATCTCGAGCGTGGCAAGGTCCTCGAGCGACCCGAGCTGGTCGAGGGCAAGCGCCTCTGCCGCTCGCACAGCCCCGTCCGCATCGCCGGTAAGGGACCGAAGTTCTGCCTCGACCAGGCGGTAGAACGGTGCCGGCTCCTGAAGAACGAGCGCGGCACACACCTCGAGGGCCTCCCCGTACCGACCGAGAGACTTGAGGAGGAGGACTCGGTCGAAGTCGATGCCGTGGTGGGTGCCGACCCAGCCCGCGTAGGCGTCGACCGCGCCCGAAGGGTCGAAGACCGCCCACGCGGCAAGATGGGCTCGGAGAAAGGCCAGGTCCCCCGTCGTCTCATACCCGTCGGCCGCGACTGCGGCCGCACGGCGGGCCCGACCAGCGCCGAGAAGGGCCTCCACCGCAATGACCGAGGGCGCCCCGGGGGGAGCGGCTTCAATCACGGCTGCCGCCTCATCGCATTCACCAAGGGCGACGAGGGAGTTGACCAGGAGCTCCCGGTCCTCGTCCCGGGAGGATAAGAGCACCAGGCGGCGCCCGAGACCGGCCGCAGCACGGTGGTCGTCACGAGCGGCGAGGTACCGAGCGTACTCACGAAGCGCCTCGGGGTTCTCGGGATCAAGCCGGATCGCCTCCGCGAACTCGGCGGTCGCGCGTTCGTCCCCGCGTTCGGCGAGCACGCGCCCGAGGAGGCTGTGAAGGTACGAGGCCTCCGGCATCCGCCGGGCAAGGTCCCGCAGGTGTGCCTCTGCCTCATCCAGCCGACCGAGACGGTGGAGGGCGGTCGCCGCAAGCACGGCGAGCTCCGGCTCGGTCCCCTCCTGCATCAAACCCTCGGCGATCCGAAGTGCCCCCGGTGCGTCCCCGGCCTCGAGCAGCCGGAACGCCTCCTGCTTCTCCTCCTCGCGTGTCATCGGAGTCGGAGGGAGATGAGGTTAGTCAGCATACGCATCGAATCTCCACCGTTGACCTTCGACCCGCCGCGGTTGCACCAGTGAGACGGGACCTCGATGACCCGCTGCCCCCGGTGGCGGAGACGCCAGAGGAGTTCCACGTCGAACTCGAACCCCGAGAGGCACATCTCGTCGAGCACGGTGTGGAGTGCCGCTGTCCGGAACACCTTGGCACCGCACTGGGTATCGGTGAACGGTAGATCGAAGAGGAGCCGGATCAGGAGGTTGAACGCCCGCGACTGGAGCCGCCGCACCACCCCCTGGCGGATCGGCACGACCGCACCCGGGGACCAGCGCGAGGCGATCACACCGTCCGCATCCTCAAGGCAGGAGAAGAGGCGGACCATCTCGGCGGGCGAC
>CAYLUL010000054.1:0-10760 GCA_964386835.1 uncultured Methanospirillum sp.
GCCCATCAGGTACTCGGCGCTGGGCGGCTGGAGCCGGTTGCCGATGTTCTGCTGCAGCGGCCCGTAGGGCGCGATCAGGCTGGCGGTCAGGGAGACCAGCAGCCAGATTAGGCCGATCACGATCCCGACCACCGCGAGCAGGGAGCGAAAGAGATTTCGCTGGAGATTCCGCCGGGCGAAATCAAAGAACGTCCGGCTCATCGCGTGTCCTCCATGATTCGACCGTCAACGATCCTGACCTGCCGGTTCGCATAGGCGGCGATCCCGAGATCGTGCGTGACCATGATGATCGTTTTACCGGTTCGGTTCATCTCGGCGAGCAGGTCCATGATCGCCTTTCCGGTCTTCTGGTCGAGGTTTCCCGTCGGCTCGTCGCAGAGAAGCAGGGATGGATCGTTGACGAGCGCGCGTGCGATCGCCACCCGCTGCTGCTGCCCCCCGGAGAGCTCGTTCGGCTTGTGCGAATAGAGCCGCTCGTCATCGAGTCCGGCCGCTCTGAGGACCTCGAAGGGTTTCATTCCGCACGTGGCCCGGTCGCCGCACTTCAGGATCAGTGGATACTCGACGTTCTCCATCACCGAGAGAAGCGGGATCAGGTTGAAGTGCTGGAAGATGAACCCGATCGTGTCCCGGCGGAGGTAGGTGAGATCGTCGTCAGAGAGTTCGGCGACATCACGCCCGTTGATCACCAGCCGGCCCGAGGACGGGACGTCGAGGCATCCGATCAGGTTGAGGAGGGTCGTCTTTCCCGACCCTGATGGCCCCATGATCGCGATGAACTCCCCTCGCTCGACCGTGAGAGAGACCCGATCAAGGGCGACGACGTCGCCCGCGGGGAGGGGGTAGACCTTGGAGACCTCGTCAAACTGGATCAGGACCGGGTCATCCGACCCGGATATGGTCACCGTCTCCATGAGCGCACGATCAGATACCCGATCCCGACGGCAAGCACGAGTCCAAGCCCGATCCATACGAGCGGCACTGGTTCACCGGGAGACGCGGAACCACCCTCCTCGGTCTGGTTCACGCTCGTGGATGCCCGGGCGTGCTCCTCGAAGGCGTCCCCGTTGTCGTCCTTGTAGCTGATGATGAGCGGCACCGGACCGCCGTCCGCCGCACGGAAGTTAAGTTCGAACGAGGCAAAGTCATCCGGTTCGAGCGAGCCGATCACGTACCGCGGGTAGGGATCCGCCGGGTCCATCTCCTGGCCCGGAGCGATGACGACCGAGCGTGCCGGTCGGAGCCCGGCGTTGTTGATGTCACCGGTCAGCTTGTAGATCCCGCCCCGCTGCTCGAGGACGAAGTTCGAGAGGAGGAGCTCGGCGCGCTGTTTGGATTCTCCGAACTCGACCGGGAGGTCGATCGGGAGGACATGCCGGTTCAGACCGTTGAAGTATACGAGGTCGAACCCGAGGGTCGCGTTCTCCTCCGGGGTCAGGTTGAAACTGGCCCGGGCCTGGCCGTTCATCGGGAGTTCGCCGATGAAGACCGAGGAGGGTTTCGAGGTGTAGCCGGTCCCCCGGGGACTCGCCATCACACCGTTCAGCGCTGCCTGGCGCGGGTTGCCGATGGAGAGGACGACCACGTCGCTCCGGCCGGAAGTGAAGACATCGGGGCGCTCGATAAACGAGACTGCGGGGGAGGTGCTGTCCACCCGGACCGGGACCGGGACCCGGAGCCCCCGTCCGTCCGGGACGGTAAGGGAGAAGACCGGGTAGGCAATCCCATCGGGCGACCCGGCCCGGACCGAGAAGGTGAAGCTCATCCGGTTGCCGGCGCCGATCACGCCGACGGTCCGATAGGGATCATCCTCGACCGTCACGGCACCGTCGGCGGAGAGCGTCGCTTCGGAGACACGAACCGGGACCGTCCCGGTGTTCGCCACGTCGATCACGAGCGTGCCCCGGTCGCCCCGCATCAGCACCGATGGATCGAGCATTGTCGAGACCACCTGGAGCTGGTTGCCGGAGGCGGTGACGATCGGTGTGATGACCGTCGTGGGCACCGCGGGATCGGTTGCCGGGAGCGTGGTCGGCGGGAGGGTGAAACCCTCCGGCAGCGTGGGGATGCTCGCCCCGGCACCAGCGACGAGCACGGCAGCAATCAGGCAGATGAGAATGAGGGCCGACCGCATCTACATCACCATGGTGACAAGCGAGTACGCGATGAAGAGCAGGGTCGGAACACCCACGGTGATCACCGCGTCACGTGTCGAGAGCTTGCGGCCCGTCCGCACCCCGAAGATCCAGATGTTCGCGGTCCAGACAAGAAAGAGGAGGCCCACGGCGCTGGAGAGCTGCATGCTCGGGTCCTTCATCAGCGCCTGGGTCCACTCGGCGATCATCTGGGGGTCCGTGATCGAGGGCACTCGCAGGTTCGAGATAAAGCTCCACGAGAGGGCGAGGGAGACAAGAGCCCCGATCGCCTGGGGGAGGAACCCGTACCCCACGTAGGAGAGGAGGCGCCCGAAGTCGCCCTGCCCCTTGAAGACCAGCGAGATCACGAAGAAGACCGCCGTGTAGATCACCCACATCAGAAGGACCACGACGAGCGCCGAGAACGCGCCGATCCCGCCGAGCACGGGGCCCATCCCTTCGAGCTCGGGCATCATCTTCGAGACGATGGATGAGATCTGGTAGGCGGAGACCGCACTGACGAGCGCGGTGGCGATGACGAACAGCGCCGGCATGAGCAGGCTCACGGGGCGTTCCTCGAGCGATTCGAAGAAGACCCGTGGGTTCGTCAAGAGAGTGAGAATGGAAACATCGCTCATAGAAGACGTGTATTTATCGCCTGAAGGCTATTTGAGGCTTGCGAATCGCAGTTCGGAAAAAATTGATTGGGTTTCAGGACGCCCGGCGCGAGCTGGAAACCCGGTCCAAAATGGTCATCACGAGCACGCCAAACCCGATGCAGACCACCAGGCACTTCACCAGGCCTCCCAGCAGGGGGATCAGGTAGAGGACGTTCAGGATGATGAAGCCGACCACGAACAGGACGAACCGGTTTTCGCCCATCTTCACGACCCGCGCGACGATGCGACCGACGGAGAGGGCGACGATGAGCCCCGCGACCATGATGCCCGCCACCACCCCCATCCAGAGCAGGACAGCGATCGGGATGCCGATGATCGTGACCAGGAGGAGCATCCCGAGAATGAGGGCGGCGATGATCGATGCGACCCCAACCACCAGTGCGGGGAGCGGTTGCTCACGCACCCGGGATTCAAGGGTTTCGGCGGTCGATGGACACAGGGCAAGGAGGATCAGACCCAGGACAAGGTACCCGAGGATGACCAGGAAGGAGATGAGAGCGCCTATCCCAGAGAGGAGTCCATCGACCGGATCAGGTCCATCAGGACGGTCCCTGACCTCGTCGTAGCGGGTCACGTTCGCGGACCCCTGGTTCACGAACGACTCCGATGAGACCTGGAGTGTCCCATTAATACGACCCTTATTCCTGAAGGAGCCCCCCATCACATGGGCATCCCGACCTATCGAGGTGTTGGGGCCAAAAACAACATCGCCCGCCGTCACGACGGCGTTCCGCGCAACGGGGCCATCCAGGGTGACCTCACCACCGGCAATCACCACCTTGCCGTCGACCGACGTATTGATGCGCACCTTGCCGCCGGCGACGATCACGTCGCCCCTGACTGGCGCGTTCACGTCGATCTCGCCGCCGACCGCGATGAGGGAGTCCACCGGGGCTTCGATGCTGAGCATGCCGCCGGCGGCGAAGACGTCGTCGTGGATCGGTTCCGAGACCACGACCGGGTCGTCACCGCCGACCATTCGTACGGCCTGGGCCCCAGGTACGACAAGGAGCAGGAGCAGGAGGAGAACGATGATTTTCGGTCCGTTCATGCAGATGGATCGTACCGCTCAGTATTAAAAAGAGAGCGGTCCTCCCCGGTCATCCCCGGCGCGTGGCGAGGTACCGGATCAGGCCGTGCACCCCGTCTGCGGTTGGATGGATCTCCACGAAATCATCGAGCCCATCAATGGGAAGGCCCCGGCGGACCAGTTCGGACAGGTACATCACCGAGAGCGAGGCGGCGGGGGCGATCGACACAACACCGGCAACACGCCGGTCGTCGTCGACGAAGACCTTCGCCGCCCCGGTTCCCCGTTCAGGAACGGCGAAGAACGAGTCGGGTCCGGCAGGACCAGGGATGGTGACCGAGGAGGAGGTGGTCCCGTCATGGGCCCAGGCGTACTGGTTGCCGAGCGCAAAGCCCTGTGGGATCGCCCGGAGGTCGAGGTGGGCCTCTTCGCCCAGGATGTTTCGGGCGGCCACGCGCCCCTCTTCACGGGCGACGGGGGTGAGATACGGAGGACCGATCACGTCTCCGCACGCGTAGACCCCGGGGACCGAGGTCTGCATCCGGTCGTTCACGACGATGGTGCCGTTCTTTCGTCGCTCGAGGCCGACACACTCCTCGCTGTTCGCCCTGAGGCCGACCGCGCAGAGCACCGCGTCGGCCCGGAGGGTGCGCTCTCCCGATGCTGCACGGATCGTCACCCCGTCCACGGACGAAGTCCCATCGATCGAGACGAGATCGGTCGACTCGTGAACGGTAACGGTGCCGAGTTCCTGGCGGGCGAGCCGAACCACGAGAGGGTCCAGGCGACGGAGGAGCGTCCTTCGGACCACCATCTCCACCTGGCTCCCGAACGCGGCGAAGACGTAGGCGAACTCCACCGCCTGGATGCCGCCCCCGACGATCACGAGCCGTTTGGGAAGCGATGGGATCGTCGCCAGGTTCGCCGCCGTCACGACACCGTCTCGCTCGATCCCCGGGACATCAGGAAGAGAGGGGCGCGAGCCGGTTGCGATGATGACCGCGTCCGACTCGACCGGCGTCCCATCAATCAGGGCCCGGCGCCCATCGAAGGAGGCGGAGACGCCGGCGAGCACGTCGACCCCGGACTCCCGCGTCTCCTTCTCCAGCACGCCCATGATCGTGCGCTGGATTGCCGCCGTCGCATCGAACAGCTCGCGCAGATCGACCGTGAGGGTCCCGTCGAGGGCCCCGAGCGAGGCGAGCCTCCGGGCGTTCGAGACCGTTCGTGCCGCATCGTTCAGGGCGTTGACGAGCATGCAGCCATAGAGCAGGCACTGTCCACCGAGGGTGCGCCGTTCGACCAGCCTGACCTCGCGGCCCGCGGATGCGAGGTGCATGGCCGCAATACGGCCTGCCGGGCCACCGCCGATCACGGTGACCGGGTCCATCAGAGGATCTCCACGCCCTCGTCCATCGGCGTTGAGAGCGTCTCGCCGGTGAACGCATTGATCTCCACGATCGACCGCCCACGCACCAGCCAGACCGGGACAAAGACGCGGCTCAACTGCACGCGAATCACCCTCCGGTCAGGCCGAAAGACCTTCTCCTCGTAGAAGATCGCCTCACGGCGCTCCTGGCGAATCCGCACCTTCTTGGTGAGGGAGCGAATAACGTGGTCGATCACCCGTCCTTCGGCCGCGTCGCGGGTGATGTGAGTCTCGATCAGCTCGGCCCCAGGGGGGAGTTCCGTGTGGGTGATGCTCCCTTCGTCAAGGGTGATGAACTCTCCATTGATCGCGTTCAGCGCGATCGACCCCTCCTGGTCGAAGGAGATCTGGTGGTCTTTGTAGGTCGTTCCTCCCGACGAGGCGTAGTGCGCCAGCCAGTAGGGGATCAGGCGGAGCTGCGCCGTCCCCTCGCTCTGGGCGAGCATCCGGGCATCTCGTTCGCTGATCCGGAGTGGGAGGTGAGGGATCCCGGTCTCCTCCTCCGGGCGACTGGACGGAGAGCTGACCCGTGTCTGCCGCGGGCGGACGAGTTCCAGGACCATCTCTCTTCCTAGGACGCGTGCGCACGCCGCTTTCCCCGCGTAATCGATCAGGGCCGGTATCCCCCAGAGCACGCAGTCTTTGATCGCGATACGGTCGTTGACCGAGAAGAGCAATTTCTGGCAGACGACCTCTGTATCCTGGGCCTGGACCCGGTACACGGTCTGGTCGAACTGCTCGATCTCTGCCAAATCGTTGCTGCACATGACCAGGATGCATTCATCCTCTCGGATCGCCGAGAGGTCGAGCGGCGGTTCCATCGGCTCGACGTCGAACGCGGCCGATTCAAGGATCCTGCCGATCTCATCCCGTGCGCGTTCCCGAACCTGCCGATCCATCATTCGTACTTCGACTCACAGGTATAGAACAATTTTTCTTCCGCAAGAAGCGAGTACAGATGATGAGCCGGTCCCTCAAGTTTGTCAATCACACGATTGAAGACTTCGCGATGCAGGTCACCTACGACCCCGTCACCGGCAGGGGGACGGTGGTATTCAACCTCTCCCTGGTCCGGGAGATCGACCTTCTGCCTGTGCTGGAGGTGATCGCGATGGCGTGGCGCTCGGGTGTCTGCGTCTCCGACCTCGTTCGCGTGGTCCCTGCCGGCGACACCATCAGCGGGTTTGTGATCCCCGACGGGCAGGTGGGGATCTGCACGGTCTGCTCGATCACCCTCGACGGAATCCTCCTCAAGCGGGGGGTCCCCCTCCACCCGATCGGGGGCGGCGTCGTCGAGATCGTGAACCGTATTCCGCGTCGATTCACGCACCTCATCCACTACGACGAGACCACGATCGACCCCCTCCAGGTGCTGATCGCGGAAGATATCTCATCGGTCACCGAAGTGATCCGGAGCGGAAATGGCACGATCCTCGCGAATATTCGCGAGTGCCACATGGAGGCCGAACCGCTCGTGGCCGAACTGCTCGACGACCTCGCGACGAGCCAGTTCGTCGGCGTGCTCGAAGTCGGGCTGCCCAACAGCCCATTGCTCGGCGTCCAGATGAGCCCGCAGTATTTAGGGGTGGTCGCCGTCGGCGGCACGAACCCTCTCGCGGCGGTCCGCGAGGCTGGCTTCGAGGTCGTGACCCGCGCGATAAAAGGGGTCATCGACTCGTCCGAGATGCAGGGGGTCGAGCAGCTCCTGGCGGACCACCGGGCCAGAACCCCTTCCTGAGATCGGGATGAGCGCAGGAGTGTGAATCCCTGCATGCCTCATGGCACCCCCTCGACAGCACCGGTCGTCCCCACTGCCAGGAAAAAACCCTTCTTACGGGATGGGGGATCGGGTATTATCTCCATCAAATACAAAAGTCGTCGGCATGATACCAGGGTGGACCGAGGCCGAACTCCCCGCACCTCAGCTCCGTGACGGCTCCGAACTCGCCGGCATGACCGCTGATCCGGACTGTCAGGTGACGGGTTCGATCTACCAGATGTTCCGGGACGTCGCGCGGACTGAGGATGACCGGCAATGGCTGGACGACCAGCACATCCGCTACGATATCACCCGGATCCCCCCTGCCACCTTCTGCAACGAGTTCGTCAAGACCAAGGGGCATTACCACCCGGTCAACCCTGCCGGGATCGCCTTTCCGGAGGTCTACGAGGTGATGTCGGGCCGTGCCCACTACCTCCTCCGTCCTGATCGAGGCGACGGCCGGCACCATCGTCCTGATCGCACCGGGGTACGGTCACGTCACGATCAACCCGGGAGAGACGGATCTCGTGATGGCGAACCTGGTCTCGACCGGTTTCACGAGCGATTACCGACCGTACGAGGCACTGCACGGCGCGATCTATTACGAACTCGCCGACCGGACGTTCGTTCCGAACCCGGCATACCTCCGGGTGCCCCCGCTGCGACACCTCCGTCCGGCCGACCTCGGACCGCTTGGCGTACCGGCGTCCGGCACCCTCTATGGCCTTGTCGAGGAGCGGGCCTCACTCGACTGGCTGAACGCACCCGAGCGATTCGCCGGCCTGCTCAGCCTTCGTTCAGCAGATTGAAGGCACCGATCCGCTTATGGGTCGAGGAGCGGACACGCAACAGCACCTGCTCCTCGACGCCGTTTCTCGCCACCCACCCGTTGTCAGCGAGCGCAGCAAGGGCACGGTCGATCGCCTCGTAGCGGAGGCCGATCTCCTCCTCGTCGCTCTGGCCGGCCCAGAGCCCGGCCGACGGGGGACGCACAAGGATTCGATGGGGGATCTCGAGCTCGGCCCCGAGCTGGTAGACCTCGTGCTTGAAGAGGTGGAGGAGAGGCTGCAGGTCGGCAGCACTGTCGCCCCACTTGGTGGAGTAGCCCAGCAGGTACTCCGAGCGGTTCGACGTTCCGCAGACGAGCCGCCGGTCCCGGTTTGCATGGTAATATAGCACGGTCATCCGGGCCCGCGCCATCAGGTTCCCGAGCAGGTACGGCGTCTCGACGTACTCCGGCATGGCACGGAAGCCGTTGAGGACGGGCTCGATGGCGATCGTCCGGTGCTCGCACCCGAGGAGACGGCAGAGCTCCCGGGCGTCCTCGAGGTCCTCCGCAGCGCTCACCGCGCTCGGCAGGGAGAGAGCGAGGACCCGGTCGGGGCCAACCGCCCTGACGCAGAGCGCCGCTGCCACCGCAGAGTCGATGCCACCCGACACCCCGACCACGAAGCCCTCAGCGCCGGCCTCCCAGAACGTGCGCCGGATCATCTGCTCGATCCGGCCGAGCGCGCACCCGCATCCGCCGTCGATCATAGATACCACTTAGATCAATCTGAGGCTCCGCCTTAACTCCTTAACGCCCCCTACCAGGAGGAGCCGGTCTCCCTCCAGGACCATGTCCTCCGCCCCGGGTTTCAGGACCGACCGATCGCTCCCCTCGATCGCGATCACGAGGATGCCGCTGCGCCCTTCCAGCCAGTGAACCGCGCGAGGACGGGGACGTGTGAACCGTGCCTTGACCACCCGTCGACCATCCGGCAGGTCGAGGAGCACCTGGACCTGGTCCGCGAGCACGGTCCCGGCGATCACCTGGCCCCCGATCATCGGCTGGAGGGCGACAAAACTGGCCCCGGCGCGGTACAGCCGCTCCACGGAGCCCGCGTGATTCGCCCGTGCAAGGATCTTGAGGCTGGGGTTCAGGTTTTTGGCCATCAGGACCGTGAAGACATTCACCTCATCGTCATTGACCGTCGCGACCAGCAGGTGGGCGTCCTGGATCCCCGAGCGGAGCAGGACCGTCTCCTCCTCCGCATCGCCGATCACGGAGGGTATTGGGAGTTCGCGAGGGTCGATCACGGTGCAGTGGATCCCTCGCTCAGTCAACTCGCGGAATACGGCAGCCCCCACGTCCCCGAACCCCGTGACGACGGCCTGTCGGTCCATCCCTCCCCGCACCCGGAGTTCGAGCTCCATCACCCGCTTGATATCAGGGGCTCGTCCCACGAGGAAGAGCATCGCGGAGGAGTCGACCACCTCGTCCGGGCCCGGCATGAACTGGAAGACTCCCCCCCTCCAGAGGATGATGGGAAGGACCCCGTGGTTCTCAAAGAGAGCGAGCTCCGCCAGCGTCCGATCGATGGCAGGAGACCCCCGGAGGATCGGTGCCTTGATCAGCCAGAAGATATGCTCCTCCGCCATGTCGGGCCGATCGGGAACCTGGCGTTGCTCGGGCGGGGCGAGACCGTAGCGAGCGAGGACGAGCCCGGTCGAGTTCTTCGGTGAGAGGACGATGTCGGCCCCGGCGTGGTGGAGATACCGGTCGAGCGCAGGGTCATCCACCACCGCGATCACCTGAGCGGTGGTCCTTCCGCGGACGGCCAGGATCGTATTCGCCGCTGCCCGCACCTCGCCACTGACAACGATGGAGCGAGCACTGCTGATCGACGCTGCGTCCTGTGTCGAGGTGAGAATGGGGTCTCCCCAGATCACGTGCGCCTGCCATCGGTACCGGCGGTGAGCCTTCATCGCGGACGTCTCGTCCTCCGCGATGATCACCACCGGCCGGTCCGTGATCTGGAGGCTCTCGACGAGGGCTCGGACCGTCTCGTCAAAGCCGATGATCACGATATGGTCCTCGAGCGGGCGCGTGGTCCGCCTCGGGGGGGTGTCCCTCACGATCTGTGAGAGGTACGGCGTCAGGATGAGCGGGACCACCATGAAGATCATCACCACCCCCGTCGTCATCATGACGACGGAGAAGAGCGAGGTCAGTTCGTTCTCGAACGGGAGGAGCTCGCCGTACCCGACCGTTGTCAGGGTCTGCATCACGAACTGGAGCGACTCCATCCAGGTGAGGGGTCGACCCTCGAGGATGGGATAAAAATGATGAAAGAGCGTGGTGTAGACGGCGACGGTCGCCACAAAGAAGAGGAGGTAGACCTTCACTCGCTGGGTGGAGACGAGCTGCAGAAAGGAACGGAACCAGCCCAACACCCGGCTGAACATCATCCCTCATCCTCCTTTTCCAGGTCGAGCAGCGTGTCCTCCAGCCGCGCGAGAGCGAAGGGAGCCGACGGGTGCCGATCCGTATGTCGACGGAGTTCGTCCATGACCAAGAGGGCAAAGGGATCGCCCTCCGGAATCGAAGAGCCGGACGGCATGCCTCCCATCCACGAGGCGTAGAGCCCTATTTCTTCTGCGGGCACCCGGGCGAATGGACGGATCACCCGGGCAGCGCCCGGCAGAGGGTGGGCGAGCAGCTCGAGAGACCGTCCGGAGAGCACGGCGGAAAGAACGCGGGCCGCGGCGTCTTCGAGGGTCGATGCATCGGCGAAGACCGTACAACCCTCACGGGCCGCCTTGACCTCCGCCGGACTCCCGGGCATCGAGTTCATCGAGAGGACCGGCACCCGTCCGCCCACTATCCGCTGCTCGAGGAAGAACCGCAGGGCGATCTGCGCCGGCCGGTCCCCCGAGAGGATGGCAACCCGATCACCCTGCC
>CAYLUL010000055.1:0-3144 GCA_964386835.1 uncultured Methanospirillum sp.
AATCCGCATGACCTCCTGTTCACGAGCCGGCTCGATCGCGATAACGAGCGGTGAGGTCAATCTCCCTCGGTGGACAGCCGTCGCTCCTGTTGAAAACCGTGGGGTGGACGCAACCACACCGGGAATCCCGTTGATCTTCTGAACGAGCAGGCTCGGGTTCACAATCTGGAGTTCACCCTCTTTCGGTTCGACGACCAGGTTGCCGTAGCTGTAGTCGATGGTCTGCTGGTTGAAGAGGACCACGACCCCCGCGATGATAGAAGGGAGAAAAACGAGGTTGACGAAGACCATCGCGAGGATCATGATCGTCAAAAGGAGGGTACCCTTATTCCCCCGGGCGATGAGCCGGGCGGCCAGGTACACAGCAACCTGCTCTTCCTCAAGCATCGGGCGGGACCTTTCCCTTCTTCCTGAAGTACCAGATGGCCCCGGCGATAATGAGCACGAGGACCAGCAGGCCGACGATCGGACCGATTGAATCGCCGGATAGAACCGTGAGGCGGAGGGTCTCTTCGTGGGTGTGGACGCCGTAATCGTCCTCATACTGCACGGAAAGATTGTACGTGTATGTCCCGGGATCTCCGGCCTGGAGGGCGTAGACAGCGGGGGCGTCGTTATTAGGTTCAATTCTGCCAACGAACGCCTCGGTACTTCCTGCAAAGGGCAGATCGATGCTCGCCTTCACGGAGTTGGCGGTGTCCGTGCCGGTGTTCTCGAGTCGGACGACAAGCGAGAGCGGGTCTCCCGCCTTGATCCGTGCAGGGTCGGTCGAAAGGGACGCTATACCGATGTTCGCCTTTCCTTTCAACCGGACACCCAGTGTTTCGGACTGAGAGGTAAACGTGCCATCGGCACTCGCATATGAGATCGTCAGGAGGAGCGGGTTCAGCCCGAGAGGGGCCCTCTTATCGGACAGGAACACCATGTCGAGGGTGGCGTTCTCTCCCCTGAGCAGGGTGCCGAGGTGATATGTCCCCGGCGTCTTTGGCGATATCGACGAAGTGGAGGCGTTCACGGTCACGGAGACCTGATCTGCTCGGGAGAGGCCATCGTTGCGAATGTCCACCGAGGCGGCGATCTCATCGCCGGGGTTCACCCCGTCGGGCACCGTTTTTTTCACCGTGAGACCCGGCCTCTTGAGCAGGGCGACCTGGGTATTGACATTCACCGGGATCGTCTTACGGATACTTCGTCCATCGGTGACTTCAATCCAAAGAACGGGGAAGTAGATGCCATCGGACGCTGGGGCTCGGACCAGGAAGGTAACGGGGACCGACTCCCCAGGGCCGATCGCCCCTACCCGTCGATGATCGCCGGAGAGGACCTCGACTCGGTCTCCACTGAGCCGGGCGTTCTCAATATTCACGCTGATATCGGTGCTCCTGGTGCTCTCGTACGTGCCACTGGAGTC
The DNA here is from genome assembly GCA_964386835.1 of uncultured Methanospirillum sp. Lineage (GTDB taxonomy): Archaea > Halobacteriota > Methanomicrobia > Methanomicrobiales > Methanospirillaceae > UBA288. Next base: position 1,412 of record CAYLUL010000055.1, read on the forward strand.
TGCCAGGTTCTCTTTTCGGGTCAGGCTCGCGGCGGAAGCCGTGTTTCGTATTGTGGCCGTGATCGTTCCCAGGTCGCCCGGCTGAAGGACGGCAGGCGTAATGCTGTAGTCCGCGACGATGATCGGAAGGTCCTCGGCAGCAGCCGGTACGATAGCGATAGAAACGAAGAGGAGGCAGAGCAGGAAGAGAGAAAGGGTTGATATGGAGCAATTCCTGCACATCAGAATCATAGATGCACTCTTTCGACTACTTATAGATTGAGATATGTCGAACGCATGAGATGGACACGTTCCGGGAGGGTCGATGCACCTCATTTCCCTGCCAGTCTCCGCGCCCAGGACCGTGCGGCGAACGAAAACGGTGATGAGCGGACCATCCCGGCGATCCACCCTACCTTCCCGAGACGACGACAGGCAGTCGTGAAACCGACGTGTCACTTCTTCACAACTGCGGATGCATGGAGATCGAACGGATTGGTCCGCATCTCGAGGGAGTGGAGATACGGATACCGGGTCCGTAAATACTCCATGTAATCGATCCACTGGATCACCATACATTCGTACACGCGCCGCATGTCACCCGAGAGATGGGCGTGATCGGTCGAAGGGAGAGAGCCGAGATCTGTCCGGTACCGGAGTTCCTCGGTGAGATGGAACACGGCGCGCAACAGGTCAGTGAACGATTCATGCTCGAGAAGAACTGGGTTTTCAAGCAACCTGAGCAGGAAATCTCTTCGCGAGGATAGGAAGTCATTCACCCGGGTTAGATCAATCGTCGACGTATCGGGCACATACGTGTGGGATGCAACCTGTTCTCTGATCCGCAAGTACGTGCCGGCGCCCCACGGTTCGTCCAGGACAAGCGAGTCTGTGATCTTCCCGATACCTGGATCGTGTTGAACCAGTTCCCGAATCAGCTGGCTTCCAACCTCAGAAAAGAACGTCCCGATAACCATATTCATCTTTTCAAGCCGTTCACGCCGGGAGCGTATCGCGAGCAGTTTATTGAGAACGATCGTCACAAGGAGAACGTTGATGGGGAGGAATCCCAGGGCGTTGAAGATATAATTCGCGGTATCCTGAGGGTTCTTCAAAAAGACCAGCTTGAATGAATAGATACTGACACTCAGGGCAACGAGCACAACCGCCAGTTTTACCTCCCAGTTGATCTTCATGACCCACCGGAGTTTGATTCTGTTCTATATAAAGGAGCAGATTCCTCACCACGTGAGACAAGAAACCGGGTTCTTTTGTCATCCACTCGAATCCTGGTGAACGGTGTCTTCCACATGTGATAGATCCGGTGAGAGAGAATGATCAGTTTCATCGAAACGTATCCCTCGTGTCTCTCGTGGTTCATCAACACCTCTCGTAACCAGCATGGATGCGAGCTCTCGGATCGATCGCAACATCACCCGCTCTGATTGAACCTGGTGCCGCGATGGTGACCGGGTTCGGACGCCTCCCGATGACGAACCTCGAGCGTCAGACACTCTCTATTCTCGAAAGGAACGTTGTGCAGAAAGAGCCCCCAGCGTTCCAGATAGGCGGATCTGATCTGCAACGGGCGGACCCTTAATGGCGAATCAGCGTCGATGCGAGAACAACAAAGCCTGATCAAAATGAACTATTAAGACGTACGCCGGGAGGGAGAGTTAACGAAAACAGTTCAAATCTATAAAAAAAGGGGCCGTGATGGCCCCGACCAACGAACCTGCTGATGAACCGGCGGG
>CAYLUL010000055.1:3154-4981 GCA_964386835.1 uncultured Methanospirillum sp.
GCTTTCAAGGCTGCCGCCTTTCCGGACTAGACTATCCCGGCCCGATATACAAAGGGTTTCGTTCGGTTATCAGACTGCCGATCGAGGATGCGAGGAGCCGGGCCCTCCTGCAGGCTCACCTGGCGAGGGACAGGTCGTACATAACCGGGATGTTTTTATTCTCTCGGTGTCTGGATCTCACCATCCAGGAGGCAGAAAGTGTTCGTCCAGCAATTCTTCATCCCAGGCATCGCCCACAGTTCGTATCTCGTTGGTGCGGAGAGCACGTGTGCCATCGTGGACCCGACCCGTGATATCGAACGGTACCTCGACACCGCGGCGGAGTTGAACCTCACCATCACCCACATACTCGAAACGCACCTCCATGCCGATTTCGTCTCGGGCCACATGGAGCTCGCGGACAGGACCGGTGCCACCATCTATGCTCCAGCATCAGGTAACTGTGCGTTCGACCACGTCGCTGTCAGCGACGGGAGCACGTTTTCAGTCGAGGAGTTGAAGGTCTCCGTCCTCGACACCCCGGGACATACCCCCGATGGTGTTACCTTCGTGATCGTTGATGCTGTGCGTGGCCCAGAGCCCGCCGCCGCCTTCACCGGCGATGCCCTCTTCGTGGGTGATGTCGGGCGACCCGACCTCTTCCCGGGACGGTCCCGCGAGCTCGCCGGCATGCTGTATGACAGCCTCCACCAGAAAGTCATCGCTCTCCCCGATGGCTGTCTTCTCTTCCCTGCACATGGCGCCGGCTCCCTCTGTGGGAGGGCGATGGGAGCGATGCGGTTCTCCACCATCGGGTACGAACGTCAAAACAACGTAGCCCTACGACACACAGCCCGCGAGGAGTTCATAGACTCCCTGACGCAGAACATGCCGCCGGCCCCCGACCACTTCTCCAGGTGCAGCGAGATCAACCGCCAGGGCCCCGCGCTCCTCCGGACCCTCCCTGACGTCCGTCCGTTCCGCCCGGCTGAGTTCCGGGCGAAGTCTGAGGAACCCGGAACTGTCATCCTCTCGGTCCACGATGTGGCGACCTTCGGCGGTGCGCACATCCCAGGGAGCATCCACATCGACATCACATCCAACTTTTCTACGTTCGCCGGGTGGGTCCTCCCGCCCGACGACGAGATCCTCCTGGTCGCCGACTCCCCTGCCGAGGTGAAGGAGGCGGTCCTGAAACTCCGCCGGGTTGGCCTGGACCGGACGATCGGCTTCCTCGTCGGCGGCACCCATGCCTGGTCGATCGCCGGATACCCGATCGACCATGTCCGTCAGTTATCACCGGCCGAAACAAACGCCATGGTTACAGCGGGCAAAGCCGTGCTGGTCGATGTTCGGTTCCCGGACGAGTTCGAGGAACACCACCTCGAGGGGGCGATGAACATACCCGCGATGGACCTGCGTACCCGTCACCCCGAGCTTCCTTCCACCAGGCCACTGATCGTGATGTGCAGGACCGGCCAGCGTTCGAGCCTGGCGAGCAGCCTCCTGAAGCGGGCAGGGTTTGCAGACGTTTACAACGCCGCTGGCGGTGTCACCGGTTATCTCGCCGCGGGCTTCTCCTGATCTCTCTCTACGGGGGGGGTGCACCTCCCCGCTTTCCATTCACAGAGAATACCGACCCGCCGCAGAGGTTGCACGGCACCACAATTCTTGAGGGCAGCATCACATGAGCCAGCGATCCGGGTGGTCGAATCCAATTTGGGTTGATCGACTCGGAATGCCTGGTGATCCCCCCGCTCCGAGAAACACTGACAGCCCGTTCGAGTCGGTTCTCTGAAGGTCGTCCCACCTTCTCAGGCCTGTCGCACCTTCTACCCGAGACAGGAG
>CAYLUL010000055.1:4991-10596 GCA_964386835.1 uncultured Methanospirillum sp.
ACCACGAATCCCATCTTGACAACCGCCGGCGGTCCAGGACGGAGAGCCCGGTAGGGTAAAACGGGAGCGTGGGCTGCCGAACGCAGGGAATCCTGACGAGGGTGGATCATCGCGGATGGTATTCACAAGGTGATGTCACCATTCCCGGGTATGGGGTGGTGACGTCGTCCACTCTTTCATACAACTGAAGCTCGAGTGACCTTCGGGTTTCCTCATCAAAAAATGCTGATCTGGTACATCTCTTGAAGTGGGACGAGGTCCAGGAACATCCTGAGTCGTCTTTTCCTGTCTGCTCGGTGCCTGGCGATCGAGGTTGGCGGAGTTGGTCATGAACCGACGTTATCTTTCCTCGTGGTAGGTGGAGGACTGGAGACGCCACGATGTTAGGATGCTTTTCGAGGTACTGAGCAGCGAGATGTCGAACCCCAGGTATATTGAAATAACGAGGAGACGATAATGGGCAAGGGCGAAGTCCATCGGGGGAAGGACCGAGGAGGGATTGATCCCGCCTGGTGAACACATCGGCATCATAATAACCATATCCTTCAAGCTTTTTGGTACCGAGGAGTGCTGAGTCCGTGCTCGACGTCCGTACCCTGATGATCGCCACGATGCTCGCAAACGCACTGCTGGCAATCGTTCTCCTCTACTACTGGCGAACCGAGCGAACGTATCCCGGATTCCTTCTGATCACTGGGAACCAGTTGTTGATGGCCGTCGGCTTTCTGCTCGTCGCGTTCCGGGGCACTATCCCGGACCTATTGAGCATCGCGCTTGGAAACAGCCTGATCGTCCTCGCCATTGTCGTTCTCTACGACGGCCTCGTACAGTTCTACGAGGATCGAAAGATCTCGATGCTGTGCTACCTGTTGATCCCCCTGGCCATCGGGGGTTTCGTCCTGTTCCGGTACGGGTGGGACCTCCCAGTCGCCAGGATCCTGCTCCTGACCGTCCTGATCGGTCCCCTGCTTCTCATCACGGGTTACCGGATCGTCCGTAACCAGCGGGAAGGGACCGCCCTGCCGCTCTTCCTCGCCATCGCCCTGGTCTTCTGCGCCGTATCCCTCGGGTTTCGAACCCTTGCCTGGATTCTTCATCCCGATTCAACGGCCGTTCTGAACTCCACGCCCGAGAACATTCTCTTCCAGGTCTTCCAGCTTGCGCTGGCAGTCGCTGTTCCGACCGTGTACCTGCTCAGCACCACCCATCGACTGAACTACGAGCTCAGGGACTCTCAGCGTGCCCTCAAGGAGCTCGCCGATCGATATGACCTTGCGATCTCCGCGGCGCGGATGGGAGTCTGGGATCTCGACCTTGCCGAGAGCCGCCTGATCTGGGACGAACGGATATTCGAGCTCTTCCAGGTTGCTCCCGAGGAGAGGACGGATCTCTATGCCAGGTGGCACGAGTGGGTTGTGCCCGACGATCGTGAACGGATTCGCGAGGCAATTCAACATGCAACCGAGACCGGCAACGACATCACCGTCGAGTTCCACCTTCGAGAAAGGGGAGGTGAGGTGCGTACAGTCCAGGCAAGCGCCCGCGTGCTGCTGGATGATTCCGGAACCAGGAGCCGGCTCGTCGGCGTGATGTACGATGTCTCAGATATTCGCCGGGCTGAGAGTGCGCTCCGGTCAGCAATAACGAAACTGAACCTCCTCTCCTCGATCACGCGCCACGACATCCAGAACCAGCTCACGGCGCTGAACGGCTGGCTCGACCTTGCTGAGGAACAGGCCATAGACCATCCAGCATCTCTCGAGACCGTGGTCCAGGAGAGGCGCGTGGTTGAGCGGATCGCCCGCCAGATCGCGTTTACCCGGGAGTACGAGGACCTCGGGGTCCACTCCCCCCGCTGGCAGAACCTCAGGGAAGTGGTGGTCCAGGCAATTCGGGATGCACCCACCAGCGCTGTCGACGTCCTGCCGGGCCTGGAGAGAATCGATGTCTGGGCCGATCCGATGCTCCCCCGGGTGTTTTACAACCTCCTTGAAAATTCAGTGCGACATGCCGAATCGGCTCAACGAGTCACGATTGACTGGCGAATTGATGAGGGCCAGTTGATCGTCGGAATAGAAGACGATGGAGAAGGAGTCCCAATGGCGGAGAAGGCAAGGATCTTCGAACGAGGCGTCGGGAAGAACACCGGGTTCGGCCTGTTCATGAGCAGAGAGATCCTGGAACTGACCGGGATCGAGATCGCAGAGACGGGGGTGATGGGACAGGGAGCTCGGTTCGAACTCTCGGTGCCCCGTGACGTGTACCGATTGCGCCACACAGAAGACGAGGGACTCGCCCGGTAGGCACTACCACCGGGAGCCAGGCGAGCGGCACAGGATAAACCCTTCTTGCCTATATCCCGGATCGCAACTCCCTTCCGTGGAGAACCCACCGAGGAAACTGGTTGGTATTCCACTGAAGCCGTATCCCCCATCGCTGGTTGAATGGACGTTCACCCAGGACCTGTAACGACTGCCGGTCACCAGAGGTAGGTGGATGAAAACGATTGATCCGCCCATCGTGGCGTACCTCCAAAAATCCCGAGATGAAGAAGGTGGAGGGACGTTTTTTTCGAAAAATGCAGTCAAACCGACGAGACGGAGACTGGGTCGATTCGTGAAGCCCAGGATCTCAACACGACGAATACTTTGAGATGAACCTGGAGGAGGAGAACGATCCCCGCCCAATATGATAGCAGTAGACGATTGATCGCCTGATCAGAACTGGATCACAGATAATGAAATGCTAACATCCATGCCGCATGCAGACCCGCCATGCCCAACACCCCTCGACGTCCCCCAGTCCCTGGGTCCTCACCACCACCCGGTTCATAGCGATCGCGACTCTTTCCAGCATCATCGGTAAACGGAGATTTGCCAGCGAGGACAAGCAGTTAACGTATGCACAGGAGTGGCTCGCGAGCAAGGCAGAATAATCGCCGGAAAAGAACCGAAACAGGCGCCGATGGACACCTGGACGGTTGCATTTACACCTGGAATTGTCCTCGTTGTCCCTGGTCGTGTGTGACCCCTCCCCACCCGGGCATCGCCGCTGAATCGAACAAACGCGAGAAGATATGAGGAGGATGCCTCCCGGTCATCCCGGGTTTTCTGGTCCCTGAGCGACCCATCAAACCGCATGCCCAGGTCGAAGCACCGGTCCAGATCGTCACTGTCGGGGATGAAGAAGCACTCCAACTGTTCGAAGACGTCGAACTCGGCAGCAGTCATCTCGTCCACCACCACCTTCACGACACCACCGCGTCCGCCCATTGAACCGAAGGTGACGACACCGCACCTCCTGCCAGTGTGATCGAACCAAAGCCCCTTCAGGTAGTAGGGAAGGTCGCCGATGCTCGAGTAGGGGGCATCGTGCACGGCGGGAATCCCCACTCAGACACCCGTGCTCGTCAGGATATCCTTGACGATCTCGCTCCGTTCGTCCTCGTGGAGGTAATACATACGCACTTCCATCCCTCCTGCGATGAGTCCTTCGGCGATGGTATGGGCCATCTTCTGGGTCGAGTGGTGCATCGTGTCGCACACGATGGTCACTTTTTCCTCGCAAAAACCCGTCGCCCACCGGGTATAGACATCGAGGATGGGAGTCGGATCCATACAGATCTGGCCGTTGGCCGGCGCGATCACCAGGATCTTCTCAACAACGCCCATGTTTGTCAGCTCGGCCAGTTCCTTGCCAGCATTTTCGAGGGAACGACGAGAAGGTTCGTGAAAAAATTTCTCTGCCGCCTCCATCAGCACCGGGCGGCAAGATCAGTATCGAACCGCTTCGACAAGCAGAGATGCTGGATAAATGCGTCGTTCGAGAAGAGGCTGCCCTGTTCGGGAAGGAAGGTTTCCATGCTGTCCGGCCAATGGAGAAGCGCAGCCTCGACGGCGAGAAGAATCTTTCCCCTCAGGTCGATGACCGCACCCGCCTTCATTACGGCCAATTCGGCTCCCTCCGCGGCTGGGAAGTGCTTGAGAAGGCCCTTCTTGCCGATCTCGGTTGCAGTGGATCGGGGCGTCAGGAAACCGCCGGTGGACCTCGAGGATTGCCCCGGAGTGGTCGGTCTCAATACGGTTCTGGACAATGAGGTCGATCGATACTTCGCGATTCTCGCATTCAAATGCGTGGGCGATCCGCCCCCCCATCTGTGCGGAGGTGCCCGGATAAGTGTCATCGACCAGGGCGACACCTTGCGGTTCCGAAGACGAGGTACGCATTGGGGGGGTGCCCTTTGGGGGGGGTGCCCATGGTGGGTCCGGAGGTCCCAGTCCGGGGTGCCAATCAAGGGGACGCCGTCAGCAATCCTGCACGACTCGGCTTTCGTGGAAGAACTTCACCTGCTGGTTATTTGATTTTCAAGAAGAGGCCATCCTGCCATCTCGGTCTTGATTGAACGGTAAGGTCCCGTGTATGGGAAAAACAGATGGCACCACGCCCTCTCGCGAAGAGAGCTTTGACGATCTGGTCCGCCCCTCAGAGATCCCGTGCTGCCCGGACCGAGTTGACCAGGTTCCCATGACCGCTGATCTGCTTCCAGCGCTTTTTTTCCATCCGAGCAAGCCCGATCTCAGCCTTCGCCTTCTCGAACGCAAGTTCCTGCACCAGGCGGTGGTAATTGTTGAACCGGGACGCAGAGAGAGAGCCGTCCAGGACCGCCTGCTGCACCGCGCAGCCCGGCTCCTGCTCATGCCGACAGTCCGAAAACCGACACCCCTCGGCGAGCACGAGAATGTCAGGAAAGGCCTCGTCGATCCCTTCGGACGCCGTCCCAACCCCAACCTCCCGCAGGCCGGGGGTGTCGATCATGAGGGCACCCCCGTTCAGAACGATGAGCTGCCGAACGGTCGTGGTGTGACGGCCCCGCTGATCGTGAACCCGCGTTTCTGAGGTCTTCTGCACGCTCTGGTCCAGGAGCCGATTGATCAGTGACGACTTCCCAACCCCCGACGAGCCGATCAAAACGATCGTCGAGCCCGGTTCAAGGAACGGCAGGAGTCGTTCGAGTCCCTCACCCGTCGCGGCGCTGATCGTGATGATCGGAGTGCTGCCGGCAACGGCCAGGATCTCGTCTGCGAGCACTGTGGGGTCATCCGCGAGGTCGCACTTGTTGATCACGATCACGGGGTGGGCACCAGAGGCGTGGGCGATCACGAGGTACCGCTCGATCCGACGCGGGTTCAGGTCCCTGTCGGCGGCGGTCACGATGAAGACCGTGTCGACGTTCGCTGCGATCACCTGATTTGAGGCCTCCCGTCCCGCTGCTCCCCGTGTGAACCTTGTTCGTTGCGGGAGGATGTCGACGATCATGGTGGTGCCACACGCGGGCTGCCGGAGCAGGACCACGAAGTCTCCAACCGCTGGATGCCGGCCGAGCCGCTTCATCGCCCCCGAGATGCCGGTTGTGACCATCGCACCTTCAACCAAGACCTCCCACGAAGTCTTCTGTCGACAGGAGACACGGCCTGCGACGTAATCGCCGTTGTAGCGATCAAAGGCAGCAGCATGCTCAGCGGTCCAACCGAGCTCCGCTAGGGTATAGTAGTGCTTGTCTGTGCACCATCCTTCCGTTGTGTTCATGAAAAAACCTGAACTATCC
>CAYLUL010000056.1:0-10454 GCA_964386835.1 uncultured Methanospirillum sp.
CAGGCGCGAGGGTAGCCAAGCCAGGTCAACGGCGCCAGGTTCAGGGCCTGGTCTCGCAGGAGTTCGGGCGTTCGAATCGCCTCCCTCGCATTTCTTTCGCCTTCGAACAGCAATCCATCTCCCGGCTCGTCGGGGGATACGCAATCTTCTCTGTGTCCCCCCGTCTCACTTCTTCCCTTCCTTGCTCCGCGCCGGTGTTCCGATCGCAGGCTTCAATACAACCCCGGAGCCGAATGTATTCAGGGGCTTCAACACGCAATCCGTTGCGGCCGGAGCCCGTGAGGTCGGCAATGAAACGAAAGATCATCGTGATCGACGAGGAGACGTGCACAGGATGTGGCGAATGCATCCCGGACTGTCCTGAGGGCGCGCTGCAGATCATCGACGGGAAGGCCCGGCTCGTCAGCGATCTCTTCTGCGACGGGCTCGGTGCCTGCATCGGGACGTGTCCCGAAGGAGCGATCTCTGTCATCGAGCGGGAGGCAGAGCCCTACGACGAGAAGGCCGTGATGGCGAAGGTCGCCCCGCAGGGACACGCCGTCATCCGGGCGCACCTCGAACATCTCGCTGGCCACGGTGAGATGGTCCTCTATCGCCAGGCCCTGGAGTTCCTTGAGGAGCACGGTATCCCGGTGCCTGAGCATCGGTCTGGAACGGCAACGCCTGCGCCCGTTCAGACCACGCCAAAGGGGACCGCCCCCGTTTCTCACCAGGGTGCCGCCGCCTGCAAGTCAGGAGGGTGCCCGGGCTCTGCCGCACGGTCCATCGAGCGCGGCCCATCCCCCGGAGCCGGGCCGACGGGGCCGACGGGACATCACCCGGTCTCGGAACTCCGCCAGTGGCCAGTCCAGCTCCGCCTCCTGAACCCGGACGCGGCATACTTCGACAACGCGGACCTCCTGATCGCGGCGGACTGTGTCCCCGTCGCCCGCGCGGGGTTCCACCGAGAGTTCCTGCGCGGCCGGATCGCGATCATCTTCTGCCCGAAGCTGGACTCGGACCTCGACGACTACGTCGAGCGACTGGCCGCGATCCTCTCGCGTCACGAGATCCGCTCGATCATGGTCCTCCACATGGAGGTTCCCTGTTGCACCGGGACGCGGATCGTGCTCGACCGGGCGATCGCGCGCTCGGGCAAGGACATCCCGGTCGTCGAACAGACGATCTCTATCAGGGGCGAAGTTCTCTGAAACAGGTGAGGCGTCCTCTCGGCCTCCTCCGAACGGGACACCGACTCACGGCGAGGCGACAGGCGGAGGCGCCCCGGTGAGCTCCCTGGTCCGGCGATCGGTGATCGAGGTCGCCGAGGGGCTGTGTATCGGGTGTGGGCTCTGCCTCCCGGACTGCCCCACCCGCGCGCTCGTCATACCCGACGGGACGTCGCACCTCCTGGACGACCGCCTCTGCGACGGGTGCGGCGCCTGCGTGGATGCCTGCCCGGAGGAAGCGCTCCACCTTGTTGAACGGGACGTCCGTGCGTTCGACCTTACCCGGGTGATCGAGCGTGTCCGGTCTGAGGGCGACGGTGCCGTGCAGGGCTTGCTCGCATACCTGGAGGTCCACGGGAAGGACGAGCTTCTCTGCCGCGCACGAGAGGTGCTCTCATCATCACTGGACGATTCGGCCAGGTCCCCGTGAACCGTCCGGGACCGGGGCCGACCCCTCCTTTCTTGAAACGACCGCGATGGCGGCAGTTATATCGGCCCGGGTCGACGTAGTAGGAGACGGCATGAGCGACGGTCTCTCCCCCGGCATGCGCCAGTATCTCGAAGCAAAGCGCCAGCATCCCGACGCGCTCCTGCTCTGCCGCATGGGCGACTTCTACGAGACCTTCGGCGCCGACGCCGAGACGATCGCCCGCGAGCTCGACATCGTGCTCACCTCCCGCGGCACCGACGCCGAGGGGAGGCGGATACCGCTCGCCGGCGTTCCGTTTCACGCGGCCGATTCGTATATCGCCCGGCTCGTCAGGAAGGGCTACCGGGTCGCGATCGCCGAGCAGATGGAAGACCCGAAGAAGGCGAAGGGGCTCGTCCGGCGCGAGGTGGTCCGGGTGGTCACCCCGGGGACACTGGTCGACGGGGCGATGCTCGAGTCGCCCCGCGCCCGGTACCTGATGGCCCTTGCGCCATCGGTCGAGCGGTTCGGCATTGCGCTCCTCGACGCTTCGACCGGCGAGTTTGCCGCCTATGCCGTACCGACAGCGGAGGGACGGTCCGCCGTACTCGCCGAGTTGGCCCGCCGATCCCCCGAGGAGGTGATCGTTCCGGCCGGGTACGAGGGCCCGGTCCTGGAGGTGCTTGGCCCGGACGAGACCGTGGTCACCCGCGCTCCCGACGCCATGTTCAACTGCGAGACGGCAGCAGGCCTGCTCGGCGCCCGTCTCCCGGACACAGGGGCGACGCCCGACCCCGAGGCGGTTGCGGCCGCCGGCGCGGCGCTCGCCTACGCCGAGGCGATGAACCATGCGCCCCTCCCCCAGGTCCGGAGCCTCGCGGTCGCCGGAGAGGGGGGCGATGGACCGGTGCTTGACGCGATCACGATCCGCAACCTGGAGCTTGTCCAGCCGGTGCGGGGCGACAGGAAGGGGGCCACCCTCCTCGCTGTCCTGGACCGGACCGTGACACCGATGGGCGCGCGCCTCCTCCGCGCCCGGGTGGTCGACCCTGTTGCCGATCCCCGGGTGATCGACCGCCGGCTCGACGCGATCGAGTTCTTTGTCGACCGGACCGCTGTGCGGCGCGACCTTGGGCGTCGGCTCGGCGAGGTCGCGGACCTGGAACGGATCGCCGGCAGGATCGCCTGTGGTAACGCCTCGCCGCGGGACCTCGGGGCACTCCGCCGCTCGCTCGAGGCCCTTCCTGGGCTCGCCGCACTGCTTGATGGCGCCGCCCCTCTCCCCGAGCTGCTGGGAAGTGCTCGTGATGCGCTCGGCCGGCATGACGAGCTCGCCGCTCTCGTCGCCCGTGCGATCGTTGACGAGCCCCCCGCGGTGTCCCGAAACGGCGGCATGATCCGGGAGGGGTACGATCCCGAGCTCGACCGGCTCCGGTCGTTCGCCGCACACGGCAGGGACTGGGTCGCCGCCCTGCAGCAGGCCGAACGCGAGCGGACCGGGATCCGGTCTCTCAAGATCGGCTACAACCGGGTCTTCGGCTACTACATCGAGGTCTCCCGCGCGCAGGCTGCCCAGGTGCCGCCCGAGTACGAACGGCGGCAGACGACCGCGAATGGTGAGCGGTTCACCCTTCCGGGCCTTCGGGAGAAGGAGGCGGAGATCGCTCACGCGGACGAGCGGCTCGGGGAGCGGGAGCAGGAAGCCTTCCGCGCCCTCGTCGAGGCGATCGGGACGGAGGTGCCGGCCCTCCAGGCGACCGCGCGTTCGGTCGCCCTTCTCGACCTCTTCGCCAGCCTGGCAGAGGTCGCGGTCGAGTACCGGTACACCCGCCCCGTGGTGACGGACGGGACCGGGCACCTGGTCCGCGGCGGACGCCACCCGGTCGTCGAGCGGCGCGCCGCCGAGCCGTTCGTTCCGAACGACACCGTGCTCGACGCCACCACCGAGCAGATCCTGGTGATCACCGGCGCCAACATGGCCGGCAAGTCAACCTACATGCGAGCGATCGCGCTGATCACGGTGATGGCTCAGTGCGGGATGTTCGTGCCGGCGGACCACGCGACGATCGGGGTCGTCGACCGGGTCTTCACCCGTGTCGGGGCGTTCGACGACCTGGCTTCCGGCCAGTCCACCTTCATGGTCGAGATGCTCGAGCTCGCGAACATCCTGGTCCATGCCACCCCCCGGAGCCTGGTCGTGCTCGACGAGATCGGGCGGGGGACGAGCACCCTCGACGGGTACGCGATCGCCCGGGCGGTCCTGGAATTCCTGCACGGGAAGGGGAAGAGCGGGCCGCGCACCCTCTTCGCGACCCACTTTCATGAACTGGTCGAGACCGAGAACGAGCTTGCGCGGGTCCGCAACTATCACATGGCGGTCAAGGATACCGGCTCCTCCGTGATCTTCACCCGCACGATCATCCCGGGCGCGACCGACCGGTCCTATGGGGTCCACGTCGCCGAACTCGCGGGCGTCCCGCCGAGGGTGATCGAACGGGCCGGGACGATCCTCGCGGACCTGGTCCGGCGCGAGGCGGCGCGGGAGACGGGCTCCGGCCCCCGCAGGGTCCGCTACACCCAGATGCTCCTCCCGGTCGAGTCCGAACCCGGGAGGCCCCCTGAACACCCGGCGCTCGTCTCCCTCCGCGCCCTTGAGCCCGACCGAATGACCCCGATCGAGGCTCTCCAGGCGCTCTACCGCCTCCGACAGGAGGCAGAGCGGTGAGCGGTGAGAGCGCGATCCGGCAGCTCGACCCGGCCACGATCACGAAGATCGCCGCCGGAGAGGTGATCGAGCGGCCCGCCTCGGTCATCAAGGAACTGGCAGAGAACGCGCTCGACGCCGGGGCCGGGCGCATCTCGGTGACGGTCGAATCCCGCGCCGGCGTTGTCGCCTCGGTGCGGGTCACCGATGACGGCTGCGGTATGTCCGCGGAGGACCTCCGGCTCGCGATCCTGCCGCACACGACCAGTAAGCTCCGGGGGGTCGAGGACCTCGGCGCGGTCGCAACGATGGGCTTTCGGGGCGAAGCCCTCGCCTCGATCGCCGCCGTGTCACGCCTGTCGATCGTGTCCCGGCGCGAGGGCGACCTTCTCGCCGCCCGGATCGTGGTCGTCGGCGGGACGATCGAGGAGCTCGGCGAGGTTCCCGCGCCGATCGGGACCACGGTCACGGTCGAGGATCTCTTCTTCAACACCCCGGCGCGCCGTAAGTTCCAGAAGAGCATCGGGACCGAGATGGGCCACATCGCCGGGGTGGTGGAACGGCTTGCGCTCTCCCGGCCCGACCAGCAGTTCAGGCTCGTCCACAACGGGCGAACGCGCCTCTCCGCGCCTGGCACGGGCCTCGCGGAGGCGATCGCATCACTCTACGGGCCGGAGATCGGGAGCGAGCTGATCGAGGTGAACGCTGCCGTGCCGCTCTGCCGGGTCACCGGGTTCGTGGCGCCTCCCGCGGTGCAGCGACCGAACCCATACCAGGTCTTCCTCGCGGTGAACGGGCGGACGGTGGTGAGCCCGCCGATCGCCGGGGCCGTCCGGGCCGGGTTCGGGACCCTGCTCCCGACCGACCGGTATCCGTTCGCCGTCGTGATGCTCGAGATTGACCTGGCTCTCGTCGACGTGAACGTCCACCCGGCCAAGCGGCAGGTCCGCCTCTCGCGGGAGCCGGAGGTCCTCGCCGCGGTCTCATCGGCCGTCGCGTCCGCACTCGAGGCACTTCGTCCGCCCTTCCCCGGCCCCTCTCCGGCCGCTTCCCTGGTGCCAGAGCGACGCGAGTCGGGTTCGTCTCCACCACGCAGCGTCGGAGAGCCGGTCCCGTCGTACCGGGTCCGGACCGACCACCAGCTCCGCCAGACCACCTTCGAGCAACCGGCCCCTCCGGTCCCCGGGATCGAACTGTTGGGACAGGTCGACCGGACCTACCTGGTTGGAAGGACCGAGGCGGGCGACCTCGTCCTGATCGATCAGCATGCAGCCCACGAACGTGTCCTGTACGAGCAGCTTGCCGCCCGCGGAAGGTCTGGAACCCAGGAACTCCTCGTCCCGGTCGTGATCGACTGCAGCCCCCGGGAGCAGGCGCTCCTCGAGGAGGCGCGCGAGGCCCTCCTGTCGGCCGGCTTCGAGGTCGAGCCGTTCGGAGAGGGGCAGGTAGCGGTCCGCAGCGTCCCTGTCGTGCTCGGGCACGATGTGCCGGCTGAGGCGATCCGCGAGATCGTGGGTGCGTGGATCGGGGGCGGGGCGGGGCCCGACGCCGCGGAGCGCCTCGTCCGCCTGGTCGCCTGCCACGGCGCGATCCGGGCAGGGGCCGTTCTGTCGATGGAGCAGGCCGAGCGCCTGATCGCGCAGCTCATGGCGGCGAAGCATCCCCTGACCTGTCCGCACGGCCGCCCAACGATCGTGACCTTCTCGCGGAACCGCCTCGAGTCTCTCTTCTCGCGCCGCTGAGTCAGATGGCTCGATGGGGGAGAAAGGACGTGCTTTCCTCGCCGGGCGTCTCCCTTCCAGCTCGAACAGTGGTGGGCCGTCAACGGTTCCGAAGCCTGAACCGCACCAGTGATGATGAACGTCCGCCTTGGTTTATCGCGGGTGCCGTTAATGTCCGCAAACCTCTTCATGCTCATTGTTCAATACTTTCATATCTGGCCCGGGGGATCGCGGGCCCGCCCGGAGGGCATCATGTTGGACGACAGCATCACGAGAACAGAATGTGCGTCGGCCTGGGCCGACAGGATGCGCCGGCACCTGGCCACCCCTCACCTCCTCCCTCTCCGGCCGGGAACGGCCCTCGAGGACATCGCTCGCAACGCACTCCCGGCGATCGAGGAGGCGCGGGCGTATCTCGCGGAGATGACGGAGAACGAAGGGGAACTGGCCGGCCGTTCGGTCCTGATCGTGGAGGGAACACCGCTCCTTCCGTATCTCATGGCACGCCGGGGCGTGACCGTGACGGTGACGACCCGCTCACGTCGCTACGCCTCCTTCCTGCGCGGATGCTCGCGACAGCGGCGGGTGGAAGAGTCAGTGACCGTCCTTGACGGCCCCTTCGAGGTAGCGCGTGACTCCGGGCCATACGACCTGGTGATCGGCTCCGCTGCGCTCTACACCCCCGAGATCGAGGAGACGATCGAGCGCCTGCTCGACCTTGTCGGCGGAACGCTCCACCTCTTCTGGCCCGAGAGCGCTCCCCCCCAGATCCGGTTTCTCGCCGGCATCTGGCCGGACGTCCACGGTGCCGCCTACATCGACCCGCCCTATGCCTCGAGCCTCGCTCGGGTTCTCGAGAGCCTGGGGTACCGGTTCGCGTACACCCACGCCGAGGTCGGGGAGCCGGTCATTTATCCCACGATCGGTGACGCGGTCGCCGACTGCGCGGCGCGAATGGGGGGTGTCGACACGCGCGGGGAGAGTCAGCTCCGTCGCTCCCTGCGAACTGCGCTCACCATGCAGAAAGAGGGCCTCCGGTTCCGTGGGACATACCGCCGCGCCCAGCTCGTGATCCCGGCGCGTGCCGTGCCAGGAACTGCCTAGCGGCGCTCCTCACTCCGCGGCAGGGCTATCATCCCTGGGGACGACCAGATACGGGATGCCCCCCGACGATGAGTTCCGATACAAACAGTGCCTTCTGATCCGCGCTGACCTCAAGATCTCGTGCGGAAAACGATGTGCACAGGTCGCCCACGCGGCGGTGATGGCCTACGAGCACGCCGGCAAGGAAGAGCGGCGTGCGTGGCTGAACGAGGGGCAGAAGAAGGTGGTCCTGAAGGTCCCCACGCTCCAGGCGCTGTACGAGTTGAAGGTGATCGCCGAGCGGCAGGGGATCTCGACGGCCCTGATCCAGGACGCCGGCATGACCGAGGTCCCGCCCGGCACAATCACCGCCCTTGGGCTCGGGCCGGCGCGTTCAGAGATCCTCGACCGTGTCACCGGCGGGCTGTCGCTCCTATGATCCCCTCCGACCGGCCGCTCGAGCGCTCCCTCGGCATCGGCTGGTACGCAAACGAGGCTCCGGGCACCGGGGGGCGCCTCCGGGCTTCGCCCGAAGATTTTGTCGTCCAGGAGTGCGAGACCCTCCCGCCCCTCACCGGTGGGCCGTACCTGATCTGCCGCCTCACGAAGCGGAACTGGGAGCAGGGGAAGGCCATACGGGCGATCACGGACCGTCTCGGCATCAGCCACCGGCGGTGCTCGTTTGCCGGCACCAAGGACCGGCGGGCGGTGACCACCCAGGCGATCGCCCTCTATAACGTGAGCGATGAGGCGGTGAAAGCGCTCGCACTCCCGGATATCTCCGTTGAACCCCTGGGATACGCGAACCGGGCCTTCGCCCTCGGCGACCTCGCAGGCAACCGGTTTCGCCTCGTCGTCCGGGACTGCGAGACTGCTGACCTGGAGGCGAGAGCCGCCGCGGCGA
Source organism: uncultured Methanospirillum sp. (assembly GCA_964386835.1). Taxonomy (GTDB): domain Archaea; phylum Halobacteriota; class Methanomicrobia; order Methanomicrobiales; family Methanospirillaceae; genus UBA288. The sequence continues at coordinate 8,030 of CAYLUL010000056.1, forward strand.
ATACGGCGGTGGCGGCCGGTATCCCGAACTTTGTCGGTCTCCAGCGTTTCGGGGTCGTCCGGCCGGTGACGCATCGTGTCGGCCGGCTCCTTGTCGCTGGGGATGTCGAGGGCGCCGTCATGACCTATATCGGCCTCTCGTATTCGACCGAGTCCGAACCCGTCCGGACTGCACGGGAGGCGTTCATGGCGGACCACGACCTCCGTGCCGCGCTCGCCCGGTATCCCGTGCCGTTACGGTACGAACGGGCGATGCTCCATCACCTGGTGGGGTCTCCCGGGGACTATACCGGCGCCCTTCGCGCCCTCCCCCCGAAGCTCGCCTCGATGCTCGTCTCGGCCTACCAGTCCCATCTCTTCAACCGGGTGCTCTCCGCGAGGATCGAGCGGGGCATCGCCCTGGATGAGCCCGAGGTCGGTGACCGGCTCGTCTTCTCCGATGGCCGGACCGACGTGGTCGAGGCCCGCTCGATCGGGCCGGCACGCATGCTCGTCCGGCGCGGACGGGCCCAGGTGGGGATCGCCCTCCCGGGGTCCACCCCGTTCGAGGTGCGGGGCGAGACGGACGCGATCACCCGCCGACTGCTGGAGGAGGACGGTGTCGACGAAGCGGGATTCGAGCGAGCGGCGGCGCTTGTCGGGACGCCGTTCTCGGGCGCCGTCCGTCCGATCCGGATCGCCGTTGCCGTCGAGAGCCGGGTTGAAGCCGACACGCTCGATCTTGCCTTCGCCCTCGGGCCGGGTCAGTACGCCACGACGGTCTGCCGTGAGTTCATGAAGGTCGACCCCCTCCAGATGGTCTAGGGGTAGAGGACGTCGTACTCGGTCACCAGGTTGGTGCCGCAGAGGTAGTGGGCCTTGAGGGAGAGGCGGATCATCTCCTCTTCCGAGTCGATCCGCATTCCCCCGACCAGAGAGGGGGTGTCCTCCCCGCCGACAATAAACGGCAGGTGGATCAGCCGAATCTCGTCGACCAGCCGATGGTGGAGCATGTGCCAGTTCAGGGTGGGTCCCCCCTCGACCATCAGGGACGAGACGCCGTAGTCCTGGACAAGAAGGCGCATCAGGAGCGGCAGGTCGACCTGGTCGACACCGGCCGTCACCACGTCCACACCGGCTGAACGGAGCGCCGCCACCCGTTCTGGAGGGGCGTGTTCGGCGACTGCCACCACGGTCCTCGCTTCGGGGTTCAGGACGTTTGCTCCGGGTGGGAGGTCGGCGTTCGAGGACGGAATCACCCGCAGCGGACTCGTCCCCTCGACAAAGCGAACGGTCAGGTGGGAGTTATCGATACGGATGGTGTTGGACCCGACCATGATCGCATCGTACCGCGCGCGGGTTTCGTGGAGGAGGACCTCGGTCTCGGGGGCCATGTACTTCATCAGGCGTTTGCTCGATGCTCCTCTCTTGAGAGTCAGCTTCCCGTCGGCCGTGATCTCTGACATCATCAGCACGTGCGGCCGAATGCGGTCGTCTGGCATGGTATTCTCCCTAATACAGGACATTTGCGCCGGAGAGATAAAAAGGGGAGAGGTTTTGTGATCACGCGACCCGCGCCTTTATCCCCGTCCCCGCCAGAGCATATAAGAGCAGCCCCTCAAACCGGGGCTATGGAGACCGGACGTGAATATAACGGCGCTACGGCCCAGGTTTCGGCGGTACCTGGAACCTCTCGCGGCCCTGTTCGTCCGCCTGCATCTCTCCCCCAATCAGCTCTCGCTTCTCTCGCTTGTCGCGGGGTTCGCCTGCATGGCGCTCTTTGCCACGCAGCACTTCTTCTCGGGAGCCCTCCTCCTCTTCGTCTCGGCCGTGCTGGACCTCGTCGACGGCTCCGTCGCTCGCCTCACCAATCGGCACTCCTGTTTTGGCGCCGTCTTCGACTGGATCGTGGACAAGTACGTGGACGCCGCCGCACTGCTCGGCGTTGGCCTCTCAGGCATCCCGATCATCTCGGGCGTCCTCCCGGTCCCGCCGATCGCCGACACCGGCCTGGTGATGCTTGCGATCATCGGCTCGCTGATGAACACGTTCATCAAGCCCGTCGTCTACGCCGAGGTGGGGTATGTCGAGCGTGAGGACGGCAAGATCCAGGACCCGCTCGAGGGTGTCGGGTTCTTCGGCCGGCCCGAGACCGTCCTCTGCCTCTGTCTCGGGGGGGCGGCGCATCTCCTGGTAGGGCCGGCGGCGATGGGTGGGGCGATCATCCTGATCGCAGTCTGCACCAACCTCTCGGCCGCCCAGCGGGTCACGTACCTCTACCGACGGCTCGCTTGAGGTCGCCCCAGTAGACCTCGACCAGTTCTGCCGCCAGGTCACCGAGGGCCGGGACGAGGCGGAAGAGGGCCCAGGCGATCATGATGAGGATCACGAGAGCGCCCAGCTCGGCGATGACATTGTGCGCCCAGAAGAAGGACTCGTACCCGAAC
>CAYLUL010000057.1:0-10362 GCA_964386835.1 uncultured Methanospirillum sp.
TGCAGGCGAGTTGCGTGATCCGCGTCGAGCCGAAGACCACCACCCCCTCGCACCAGGCGGTTGACGCTGCGACGCGTGCCGGCGCCAGGTCCGCCACCGCCGCTCGAACGGCCCGTTCGATGACCGGGGCGATCTCGGTGACCGGCACCCGCATTCCGATCGGGTTTTTTCCGGTCACCGTGTTGACGACATGCGAGTCTGTGGTCATCACCTCAGCCTCGTCCACCACCTCGCGGCATCGGGCCAGGAGGAACTCCCGGGCCCCCTCGACCATGTTATTTCCGTCAAGGAGCACATATGCGGTTCTTTGCTCTCCAGCATCCACAACGAGCACCTGGACCCCCAGGTCCCCGAATCCCTGCCCCCGGGTGAATGGCATAGGCTTTCGACCATAACCGATTGAAAAGCCGCCGACCGGTTCTCCCGGCATCGCGTCGACGGCGCCACGAACCGATCGTAGATACTCAGCCCCGAGCGGTGTTCCTGGCAGGACCGGAGCAGAGATCTCGGTCATGCAGTTGTGGGCGTCCACAAATCCGAGGTGAGTAAACCGCCGGCGCCCCTCTGCCTCGAAGGTCGGGGCGAACGAGAAATCCAGATCCTCGGTCGTCAGAGGGGAGCGGGTCGAGACGACCAGGAGGGCATCGCCGAACCGCTGGCAGAGAAGGCTGACCGAATCGCAACCGAGCCGAACCGCCCGGGAGGCATGCTCCCCGAAGCGGAGCCTTTCTTTCGTTGCCTCAACACCGTCGATCAGTTTCTCGATCTCGGCCTCCGACACCAGGTTGAAGTCGTGGGTAGCGCATCCGTGCGTCACCATCACCGACTCTTCGAAGGCTGCGACGAACCGCACCGGGAGATTCCCGCCGCCGATCTCACCCATCGGCCCGGGGTGGACATTCGGGATGGTAAAGACCAGGTCTGGCCGACCCTCGCGCCGGAAAAAGAGACTCACCTGCGGCACGGTCACTGCTTCCCCGATCTCTCGGAAGAACTCCTCCATCGCCCGGGAGCCGTCCGTCAGGTGCGCGATGAAGGCATTGAGAAACGAGAGCCCGCGAATCCCGAAGGCGCGATCGAGTGGCCGCTCGATCAACCAGATCAGGACCGAGAACCCGAGGAGGAAAATGGCCATCAGCAGAAGCGCGAGCGGCGCGAAAGAGAGCCCGAAGAGCCAGATCCCGATAACCACGCCAGCCACAGACTGTACCGATGCCGGCACGACCATGTGGGGCACCCGGTAATCCGAGATCGCAACGAGCACGAGGAGCCGAAGACCGAAGACAAACCCGATGGAGCAGGCATACAGGAGCGGCACCAGGTCACGCGCCGGGAGCATCGCCGGCACGGTGATCAACACCATGAAGACCGTGCAGGCCGCGGCAAGCAGGGCCGAACGATTCCAGGTGAGCGGCCGATCCGACAGTTCCACGATCGGGCGAGTCAGCACGAATGCAACGATCGCCGGCACCGTGAACGCAAGGCTCCCGAAGAAGCGAACTGACCCCGACAGGGAGTACGAACCGATGTCGACGGCGAGCCCGAGGAGGAATGCGATGAAGAGGGACCGGCGCCATGACGGAGCGGAAAAAACGAACCGCGCAAGGCCGGCAAGGCGCACATCGGCCGCATCGTCTGTCTCGGTCACGAAAAACCCCGAAGAACGAGCTCGCTTCGCCCTGGCATCTCTCGCACATCGGCCGAGTCGAACTGCACCGGGTGACGGTAGAATGGAGCATTCAGGGCGAGGGACTCGTACTCCCCACCCTCCCCGGCGAGGTGAATCTGGTGAACAGCGGCCACGCGCTGGAGCCGCTCAATCAGGGCCCCATCTATCCGTACCCCGAGAAACGAGGCATCAAGCCCGTCGGCAGCGGTGACCACGATGATCGCGTGTAGCCTCGCCGACACTTCGCGCAGAAGGGCGAGGGGGTCCATCCGCCAGAGAGGTGTCACCAGTTCGAGATCGAGGTGCTCGGCGATCCTGACGAGCCTATCGCGCTGGTAGGCCGATTCCACCGCCCCGGTGACAAGTCCCTTGCACTCAAGGGCTGCCACGCCTGCCTCCAGATCGACGAGCTCATCCTCTTTCTCGCCAGCTGTGCGGATCTCCACGTATTCCATCCCCCCGGCCCGAGCAATCGCCGCAACTGCGTCCAGGTTCGCCGAGTGGAACATGTACGAATCAGGGTTCCGGGGGCGCACCGTCACCATGTATTCTACTTCGAGCCCGGTGTCCAGAGCCTTCTGGCAGGCGAGAATTGAGTCCTTTCCTCCCGACGAGAGTGCGGCATAGACCATCGGACGTCCCTCCCTGGAATATCACGACGGAGACGGCTTAAGCGCACCGAAGTGCTGCTCGAACCGCTCGCGCATCCGTTCCCAGTCAGGCAGGTTGGTCTGGCACCCAGGATGCTCAACCGTGAACGATGCCGTCACCGTCCCGACCCGGCAACAGGTCTCGAGGGGGTATCGCCGCGTGAAGGCAGTGAGGAATCCGGCTCGATATGCGTCTCCTGCCCCCGTCGGATCGGCCATCCTGACCGGCACGATCGGAATCCGGACTTCCTCTCCGTCGGCGACAAGGCAGGATCCCCCACTCCCTTCGGTGAAGACCGCGATCGGCACCCGTTCGATGAGCTCCGCCCGGGAGAGTCCGAGGAGCGAGCACATCCCAACCACCTCGTGCTGGTTGGCGAACAGAAGATCGATGTGGTCCAGAATCACATCCAAGTCCTCCGCAGAGTATCGATGCAGGTCCTGACCCGGATCGAACGAGGCGAACCGTGCCCGCTCCGCAACGTGCCGGTTGAAGACGGGATCGGCGGTCGCCATGTGGACGAAGTCAAGCGGTGGCGCCTCTTCGCGCGAGAAAGCGACGGAGGCCCCCCACTCGAAGAAGGTCATCTGGGCCCCCGAGGTCTCGTCAGTAAACATGAACGCAGTGGCCGTATGGGCTCCCTCAACAAGATAGAACCGGGGCCGGACTCCGAGGTCGCTGAGCCACCGGTCATACGCCGAGCCAGCGAAGTCACTGCCGACCGCTGAGAGGAGTTCCGCAGCCCCACCCAGGCGGGCGATGCCGGCGGCGATATTTGCAGCTCCTCCCCCGAAGAGGATCTGTCGATCAATGATCGAGGTCGATCCGTTCGGCCCTGGTAGTCCGGTTACCCTGCTGATGTGGTCGACAGCCGTATGGCCGACGACGGTAATCACATGGGTCATCGCCGGCGGGAGTGGGTCTTCGACCCGGCCCGCGATGAACCCGGGCGGGTTGCCTTCGATTCGGATCGCCCTTCGCCCTTTGGAGTGGCGGGACGGTCTCCCTTCGGGGCCGGTCGGTTCTCAGGCTTTGGACGGGACTCGGCGATCACCCGGGTTTCCATGATCGTGAGCGGGATGTCCCGCAGGGCTTTTCCGACGACGGATTTGGCAATCCGCTGGGCATGCTCATCTGACTCGGCTTTGAAGACCTTCATCTCCAGCACGAGCCCGACCAGGCCGGTATTCGCCACGACAAGCGCACAGTTGAGGGATTCGTCGCAGTACGGACAGCCCATCAGCCCGGTCTCGATCTCCACATACTTTGCTGTCGGATTAAGGCGCTTGCCAGCTTCGCCAATTGCGATCGAGATCGCATCGTCGAGCGACCGGACATCATTGATAATCCAGGCCGACTCCATCGTGATAACGTAGTCTGTCATTGGGGATATTACCAGGAATCGAGATGAACATGCTCCTCGACCGGGAGGCGGGCCGTCAGGCCGCTGGTCTGTTCACCGGTCCCGACCGTAAGAAGGACGACAGGCCGAATGTGCTGGGGAAGGTCGAGAACCGAGCGTACCTCATCGTCGTCGAACGCCCCGGTCCAGCACGCACCGAGCCCGGAGGCGTGGGCGGCGAGCATCATGTAGGTCGCTGCGATCGAGGCGTCGCAGAGGGCATAGAGGATCCCCCTGTCTTCGTATCGCGACATTGATCGGACGTAGTTCGCACAGACGACCAGGACTGCCGATGCCGATGCGACATGGGGCTGATCCAGTGCCGCCTCCGCGAGCTGGCCACGTCGATCAGGGTCGGTCACCACCACCACGTCCCAGGATTCAAGATTGCCCGCGCTGGGCGCGGTCGAGGCGCAAGAGAGAATGTAGGCCAGGGCGTCCGCTTCGATCTCTTCTCCTGCGTACGACCGGATCGAGGTCCGGTTCGCCAGGAACCCGTAAAACTCAGACGAGTCCATGTGAGGAGAGCTGCCCCCATGCGTTCTGGGCTACGGTTGTCGCGTGAGAGATCGCCCGCCCGACCCTTTCTGCCGCTTGTTCGAACTCCCGACTCTCCGTGAGGCTGATCGCTTCGGAGATGCTCTCGGCCGCTCGCTGGAACGGCGCCTCCCCAGTCACCTGGTGGGCACGCTGGGCGTCACCCCGAACGCCCCCAAGCAGGGTGGTGAGCATACGGGCCGCTCCTGGCCGCTCGCCCTCCGGATACGAGGGCACGGTTGCGAGGAGCTGAGAGACGGTGATCAGGGAGTTCTTGAGGTGCTCAGCCGCTGTGTACGACGTGAGGGCTACTTTCAGGTCCATGCCCATTAGGATGTGAGGATCGGTAAAAAAAGGTTGGTTAGCGCCCGGCACGAGCCTTCGCGCCGACGACCGAGACTTTCGCCCGCTGGACGCGGACCCGGACCAGGGTCTCCTCACCCTCACCAGGCCGACCGCGTCCTCCACGGCCGCCGCGTCCGCCACGGCCACCGCGTCCGCCACGGCGCTGTCCTCCACGGTTGTCGGCAGCCGCCTCAAGCTTCTTGAGGTTGATGCCGGTCTTAAACCGCTGGTTCGGACCGGGCTTTTTTAAATTGCCCTCTTTGGCCGGGACGAGCCGGAGCTGCCCTTTGGCCCCCTTGATCTGGACCCATTGGGTCGTGCCTGTCTTTCCCATGAATCGAACTCCTTTATCTATTGCGTGCTTCGCCGGATAAAGATACCCGTCAATCGAGCGCCTCTTTGAGGGCCGTTCGAAGCAGATCGGCGATGCGCTTGCCATCGACCGAGCCCCGGACCTCAGCCATTACGACGCCCATCAGCGGGCCGAGGGCCCCCATCTTCTTCTCCTGCACAAACGAGATGCGTTCCTGGATGATACGCTCAACCAGGGCCTCGAGGTCGCCAGCGTTCACTGCAGGTGCGAGAGATGAGAGGGCCTCATCGACGGATGCCCCTTTGGCGACAGCGCGGAGCAGGTCGGGGATCGCTTCCTTTGCCGCACGGTCTTCCTGCACCGCCGTCAGCACGGCGAGGACGTTCTCGTCGCCAATCGTTTCGAACCCAACCCCATCCCGCGAGAGTTCTTTCAAGGTCGCGAGCACGGTCCGTGCTGCGAGACCAGGCTGGACGCCTGCACCGACCGCCTGATCGAAGAGCGCGAGCGTGCTGGAGTGGACCAGCTGATCCGCCGTCTCAAACGAGAGGCCGTGCTCGGCAACGTATCGTTCCGCCCGATCGACCAGCAGTTCGGGAGCCTTCACCGATGCCCAACGCTCCTGGGTGATCATCACGGGGAGGATGTCAGTCTCAGGGTACATTCTAGCTGCCCCGGGGAGAGGGCGCATGTACGCGCTCGAACCACCCTCGAGCATTCGTCGGGTCTCCTCGGGAACACCCTCGAACGCGAGCTCGGCCCGTCGCACCACCTGCTGGGCGGCGCACACCGCCCGTTTTCGGTCTGCCGCCACGATCACGACCGCGTCCTTATCCGCCGCTGAGAGCGCCCCACGGAGTGCGGAGACCTCGTCAGCGGTCACGCCATAGGCCGGCAGTTCATCGGTATGGAAGATCCCCCCAACCCCGCACCGTTTTGCGTAGTCGGAGAGCTCCGAACCGAGCCGCCGACCAGGCTGGATCTCCCGCCCGACGAGCCCGGAAAAGCCTCGTAGCCGAAGGCCAAGGATCACCTTCGCCTTCTTCAGGATCGACGAACCGGTGTGCTGGAAGAGTCCGGTCACATCGATCGGATCCCTGTCTACCGATGCGCCCCGGGCGCGGAGCTCTTCCCGGATGACGAGGAGCCCCTGCTGCCGGGCGACCTCGCGCCGGACGACCTCAGCGATCAGGTCGAGCTCCTGAACCCCTTTAATTTCGACACGCGCGCCGCCACGGATCGAGACATTAAGATCCTGCCGGATGGTGCCAATCCCACGCTTGACGCGGCCGGTCGATCGGAGCACCATGCCGATGTATGCCGCAGTCTCCTGGACGTCCTCGGGAGTGTGAAGGCACGGCGAGGTCGTGATCTCAACGAGCGGGATGCCAAGGCGGTCGAGGGAGAAGCAGGCGTCCTCGACCCTCTGGGCCGCTTCCTCTTCCAGGCAGATTGACTCAACACACCCGCCATTCGGGAGTGTCCCTCCGACGGCGACAAGGCCGGTCCGCTGGAACCCGCTCGTGTTTGACCCGTCGATGACGAGCTTGCGCATCACGTGTACCTGCTCGATCGGGGTCATCCCGAAGCTTCGTGCAATCTCCAGGGTCACCTCCAGGGCCTCTTCATTCAGGGGCGTCGGCGGCTCGTCGTCGTTCTCAACCAGGCACGTCGAGTCATACGCGAGGTACCGGAACCGCCGAATGTCCTTCATCTCCTCTTCGGCGGCTCGGTCGATGGTTCCCAGCTCGGAGACCGTTGCGCGAAGGTAGCGGAAGAACTCGCCGTTGTGCTCCTCAACCGGCCGGATTCGGGTTGGACAGCCGCAGAAGAGTTTGCAGGCCGTGTCGAGCTGCTGGTGGATCTCCAGGCCTGCCACGAGCCCGATCCCATCAGAGTCCATGCGGCGACCTCCCGAGGATTTCTCCTGCAAGGTCGTCCTGCATGAGTCTCCCGGCCTCGACGGGATCCCGTGTCCTTCCGAGGACACACATCAGCTTGACGAGGGCCACCTCGGGAAGCATGGTCGCTCCCTCAATCACGCCCGCGGCAAGGAGGTCCCGACCCGTGTCGTAGACCCGGTCACAGACCCGTCCGAAGAGGCACTGTGAGGTCATGACGATCACGGTGCCGGCGTCCATGAGGGCACCGAGACGTTCGATGCAGGCGGTCGAGACGTGCCCAAGACCGGTCCCCGCGACCACGAGCCCGGGATAACCGGAGAATGCGTCGAGCAGGGCTGGGTCCATTCCGGGGTAGAAATACACAAGGCCGCATCGTGGCTCGAGCCGATCATCGAGCTTCAGAGTGCAGCTCCCCCGCCTGACGGCCTCGGGCTCGAGACAGACGGTGCGGGCTGGGTAATCCACGTGCCCGATCGGAGCCGACTCCACCGATTGGAAAGCGTCCCGCCGGGAAGTATGGAGCTTGCGCACCCTGGTTGCCCGGTGAATGGCGCAGCGGTCGTCCGAGGGGCCTGCATGCATCACGACAGCGACCTCGCCCAGGTCCGAGACCGCGGCAGCCGCTGCGGAGATGCCATTCATCACGTTGTCTGAACTCGGGCGGTCCGCCGACCGCTGTGAACCGACAAAGACGATGGGGACTGGGGACTGGAGCATGAAGGCAAGGGCTGCAGCCGAGTACGTCATCGTGTCAGTGCCGTGAGTCACGATCACACCGGTGGCACCATCAGCGATCGCGTCGTGCACCGCTCGAGCCAGCTGCTGCCAGAGGCTCGGTGTCATGTTCTCAGAAAGTATTGACGCGAGAACGTGGGTTCGGAACCGGGCGATCTCGGCGAGACCAGGGATCGCCCGCAGGATGTCGGCGGCGGTAAACTGGCTTGTGACCGCACCGGTGCGGTAGTCAATCCGGCTTGCGATGGTGCCCCCAGTCGAGATGATCGCCAGCTCCGGAAGCGCAGGGTCCTGGTCCACCCTGAGAGCCGGCTGTTCTGTGGGGCCGGCCCGTTCAACGATGGTTACCCGGCGCGGGTCCACCCCGATGTTGTAGCCGCTATCGAGTTTGACCACGTGCATGCCGTCGCGGTCCGTGATATATGTGCCCACAAGACCCGTGTCGCCAACCGTGCAGGCGACCCGGTCTCCCGGGGCGAATGTCTCTGTCACCTGATCTCCTCCCGGGCTTTCAGGATCAGCCCGTTAATCGCGTTCTCAACCCGTGCACGCTCCTGTGCCACGAAGCCGCTGTCCCGGGCCACCCTGGACGACAGCGCGTCCAGCTGAATCCGTACAGCCTCCGGGGCTGGTCCGCCAGGGACACGACGGATACGGACCGACTCGAGCGGATCGAGTGCCTGCGCTACCCGTGCCGGGTCGAGCCCAAGGCCAGCGAGTGAGAGCCCTGCCATCTCGTGCCCAGCCGCCTCGAGTCCTGCAGCATCAAGCCGGTGGTCACGCACCGCGCGGGCAACCACGTGGTGAGCGGTTCGGAAGGGGAGCCCGAACTCCCGGACGAGCGTGTCTGCCAGTTCAGTCGCGGTCGAGCCACCACGACCGGCTTCTGTCGCCATCCGCCCGGTCACGAACTGCGCAGTCTCAATCGCGCCGGTGAGGACGCGGATCGACGCACGTGTTTCGTCGACCCCACGCCAGAGATGAGGCGATAACTGTTGCAGATCCCGGTTGTAGGCCTGCGGCAACCCCTTGACGATCCCGAGGGCAGCAGCAAGCTCGCCGGCGACGGATGCCGCGCGTGCCCTGAGAAGCTCGAGAGTGTCGGGATTCTTCTTCTGCGGCATGATGGATGAGGTGGAGCAGTAACGGTCATCCAGATCAACAAAACCGACGAGCGGGGAAGACCAGATCACGAGTTCCTCGGCGAGCCGGCTGGCGGTTGACATCAGGACTGCGACGGCGGCAAGGGTTTCAAGGGCGAAGTCCCGCCCGGAGACTGCGTCCATCGAGTTCGCAAGCAGGCCAGAAAAACCGAGGCGATTAGCGGTCGAATCACGGTCGATCGGGTATCCAGTCGATGCGAATGCAGCGGACCCAAGGGGTGATTGATTGACTCGCCCATAGGCGTCGAGGACACGGGCAGTGTCCCGCTCGAACGCCGCGGCGTAGGCAAGTAGGTGGTGCGCCAGGGTCGTCGGCTGGGCGTGCTGGAGATGAGTGAACCCCGGCATCACGCTCTCCGTGTGGACTGAGGCGTTCGTCAGGAGAACCTCTCGGAGCCCGACGACTTCGTCGGCGAGGGCCAGCAGCTCATCGCGAAGGCGCAGACGCAGACAGGTCGCCACCTCGTCGTTTCTCGAGCGGCCGATGTGGAGACGTCCGCCGGCCTCCGGGCCTACAATGCCGGTGAGGTGTGACTCGATCCCGGCATGGACATCCTCGAACTCGGGGTCATAGACGGCATCTGGAAGTCCATCTTCGTGCAGCCGTACCAGTCCCTGCAGAAGTGCCCGTGCGTGGACACCTTCGATGATCCCCTGCTCTTCAAGCATCAGCACATGTGCCATATCCACGAGCAGGTCCGCTTCGCCGATCCATCGGTCCGCCCACGAAGAGGAGAGGTATCGGGCGATATCGCCCCCCCGCTCCCCCGATAAGCGTCCGCCCCGCACCACGTCTCGAGCCATGCCGTTCCTTACTACGTCGGCTCCCTGCGAGATGAGCATGTCGGAGAAGGGAGACGGATTTGAGAAGATAATGGAACTGACGGGCCTGGGAGAGAATCCGGAGGGGTGCGATCGATGAATGGACAGATAGATCTCGAATAGTGCCTTTTTGAATAGAAATATGTTTCAAAATAGCCTTATTGGAGACAAAAATGGAGAAGGAAGGAAACGTTAATCATCCCGTCCCTCTCATCAATCCAACATGGATACTCGCCTGTTAACACTCGCGCTGACAGTCCTTGCTGTTGCGGGGCTCTGCTGTGCTGGCTGCACCACTCCCCAGCCTGGTGGAAACCAGACTGGAAACGGGACCGTCGCCATTCTCTATAGCCAGGGCGTCGGGCCCATGCCGAACCTGCTTGCGACCAAGCAGGTGGACGGCTACATCGCCTGGCAGCCATTTGTCTCTATCGCGACTGAGTCGAAGATCGGCCAGGTGGTCGCCAACTCGCGCGATATGACGCCCGCGGGGATGTGGAATGATCACCCCTGCTGCGTCGTGACCGCCCGTGATGACCTGATCTCCTCGAACCCTGACTTTGTCAATGCGATCTCGGCAATCACGATCCTGGGCGACACCTATGTCACCGAGCACCCCGAAGAGGCGGCGGACATCCTCGCCGACTGGCTCGTTGGGAAAGCAAACTTTACCTACGGTAATGTCTCCGTCGGCTCTGTCGGAGTTGTGAGCGATGCACTCAAGACCGTGAAATATACCACCGAGCCGACCGACAACTGGAAGGATGGCACCCGCCGGTTCGTCGCTGCGCAGAAAGAACTCGGCATCGTGCAGGGTCGGC
>CAYLUL010000058.1:0-8666 GCA_964386835.1 uncultured Methanospirillum sp.
ATTGGCGAGCGCTCGAGGTCTGGCTTTATATATGGTGGCAGAAGCTGCCAGTGAATCCACTCTACGAACAGGGGTTCGAACGGCTCGGATGCTACCTCTGCCCGGCGATGCTCGAGGCAGAGTACGACCACCTGCGCCGGATACACCCCGAGCTCTCGGGCCGATGGGATGCGTTCCTCGAAAGGTATGCCCGTGCGGTTGGCCTTCCCCGGGAGTTCGCCTCCTGGGGGCTCTGGCGGTGGAAAGGCCTCCCAAGAAAGATGACCGAGCTCTGTCGTGAGCATGGCCTTGCGCTGACGGCGGGGGGGGAGCTCGCGCCGAGCCGTCACCCGTAGCACCCAGCGAGATTCCAACGATTCGATCATCCGATCAGATCCCCGAGGAGGGCGCGGCGGTCCGGTCCGACTTCTCCGTCCTTGGGGACACGGTCTACCTGGACTCGGCGGCGACAAGCCTCTCTCCCGGGGTGGTGATTGATGCGATGGTGGAGTTCGAGCGGCATTACCGCTCCAACGTGGGGCGCGGCGTCCACCGACTGGCGCAGATCGCCGGCCAGCGGTACTGGCACGCACGCGAGAAGGTGGAGGGGTTCATCGGCGGAAAAGGAGGGACAACCGTCTTTACCCGGAACACGACTGAGGCGATCGAGACCGTGGCTCATGGGCTCCCTTGGCAGTCCGGAGACCGGATCGTAACGACGGTGCTCGAACACCACTCCAACCTTCTTCCCTGGCTTCGCCTCCGTTCCCAGGGCGTGGAAGTGGTGGTGATCGACATCGATCACGACTTCGCGCTCGACCTCGAGGCCCTCGAAGCGGCGATCGATGACCGGACGCGGTTGGTCGCCGTGACGCATGCATCGAACGCCGTTGGGACAATCACGCCGGTCACGGAGATCGGCCGGCTCTGCCGGCAACGGGGTGCCCGCCTCCTTGTCGACGGGGCCCAGTCCGTTCCGCACCTGCCGGTGGACGTGCACCAAATCGGCGCCGATTACCTGGCCTTCTCCGGTCACAAGATGCTCGGACCGACCGGGACAGGGGTGCTCTGGATGCGAGAGCCTGACCTCGAGCCGCTCCTCCTCGGCGGAGGGGCGGTCGAATCGGTCGGTGAGGACGGGTGGGTCCTGGCCCCGGGCCCCGCCCGGTTCGAGGCCGGCACCCCGAACATCGCGGGTGCGATCGGACTGGGAGCGGCGGTCGACTATCTTTCTGCGATCGGCATGGGCGCGGTCCAGAGGCGGGAGGAGCGGCTCACCTCGGACCTTATCAAGGGCCTCGCCTCGATCGACGGAGTCCGGGTCTATGCCCCTGAGAGCCCGGCGGCACGGATCGGCGTGGTGTCGTTCACGGTCGACGGTTTCCATCCCCATGAGGTGGCGCAGTATCTCTCGGACGAGTTGAACGTGATGGTCCGCTCAGGCCATCACTGTTGTGAGCCGCTCATGCGTCGCCTCGTCCTGCCCAGCGGAACGGTCCGCGCAAGCCTCCACTGCTACTCGAATACGACCGACATCGAAACCCTGATTGCCGGCGTCGAGGAGTGTGCCCGCGGTGCCTGACTCCAGCGCCTGTCTTCTTGATGAACAGGCCTTCTCCCTCTTCCTGAACGGACGGCACTTTCTGAGCATCATGACGGTTCCGGACCGCCTGCCCGCGCTTGCAGTGGGCCTCCTCCTCGGCGAACAGGTGATCCGATCCCACGCCGAGATCGAGTCCATCCTCGAAGAGGGCGGGTCTATCCGGGTGATGACCACCGACCCGTTCCGAGTCGTGATCCCTCGTCGCGGAACGGTCACGGGCTGCGGCGGGGCCGTGACACAGCACTTCGAGCGGAGGCTTCCTCTGCTCGCGTCCTCCGAGCCCGTCCCTATCCAGGAGGTTGAGGCGGCCCTGGCCCGGGTGTCTGGTCCGCCGGCAGGCCTCTTCTCTGCTGCCCTGGAGACGGTTGACGGTCGTTGGTTCACAAGCAACGACCTCGGACTCGCGACGGCACTAGCCCGGGTGGTGGGAGAGGCGGTGATGGTGGGTGATGCCCCTGGCACGACACCGGTGGTCGCGGTGTCGCACCGGGTGACTGCCGAGCTGGTGCGCAGTGCCGTGATTGCTTCCGTGCCGATCCTCGCGACGACCGGCCCAGTCACCGGACTCGCCGTCGATCTTGCCGAACGGACCGGCCTTGCGCTCTGCAGCGCGTGTGAGCCGTCAGGACTCGCCTGCTTATCCCACCCGGAACGTCTTCTCTACTGAGTCGTTTTTTTTATCCCTAGTTAAAGAGAGAGAGAGAGAGAACTCACGAGGAAAAACGATGGACACCCCCTGGCAATTTTTCATGCCTGGTGCTCACCCTCGTGTCCATCGTGAGCCACCGTCGGTGGGTCTCCCCGTTCTTCACTCTTGTCGGAGGGGCACTCATCTTCGGACTCCTCGCCGGGCTTGGGATCGACCAGACGGTGAGCGGGGTCGTCGCCGGGCTTGGACATGTGTTCTCCGCCTTCGGACTGATCATTCTCTGCGGTGCTATCATCGCAAAGGCTCTCGACGTCACGGGTGGGATCACCTCGATCGCCAGTGATGTCAGGAGGTACGTCGCCGACTCAAGCGCCTCTGCCGGTCTGCTCGGGTATGTGCTCTCGGTCCCGTTCACCTGCTGCATCACGGCATTCGTGATGCTCGAGCCGATCCTTTCGGCCATCGGCGGAGACGAACAACAGCGAAAATCCCTGCTGTACCTTGCCGCAATCTGCTCAATCCTGAGTTATGCCCTGATCTACCCGACACCGGTCGTCATCCCACTCGTGGAGGGAGTGGGAGCTGGAATCGACCTCGTGGTGTACAACACAGTCGCGATACCACTCTCCTTTCTCCTCGTCCTTCTCCTCATCCGCGCCGTTGGCGCCCGGGGTGGGGCGGCACCCTGCGAAGAAAAACTGGTTTCGTCCGGTGACCGCCCTCGACTACATCTCCGCGCCTGGGCCCCGTTCCTGGTGATCCTGGCCACCGTCGCCATCGGTCTCCTGGCGGGGATCTCCCACGTTGCCCTGATCAACCTGGTGATGCTCGCCGGAGCAGGTGCCGCGCTCCTGCTCGTGAGCCCCGACCTCCGTCATGCGACCATGATGAACGGGACGAGGCATGCCGGCGTCATCATCTTCGACCTGGTGGGCGCCGGCGCTCTGGGATCGGTGATTGTCTTGACCGGCATCGCGGATGCGGCACTCACCGCGCTCGACGGGTGCGTGCCCCTCGTGCTTATCCCGTTCCTGATCGCCGCGCTGGTCCAGACAATCCAGGGGTCCAGGGTCGTCACCGCGGTGATCGTCGCCAGGATCCTGGGTGGTACCGAGATAGTAACGGCACTCGACCCCGTGGCGCTCATCCTGATGATCGGAGGGGGTGCCTGCGTCATCAGTTACGTGACTGATCCGTTCTTCTGGCTGGTCCAGCGGGCAACCGGGGACGAACCATCCCAGGTCGTGCTCCGGTACACCCTTCCCCTCGCAGGGCTCGGTCTCCTCATCCTCGGTGGTGCGCTGATCGTCCAGATCGTGCTCGGGGGCTCGCTTCCGCAGTAGCTGAGCGGGATTGACCTGCATCGCAGGGAGAAGCACCGCAGAGGGCACAGGAGGACGGTCAGGTCGCGTATCGGCGCAGGTAGGACGATACCTTCGCCGACTCGAGCCACCCAAGGTCGAGCTGCCGGACGATCTGGTCGATCTCCCGGGCCTGAAGGATGATCTGGTTTGAGAACTCGCCTCCCTCCAGGTCTGCGAGTCCGATGATCACCTGAACAGGGTTCCGGATCTGGTCGTTCAGGATCTGGAACTGCTCCATATTCTGCTGTATTTGGTCGAGCGACGTTGCCTGCTCGTTCTCGAGCCGGCGCTCTTCCGAGACATCATGGGCAACCAGGAGCATCACCATCTGTCCCAGGAGTTTGAACCGGTGCAGGCTGATCGTTACGGTCATCGTCCCTTCGTCTTTGTGACGGACCTGGGCATCAAATCGGTACGGACCGGGTTCTGGACGGTCCCAGGGTGCCGGGCCCGGGGCCGACCAGGAGAGGCCCAGGTCCCCCGGAGATCGACGGCGCAGCTCGTCGAGCGTATGTCCGAACAGGTGGCAGGCTTGCTCGTTGGCCTCAAGACACCGGGGGGGGAGGCTCTCCTCGTTGACATCGTAAAGGAGGATCGCGTCGTTCGTCTCGTGAAAGACCTGGCGGAACCGCTCTTCGCTCTCGACGAGATGCAGGAAGGTCTCCTGCCGGACGCGCTCAAGGTGCTGCCGGTGAAAGGCAAGGGCGATATCATCGGCGCACTCCCGGAGGAGCTGTGCCTCCCCGGGGTCAATCTGCCGGGAGGGGGCGGCATCGACGATGAGCATCCCATGCCGATGCGTGTTTACCTCAACCGAGAAGGTGTACATGCAGGCACCCGGCTTGGACTCCTGGACCGGTTCCTCCCCTGTTGTGAAAACAACCGATCGGTATTCGCCTGCCTCTTTGATCCGGGCCATGGCCTGATCGATGAGTCCCTGGACCTCTTCGCCCCGAGCAACGCTCCGCGAGAGGTCGCGTCCAGCCGAGAGAAGGGCTTCCCGTCGCCGAATCGCCTTCTGCGACCTGGCACTGATCGTATCAGATCTTTCCCCTGGGAATCCGTTCTCCTCCCGTTCACCGACGGATAACTGAGCCGCATCCGATGACCCGGCAGGCTGATCCGGCCCCTCTCTCTCGTTGCCAACCGCCACGCCTTCGCCCCTGATCGTGTTGAGATCAGATGTCAGCAGCGTCAGTAAAAACCTTTCCAATTGGTTCATGCAAAGAGAGAAAGAAGACCAGAGATACGATGGGTCGACTGCGGCTCGTCGTACGACAATCGGCCGCATAATACTCGTGCAAGACCGGTCGCATGGGATCATGTGAACGGCGTGTGGGAACCAGGCCCATTTGACTCATCAGGAAACCCCTACGAGAGGTGGCGCGACGAATAATCCATCCTCCAATCGGATCGGGAGGAGCCGGAAGAGCCTGTATCAGTGTCGGTACGACGCCCTTCGAGCTCCGTCTGTGGAAAGGGGGGGCGATCGATAGAAAACGTGGGCAGGCCAATGTCGACCGTCGGATCAACCGTCGCCGTACTGACCAGGGAGCCGGATGAAGGAACGATGATCAGCCAGGCGGCAGCATTCAAACGAGATGGCGCCCTGAACAGCACCTCGCCGAGGGTGAGGTGCATCTGTCCGTTCTGGCTCCAGTTTAACCCTCGATGACCGTGATAACCTGGGTGACCCGTGTGAGGCGCGTGTTGATCCGCATCCATCGTCCCCTCTCACGACAAACTGGCGTCACACGACGGTTGCCTTTTTCGAAAAGTGAGAGAAATTTGTTCCTTTGCATTGTAGAACCAGGGCGAGCTTTTCGTTATTCCGTCCGTTGACTGGAGATCAACGGTTCTTGGGGTCGAGCCGACTGGTCAGGTCTCGAAGCACATCGGAGAGTGCCGAACCTGCACGGTTCACCTGGTTTTCGATGTACGAATGCCCCTCCTTGGTCACAATCAGGTGCTGGGCAGCTCGGAGCACGTCATCGACCGCCCGACCAACAGAGGACGTCGCGTCGGCGATCAGGTTCTCTGCCTCGAATCGGGGATCGGTCTTATCGCCGGTTCCCTCATGGGTTCCGGATGTTTCTTCGGGAGATGGGGCCTCCGACGGTTCTGCATCTTCCGGGGTGTCAATCCATCGACCGTTGACAAATTTACCGCGTTCCTCTGCCATACCAACCTACTGAATCAGGGAGGCGTAAGAGCTTTTCGTCTCTGTCGTGATCTGGCAGACTGAGATTTGCCCTCTCCTCTCCAGAAGGCCGGGCCACTGACGATCGCCGACCTGACCCCCCTGATCCATCTTCTCGTAAAAAAAACAGGGATCAACCATCCGGTACGTGTCGTCAGGCATGTCCTGGATCCATGGTCCTTTCGCTCAGGAGAAACTGGTCATCAGGGCGATCCGTGGAGGATCACGGACTCGAGATGGTCCTGGGCGATCATCAGCGAGCCGATCGCCGCGGCAAGGTCCATTCGGTTCGTGTCACCCGCATTTCGTGCGAATGCCGCGAGGTACTGTTTTGTCTGGTTGATCGCGACCAGCGACGGATAGAGCGGGTGCGTATCCGGCGCCAGCTGTGCACTCTCTTCGGTGTCCCGGATCGATTGGGCATAGATCATCGACACCCTCGCCAGCCATTCCTGGGCGACCACTGCTGCAAAGGAGCGGTCTTCTTCGTCGGGTTCGTTCATCACACGGTGTGCATTCCACCGGTCTTCATCTGAGGCCCGGCCTGAGGCAGTCAACAGGGCTACTCTTTGCCGGGTGGTGGGTCGCCCCATCGGAGCACGAAAAGGTGTTCTGCCTGAAACCGGTCCTTCTCCCTAATCCCGGTCCGGTCAGGCGGTGAAACATTGGGTCCCACGGTAAGGGTGATGAGGGGATGAGGGTCGTGCTTCTTACAGTTGAGTCAGGTCGGCACCCTTGACTTTGAGAATACCGGGTATTGAATATTTCGATAGGACAGGTCGCCTCGCCATTCTCACCAAAAACGAAAAGTCCCCCAGACCGGGCTCCCCAACGTGCGTCTGAGGAACAAGCCGGCAGGGGGGTTCACCCCCGTTACGAAGCGGGGGCACTCATTCGAGAGACGTTGACAAAACCGAAACCCTGGCGAGCGCGTTCGCCAAACCCGGCATCGATCGAAAATGACAGTACCCGTTGTGCGGTCGCGTTGAGTCGACCGGTCCCGAGCTCCCAGTAGGACGATGGCGTTCTCCCGCTCCGTGTCGCCCGTTGGAGTCTTCCATCGGTGATGATGGAGATCTCCTCGTCGATGCGAGTTGCGTGGTAGGTGTTGAACCGCCGGATCAGGTCCCGGTTGAGCGCCCGGATGAACACCTCTTCCGGGATGGGGGGTGACCAGTGGACAGGTCCCCCTGTGCCTTCTATGGAGGGGACACGCAGGAGTATCGGCGTCGCCGTCGTGAGGTGAACCCCAGCCCGTTCGACCTGGGCGGAGAACGTTTCATGCCGTTCCACCCTGAACTCGATGCCGTGGACCCGGAGAGGCTGTTTTTCCTTTGACACCCGGCGGGTAAGAGCCCGGATCAGCTCGGAATTCGGTGAGGCGATCAGGAGGCGACGCCGATCTCCGGGTCTCACCTCACCCGGAGGAAAGAGGTTGGAGAAGGAGTAGACTGGGTTCGCCCCGCCCGGCAGATCGGTGCGCCATCCCTTCACCAGCAGGCCCGTAACATAGCGAGCAAGACCCCCGCCGCGGTCATCCCCGAAGTCAGGGGAATCTTCGGCCCGAAGATGCAGGAGGAGGCGCATGGTCGACCTTCAGGCACCGGTCTCGGGCCAGTGTTCACCGCGCACCCACCGATCCTTTCCCGGTGCGCATTCTTTCTTCCAGATCGGGACGCCGGCCTTGATCGCCTCGAGGATCTCCCGGCAGGCGGCAAAGGCCGCATCCCGGTGGGCAGCTGCGACGACGATCACCAGGAGGTCGCCCCCGACTGCGATGCGGCCGATCCGATGGATGACCGCAACATATGCCACCCGGTGCCGCACGCCCACGCTGGTCGCGATCTGCCGGAGCTCGGCCAGAGCCACGTCACGATACGCCTCGACCTCCATCGCCTCGCAATCATCGTCCCGCACGATCCCATCAAAGAGGACGATCCCGCCGACACCGCTCTTCCGCGCGTCAGTGAGCAGCTCGTTGACCGGCACCTCCTCTTCCTGGATCCCGATCCGGCACTCCAGTTCCATCCGCTCTCACCCCCCTGCAACCGGCGGGAAAAGGGCGACCTCGTCACCGTCTTCGAGCCCGCCTGCAGCTACTTCGTCCGGTTCGATCCGCACTCCGTTCTGCATTACAATCACGAACTCCCGGAGATGGCCATCGCGGTCCACCACCGCGTCCTCGTCATGGTCGTCTCCAACGATCTGCCGGACCGCTTCCAAAATGGATGCCCCTGCCGGGAGTTCGATCTCGTGAACCGGCCCGTAGCGCTCTCGAAACTGTGCAAAGAACCTGACCCGTATCGTCATACCCGCTCTCCCCGATGGAGCGATCCACTCCTGACGTCAGATGGGTGGTCTGTCCGTCTATATCTTCCTGAGGATCGCTCGCCGATCCGTCCAATCAATGGAGCCCCCACGGTGCGTCATGGTCATGACTTACGTTGAGGTTCGTCCCCCGCCCAGATTGCAAAGGGAGGGATTATCTTGTCATGGCATTCACCCTTTCGCGCATGGTCCATCTCATACTTCCGGACCTGAGCCGACACGAAGAGCCCCTTCGCGAACGCTTGCTCGACCGGCTGCTCATGGACCTCGGTATCAATCCCTGCGAGGTGCTGGTGACCCGCGACCGCCACCTGCTCCCGGACGATGCCCCGGTCTGCGAGACGGACACCCTGAAGATCGTTTCGATCGTCCACGGCGGATGACCCGGCTCTCCTGCTCGTACTGCACCCGGGACGCGGTCTTTCTCGACCGGGTTACAGGCGATCATCTGTGTGCACCGCACCTCGCCAACCGAGTCGAGGATAGGGCACGACATGCGATCGAAGCGGCAGGAGGTTTCTTTGCAGGGGAACGGATCGCAGT
>CAYLUL010000058.1:8676-10296 GCA_964386835.1 uncultured Methanospirillum sp.
CTCGGGCGGAAAGGATAGCTCGGTCCTCCTTCACCTTCTCGCGACGGTCTTCCGTCCCGAGTTCGGCATCGACGTCATTGCGATCACGGTCGACGAGGGGATTGCCGGGTATCGAGAAGAGACGGTGCTCGCCGCACAAGAGCTCGCTTCCCGCCTGTCCGTCCCGCACCGGGTCGTCTCGTTCAACGATGCATTTGGAAGAAATTTGGACGCGCTCCTTCGCGGTCGCGAGGGGCGAGCCTGCACGGTCTGCGGCATCCTCCGACGCCGTCTCCTCCAGCAGATGGCCCGTGACGTCGGGGCGGACCGGCTCGCCACAGGGCACTGCCTCGACGACGAGGCGGAGGCGGTCGTGATGAACTGGTTGCGCGGTGACCTCTACCGGGTCGCTGGCATACGTCCCGTGGGAGGAGAAGGGTGCATGGTCCCCCGCATCAAGCCCCTCTCCAGGCTCTCCGAGAAAGAGGTGGTCGCGTTCGCCCATCTGAATGACCTCGCATTCGACCTCCCCGAGTGCCCGTACACACGATATGCCCTCCGCGCCGGAATCCGGGGCGTGGTGCATCGGGCGGAACTCATTGCACCCGGAACGATGTCACGAATCGTTGCGGGTCAGGAGGACCTGGAGGCGAGGCTGCAAGGGCGCATCACCTCCTCCGGTTTCTCCACCTGCCCGGACTGCGGCGAACCGATGCTTGGCTCGACCTGCCGGACCTGCAGGCTCCTGGAAGGAGACCGGGACAACCATTAAACCGGCGTCCTGCACACGCTCTTCACGATTCTTCAGGCGATCTTTCCGTGACCACGCTGCACCCCGATGTGACCCTGCTCGCGCACAACTATGTTCGGCCCGAGGTCCAGGCCGCCGCCGATTGTGTCGGTGACAGCCTTGAGCTCGCGCGGCTCGCTCGCGACCGTGTCGATACCCCGTATCTCGTCGTTGCCGGCGTCGATTTTATGGCTGAGACCGCAGCGCTCCTGAACCCAGGCAAGATCGTCATCCATCCTGAACCGTTCTCGCGCTGCGCCATGGCCCTCCGCCTCACCCCCGCAGATGTGCTCGCCGCCCGGGCAGACTATCCCGATGCCGCGGTGGTCGCGTACGTCAACTCCTCGGCGGCAGTCAAAGCGGTCTCTGACGTCTGCTGTACCTCGGCGAACGCGGTGCAGATCGTGAACGCCCTCGAGGAGGAGATCGTCCTCTTCGTCCCAGACCGAAACCTCGCTCTCCATGTCGCCGCCCGAACGGAGAAGCATGTCATTCCCGTTCCAGCGAATGGCTGCTGTCCGGTCCACCATGCGCTGACGGTCGGGGAGATTCGACGGAGTCGCGCCCAGTTTCCGGGTGCCGAGGTGATGGTCCATCCCGAGACCACACCCGAAGTCCAGGAGGAGGCCGACTTCATCGGTTCGACCTCCGGGATGCTTCGGTACGCGGTCCGATCGACCGCTGAGACCGTGATCGTCGGGACGGAGATCGGCCTCATTCCCCTCCTCGAGAAGGCGGCTCCGGGCCGTCGCTTCGTCCCCGCTTCGCCGTTCCTCGTCTGCACCGATATGAAGATGATCACCCTTGACCTGATTGAACAGGCGATTGCGAGAAGAGGTCCGGCTGTGACA
>CAYLUL010000059.1:0-10295 GCA_964386835.1 uncultured Methanospirillum sp.
GCAACGAGTGCGCGGTCTACTTCTGCGCACCGTACTGGCCACAGTTCCGGAAGATCGACCTCCTTCGGGCCGTCCGGGTCTATCGTCAGCGGGTCGCACAGGCACCGGGAAGCTCGTCCTGATTCGGCACGGTTAATACAGGGTCAGCGTAGAATAGTAGTACACGGACATGTTCTGCCATCAATGCGGCGCGGCGATCACCGTCCCGGACGACCGGTTCTGTTCCCGCTGCGGGGCCCAGCTCCACCGCGAGGACGGGCTCCCGGACGCGTCTGCACCGACGCCCGCCGCCAGTGCGCCGGGCCCCGATTCCGGGATTCGGCGCCCGGTCTCGGCCTGGCCGAACCGTCCGCGGGAGCGGATCCAGCTCCCCCTGACCGAGCTCCGGCAGCGCCGGGCTCGCGAGACCGGGGAGGCGACCTCGCTGCCGATCCCGGGCATCGTGCCGCCGGTCTCCCGGGCACCCGCGCCTGAGCCGCCAGCGCTGGCAGCCGATGCGACACAGCCAGGCCTCTGGCCGGACGCCGCCGACGGGGCCTCGTCCGCACCCTCGGATGGTCTCTTCGAGGAGCTCGCGATTGAGGAGGTGGAGGCGGCCCCCCGCCCCCCCGAGCAGGAGGTCTCCACGTCCCGCACCCGGGCAGAGGCGGCGCTCCGCCGGATGGTGCCGCCGAAGGAGGTCTGGGTCCAGGAGAGCCAGCCCGGGCCGGCCGACCGGAGTCGGGTGCGCGATGAATGGCCCGTACCGACGTCCGACGACGACGTGGCTGAAGCGAAGGCGCCCGCCGAACCAGTCCCGGCCCCTCTCGCACCGGCCCCCGAGGACCCGATCATCCCCTGGCTCGCCCCTCCCGTCCTCCCGGTCCCGCCCGAGCGTCCGGCCCCGCCCTCGCGTGAGGTGCTCGTCGAGGAGGGGCCGATCATCGTCCCCCGCGACTACGAGGAGAAGGCCGAACGGGGCCGCAAGGGCCGCAGACGCGCCCCGGGCCGGGCAAAGGGGCCGATCTTCGACCCCGCCGCGCTCGGTAGGTCGATCAAGCCCTCCTGGATCCTGGCGATCGCCGGGGTGATCCTGCTCACCCTGATCGTCTTCGCGCTCTTCCCACCCGGCGGCGCCGCCGGGAACGAGACCGACCAGGTCAACAAGTTCACCGGGATGCCGATCCACACGATCGCGACCCCGGCCCGTCCGGTGGGTGACGGGGTGAACCAGACCGTCGCATCACTCTCGACCCGGGCGACCGTCCGTGCGGCGGTGCCGACGGTCCGCGCCTGGACGACCGCTGTGCAGCGCCCCACCACGGGGCCCACCGTGGCGGCCGGCGAGACCACCGGCGTCCCGACGTCGACGACAACCCCCTCGAGCACGCCCGGGATCCAGGTGGTGATCTCCTCGGACGGAGGCTGGTCCGGCACGATCGGACAGCAGGGCGAGAATTATGTCGAGACCCCGGTGGCGGGCCGGGGCACCCAGAGCCGGGCGGTGACCGGGCCCGCACGGATGGTCACGGTCAACATCCAGAAACTGGGCGGGACGACCGACCTCCTCGAGGTCCGGGTCGAACGGGACGGCGCGATCCTGAAGCAGGGCTCGACAAAGGACCCGAACGGGATCGTCGCTCTCTCGGTCGAGCTCTAGTCGCCCGGGCCAACCCTTATTTTCCGAACCGCCGCACCCGCGACTGGTAGTCGCGCAGGGCGCGGAGCAGGTCGAGCCGCCGAAACAGCAGCCAGTTCACATCGGAGAAGAAGAGCTCGCTGTAGACCGACTGCCAGATCAAAAAATCGGTCAGGTGGTTGCCGCCGGTCTTGATCACCAGGTCGGGAGCGTACGGGAACGTGAGGTACGACTCGATCGTGTGCTCGTCGACCGCCGACGGGTCGACCCCGTCCTCCGCCATCCGGCGGATGCAGTCGGCGATCTCCTCGCGTCCGCTCTTGCCGATCGCGACCGTCACCTCCATCCCCTCGCCCACGGACTCGGTCTGGTCGCCGTAGTGCAGGGTGAGGTGGGCCACGCGGCCGATCTCGCGGATCGCCGGGAGGTGTGCCTCGAGCAGGGTGGGGTCCGCCGCGGAGATGTGAAAGATCACGCCCGCGATGCCGACCTCGCGGCACCACTCGACGCATTCCCGGAGCCGGCCCGGCGCCTCGATCATGTCGTGGTCCGAGAGGAGGACGCAGATCCGGTCCGGCAGCTCGACGAGCTGGCGGGCGAGGTGGCGCTCGTACACCCGGCGGATCACGACGCCCACTCCAGGAGGCGCTCGAGCGGCAGGGTGTTGAGGAGGTCCCCCGCGGTGCACCACCCCCGCCGGGCGATCGCCAGGCCATGACGGAGCTGGTCCAGTTCGTCGGCACGGTGGGCATCGGTCCCGATCGAGAGCCGGACACCCCGGTCGCGGGCGGTCCGTACCGGGATGTCAGAGAGGTCGAGCCGGTGCGGCGAGGCGTTGATCTCGAGGGCCGTCCCGCTCTCGGCGGCCGCCTCGATCACCCGTGAGAGGTCGACCGCGGCCGGATCGCGCCGCCCGATCAGGCGGCCCGTCGGGTGGCCGATGATGTCCACGTGCTCGTGCTCGCACGCACCGATCACCCGGCGGGTCACCTGGTCCTGGTCCTGGCGGAGGCCGCTGTGGAGCGAGGCGATCACGAGCTCCAGGTCGGCGAGGGCCCGGTCCGGGAGACCGAGCGTGCCGTCCGCGAGGATGTCGACCTCGACCCCGGCGATCAGCCGGCAGGGCGAGTCCCGGTTGATCACCTCGATCGTGTGCCGCTGCTCGGCCAGGTCCCGCTCGGAGAGGCCGTGGGCGACCCGGAGCGTCTCCGAGTGGTCCGAGACGATCAGGTACTCGTACCCCCGCCGGGTCCCCTCTGCCGCGAGCTCGTCGAGCGAGAGGGCGCCGTCCGACCAGTTGGAGTGGACGTGGAGGTCGCCCCGGAGGTCGGCGGCCGTCACCAGGAAAGGGAGCCTATCGTGCTCGGCCGCTTCGATCTCGCCGCGGTCTTCGCGGAGTTCGGGGGGGATGAACGGCAGACCGAGCGCACCGAGCATCGACGCCTCGTCGGGGAAGGTCTCGAGGCCGGCGCCGTCCCGGCCGGCGATCCCGTACTCGTTGACGCGGAGGCCCTCCAGCAGGGCCCGGTCGCGGAGCTTGATGTTGAAGGCCTTCGACCCGGTCAGGTAGAGGAGCATGGGGCCGAGCGCCGCAGGCGTCGTGAACCGGATGTCGACCCGTTCGCCGAGGAACCGGATCGAGGTCCGGCGTTCGCCCTCGTCGATCACCTCGTCCGCGATCGCCCGGAGGCGCGGGTTCAGCTCCTCCGGCGCCTCGCAGCTGACCAGGTCGAGATCGCCGACCGTCTCCTTGCCGCGCCGGTACGAGCCCGCGACCACGTATCGGCCCGGCGCCAGGACCTCGGCGAGGCCCGACAGGAGGAGGTCGGCATCCGCACGGGTCATGCGCCGCTCCTCGCCCGCGAATCGCTCGGCCCCGCGGAGGAGCTCGGCCTCCCGCTTCGGCCCGAACCCCTTGAGCCGGCGAATCCGCCCCCGCTCCGCCGCCTCCTTCAGCTCGGCCACCGAGGTGACGCCGATCTCCCGCCAGAGCCTGCCTGCCGTCTTCGGCCCGACACCCTCGACGCGAAGGAGGTCGAGGAGCCCGGCCGGGATCTCGTTCTGGAGTGCCACCAGCTCCTCGCTCGACCCGGTCTCGCAGATCTCCTGGACCACCGCTGCGAGCCGCTCCCCGATCCCGGTGAGCCCCCGAAGCTCGTCGATATCGAGCCCGTTCACCCGTTTGGGGAGCCGTTCGACCGCATCGGCGCCGGCCATGAACGCCCGGACGCGGAACGGGTTGTCCCCCCGGACCTCGTGAAGCTGGCCCATCAGGCGGAGCGTCTCGGCGACCTGGCGGTTGGTGCAGTCCACGCGATCACTTCTCTCTTGAGTACGAGGTCACGTGACCATATCAGTCTTCTCGAACGGCACCCGCAACCCATAACCGTCCGGGCGCAGAAGAGTGTGATCATGACCGGGACGGCCACCGATCGCGAGGAGGACCTGCTGGAAGCGATCCTCGAATCCCCGGACCTCGAGCCGGCGGACCTCGCCTGCCGCCTGGACCTCGAACCGGCGGACCTCGCCATGATCCAGGAGGCGGCCGTGGCCAGCGGCCGCCTCGTAATGGACGGCACGGGCCGGCCCCGCCTCACCCAGGACGGAAACCGGCTCGCCCGGCGGATCGCCCGGCGTCACCGGACCCTCGCCTGCTTCTTCGAGCAGCTCGGCATGGCCCGTGACGCGGCCAACCGCGAAGCCTGCACCCTCGAGCACGGGGTCTCGGACGAGGCGATCGCCCGCCTGGCCGACCACCTCCGCTGCCCGGCCCGCTGCGAGCGCCCCTGTGAGGGCGGCGAACTGGGCGAGACCGAGGCGGACGGCCAGCCCCTGCTCGACTTCGGCGAGGGGGAGCGGGTCTGCATCACGACGGTCCGCCCCTGCGGCCGGTACCGGCGGCTCATGGACATGGGGGTCGTTCCCGGGGAGACGGTCATCGTCCGCCGCCGGCTCTCGAATCGTGCGATCGTGATCGAGGTGAAGGGCTGTGAGATCGGGCTCTCGCCCGAATGTGCGGCCACCGTCCTTGCAAGCCCATGCCCCTGACCGTTGCCCTCGTCGGAAATCCCGGGGTCGGCAAGTCCCTGATCTTCAATCACCTGACCGGGGTGGGGGTCGAGATCGGCAACTACCCGGGCTCCTCGGTCGACCTCCTCTCGGGCCGCTCCTGCTTTCAGCACGAGCCGATCGAGGTCCTCGACCTGCCCGGCATCTACTCGCTCGAGGACGGGGCCGAGACCGAGGCTCTTGTCCGGCGCGTCATGGACGACGACTCGGTGACGACGATCGCCGCGGTCCTGGACGCGACCCGCCTGGAGCGGAACCTCTACCTCCTGCTCCAGGTCGCCGAGTACGGCCGGCCGATGATCGCGGTCGTCAACATGGTGGACGAGGCCGCCCGCCGGGGGATCGCAATCGACACCGAACGGCTCTCGGCGCTCCTCGGCATCCCCGTGCTCGCGACCGCCGCGGCGACCGGCCAGGGGATCGACCGCATCCTCCCGACCGCCGTCCTGGAGGGCCGACCGGCGACGGTCGAAGTGCCGTACGACCACCACATCGAGGCGGCGGTCAGCTCCATGGCCCGGACCTTCGACGTGGACCGGCGGACCGCGCTCCAGGCGCTCCAGGGGCTCGGGGACGACGCCGACCTGCTCGAGTCGGCCGGGGTGATCGGGGAGGAGATCGGGAGCCGGCACCGGATGTCAGCCGGGCAGATCATCACCACCAACCGGCACAACCACGCCGGCACGATCGCCGACCAGGTGGTCCGCTCCGCCGGGGCGGGCGTCGGGGCAGCCCTCGACCGGCTCCTCACCCGCACGGTGCCCGGCGTCCCGATCCTGGTCGGGGTGCTCGTTTCGATGCTGCTCGTGGTCTTTCTCGTCGGCGGGGTGCTCGAGGAGTACATCGTCGGGGCCTTCGATTACGCCCTCCTCGGCCCGATCGCGACGCTCGATATCCATCCCCTCGGAAAGGAGATCCTCCAGGCGATCGGGCTCGCCCTCCAGTCGGGGTTCGGGATCGCGTTTCCGTACATCTTCACGTTCTACATCCTCCTCGCGATCCTCGAAGACTCGGGCTACATGTCTCGCGCCGCGTTCCTGGCAGACCGGGCGATGCACCGGATGGGCCTGCACGGCGAGGCGATCATCCCGCTGGTGCTCGGGTTCGGGTGCAACGTCCCGGCGGTGATGGGCATCCGCCTCCTCGCCACCCGCCGCGAGCGGATCATCGCCTCGGTGCTGATCACGATGGTCCCCTGCTCGGCCCGCACGGTGGTGATCTCGGGGATCGTCGCCTCGTTCGTCTCGCTCGCGGCCGCCTTCTCGATCTACGCCGTCGTGCTGCTGCTGATCGTCCTGACCGGCCTCGTCCTGAGCCGAATCACGCCCGGGCCCCAGCTCGGCATGGTCCTGGAGATGCCGGCGCTCCGGCAGCCCACGCCGAAGATGGTGCTCGTCAAGTCCTGGCTCCGGATCAAGGAGTTTCTCTACATCGCGATGCCGCTCCTGCTCGTGAGCAGCGTGGTGCTCGGCCTCCTCGGGTACTACGGGGTGATCGCCGCCTTCCAGGCCGCCTTCGCCCCGATCTCCGAGGGGCTCCTGGGGCTGCCCGACTACGCCTCGACCGCGCTCCTCTTCGGAATCCTCCGAAAAGAGATGGCCTTCGAGACCCTGGTCGTCCTCGCAGGAACGGCCTCGCTCGACACGGTGATGACCAGTGTCCAGCTCTACACCTTCGCGATCGTCTCGACCCTCTTTGTGCCCTGCATCTCCACGATCGCGGTCCTCCGGCGCGAGCTCGGCACCCGGATCGCGGCCCTGATCACCGTCTACACGGTCGCGCTCGGCCTCGCGATCGGTATCCTGGTCCACGTCTTCGCTGGCTGACCCGGCCACCAAAGCCCTTATTTTTTCCGGCTCCAAGAGTTTCGGCGCATGAACACCAACCGGACCGGCCCGACACCCATGGCGGAGGCCTGAATGCTCTGGTTTATCGGCCTCGGCCTCTGGGACCTTGAGGACGTCTCGCTCCGGGGCCGGCGCGTGATCCAGGAGGCAGACCGGGTCTTTCTGGAGGGCTACACCTCGGTCCTGATGGGAACCGATCACGCGGCGATGGAGACGGCCTGGGGCCGCGCGGTGACGGTGCTCGGGCGCGAGGACGTGGAGAACCGGCCCGACGCGCTCCTCGAGGCGGCCCGTGACGGCACGGTCGCGTTCTGCGTCCCGGGCGACCCGATGGTCTCGACCACGCACATCGATCTGCGGCTCCGTGCCCGCGAGCTCGGCATCCCGACCGGGATCGTCCACGGCGCCTCGATCGCCACGGCGGTGGCGGGCCTTGCCGGGCTCCAGAACTACCGGTTCGGCCGGTCCTGCTCGCTCCCGTTCCCGCATGGAACCTGGCGCCCGTCCACCCCGGCTGAGGTGGTCCGCCAGAACCTGGAGGCGGGCCTCCACACGCTCGTCTACCTCGACATCCAGCAGGACCGGTTCATGCGGGTCCCCGAGGCGATCGACCTGCTCGAAGACCTCGCCGCCTCTCTCGGCTTCTCGATCGACCGCTATATCGGTGTCGCACGTGCCGGGTCGCCCACGCCCGTCGTCGCGGCCGGCACGGCCGACGAGGTCCGGTCCGTCGACTTCGGCGGCCCGCTCCACATCCTGGTCGTCCCCGGGCCGCTCCACCCGATGGAAGCAGAGTACCTGGACGCCTTCGCCCGGCCATGACCATCGCTCCCGCGCTCGAGGCGCTCGACCGCCGGCTGGCCGGCACCGCCCCGTCACTCCCCGCCGGCACCCTCCTCTGCCCCGTGGTCGACGACTGCCTGGGGATGGCCCGGGCGTACCGGGCCGACGCCGCGACCTTCGCCGCCCGGGGCGACCCGGTGAACGCGCTCGCCTCGGTCGCATACGCCACTGGCTGGCTCGACGCTACGGTCGCGCTCGGCTACGCGATGGGCGAGCGGGATCGGTGCCCGGCGCCGGTGGGCATCGTGCCGCCCGAACGGGCGGACCACCTCGAGGAGAAGACCGGGCGGTACGCCGCGATGCTCGAGGGAGCGGTCGCGGCAGCTCGCCCCGCCCCCGACCCGGCGAGCCCGGCCCGTGCGGCCGCAGAGGCGGTCCTCCGGGTCGCCGCCTGCTGCTCTGGCCTCGGCCAGGCCTGGATCGGCCAGGATCGGGAGACGGCGCTCGTCCTCCTCTCGTACGGCTACGGGTGGCTCGACGCCGGGGTCCGGGCCGGCCTCGTCGCGATCATCCGAAACCGGTCTCTCTTCGCGGTGTAGGATGCAGCAGCGCGGGTGGCTTCTCGTCGCGGTCTCGCTCTCGGCCCTCGTCCTCTGCGCCGTGCTCGCCCTGACGGTGGATGAGGCGACCTTCGCCGCGCTCGACCGGCTCGACTGGCACTGGATTGGGGTCGCGCTCCTCTCGCACTTCGCGGCCCTGCTCTGCTGGACCGGGCGCCTCCGGCTTCTCTCAGGGGGACTCGGCTACCGGGTCCCGCTCCGGACGTGCGGAGGGGTCGTGCTCGCGAACGTGCTGGTGGCGGCGATCACCCCCGCCTCCGCCGGGGGCGAGCCGCTCCGGGCCCACGAGCTCTACCGGGCGGGCCTCCGCGCCGGGGACGCGACCGCGGTGGTCGTCACCGAGCGCCTGCTCGACCTCTTCCTGCTCCTCTCGGTCGTCGCGCTCACGGTCGTCCTGCTCGGCCGGCAGCTCGCGGCCCTCGGGGTGGAGGGCGGTCCGCTCGTGCCCGCGATCGCCCTCGTCACCCTCGTGCTCTTCGGCCTCATTCTCGCCGCGATCCGGTCGCCCCAGCGGCTCAAGCGCCTCCTGCACGTCGCCAGCGGCGGTCTCTGCCACGTCCTCCCCGGGGTTGTCGCCTGCCGCATCAGGGGGGTCGAGAGCCGGATCGACCGGGAGGTGGACCACTTTCACGCCGCAGTCCGGCGGTTCGCGGGCCGGGGGCGGCTCCACCTTGCGCTCGCCTTCGCCTGCTCGGCCGGGTACTGGGTCCTGGACTTCCTGGTCGCCTCGTTTGTCCTGCTCTCGCTCGGCCTTCCCCCGTCCTGGGTCCAGTCGCTCCTCTGCCAGATGCTCGTGAACGTGATCGCGCTCGTCCCGTTCACCCCGGGGGGGGCGGGGATCGCCGAGGCGTCGGCCGCCTCGCTCTACGGGCTCTTCGTCCCGTCATCGGCCCTCGGGGTGATGATCGTGCTCTGGCGCCTGATCGTCTACCACCTCAACATCCTGCTGGGCCTCGGGGCCGGGCTCGCGATCGTCCGGCGGGAGGCCGGGCGGCGCCGGCAGAGACGCGAACCTTAACCTCCCCCGGGGCCAACGGGGATGCATGCAGTGCATCATCCTGGCCGGGGGCTCGGGGACCAGGCTCTGGCCGCTCTCGCGGGAGCAGTATCCCAAGCAATTCCTCCCGGTCGGGGACCAGTCGCTCTTTCAGCGCACCTGGCTCCGGGCCCGGGCCCTCGCCGGCGGCGACGGCGTCTGGGTGGTGACGAACGAAGCGCACCGCTACCTGATCCGCGACCAGGTGGAGGCCCTCGGGGGGCGGTGCGACGACACCCACCTCCTCGCCGAGACCGAGGGGCGCAACACCCTGCCCGCCATCGCCTGGGCGATGGCCGCCCTCCGCGAGGCGAACGGCGAGGCGACTGCAGCCGTCTTCCCGAGCGACCACCTCCTCGAGGACTCGGCGCTCGACGCGATCCGCGCCGCGGAGCCGCTCGCACGGGACCGGCTGGTCACCTTCGGGATCGCGCCTGCCTCGCCCCACACCGGGTACGGCTACATCCGGCCGGGCACGCCGCTCGATGGCGGGTTCGAGGTCGACGCCTTTGTCGAGAAGCCGGACCGACCGACGGCCGAGGGCTACCTCCGGGACGGCTTCCTCTGGAACTCGGGGATGTTTCTCCTCAACACCCGGGTCTTCTTCGAGGAGCTCGCCCATCACCAGCCAGAGGTGGCGTCCGGCATGCAGACCCTGCCGCCGGACTACGGCTCGATCCCGTCGGTCTCGATCGACTACGGCCTCCTGGAGCACTCGAGCCGGGTCGCGGTCGTGCCGCTCCACGCCGAGTGGTCGGACCTCGGGGACTTTGCCGCCCTCGCCGGGGCCGAGAAGCGCGTGGACGAGGACGGGAACGCCGGCGACGCCCTCTTTCTCGATGCCCACAACAACTACGTCCGGGCCGGCGAGAAGCGGGTCGGGCTGATCGGGGTCAACGACCTGGTCGTCGTGGACACGGACGACGCCCTGCTGGTGGCGGCGAAGCCCGAGACAGGGCGGGTCCGGGAGATCGTTGCCGCGCTCAAGGCGGCCGGTGACCCGGTGGTCGTGCACCACCGGGAGGAGCACCGCCCCTGGGGCTCGTACAAGGTCCTGGAGGAGAACGGGGCCTACAAGATCAAACGAGTGACCGTCCGGCCCGAGCGGCGGCTCTCCCTCCAGCTCCACCACCACCGCTCCGAGCACTGGATCGTGGTCTCGGGCACCGCGGAGGTGGAGCTCGACGGCGAGGTGCGGCTGCTTGCACAGGGAGAGTCCACCTTCGTCAAGACCGGACAGCGCCACCGACTCGGGAACCCCGGCCGGATCCCGCTCGAGGTGATCGAGGTCCAGATCGGCGAGTACCTCGAGGAGGACGACA
>CAYLUL010000060.1:0-7268 GCA_964386835.1 uncultured Methanospirillum sp.
GCTGGGTCTGCCAGGTCCAGCGCTGAGCGGGAGGGTCACGGGACCTTCGAAAACATATGAAGATACAAGAGTGGTCCTGGACATACAATTAAGTACGACCCACCCCCATTAGCAGCGCACGTGCCAGCCGGCGCCGGAGCATTTTTCATGCCACGATATCTTCTCCCCTTCCTGATCCTGATCCTGGCTGTTCTCCTTGCCGTGATCATCGTTGCCGGCAGCGTCTCCCAGCCGACGGTCGCCATCGAGGGTGTCCGTCCCGGTACGCTCACCCCGGCAAGCACCACCCTCAAGGTCGATGTCAGGATCACGAACCCAAATCCCTTCGAGATCCCTGTGAAAGAGACGCAGTTTACCGTCAGCGCGGTTGAGGGCTCCGCGTTACGCACACTCGGCACCGGGAACATGGGCCCATTCATGCTGCCCGCCGGTCAGAGCAGCCGGCTGAATGTGCCCGTGACGCTCGACAACCGGGCCCTCCTGGATGCGGCGCTGGCGGCTGTCAAGGCCGGCCAGGACCAGATGACGTTCCGGGTCGCCGGGACAGTCACCGGGGACCTCTACGGCATCACGACCGTGGATGTCCCATTCGAACAGGATAGGACGGTGACGCTGCAGGAGGTGGTCGGAGCGACCGGCGTCCGGGTCGACGAGGCTGCTGTCAGAAAGGCGCTCGGCCAGGCAGGGCCGATCGTCCGGGACCTCGCGGAGCGACTGATAGAGCCATGACAGTGGTTCCGAACGATACTCCAAATCCTGTTGAACTTCCGTCGCGGGGCTCAACGTCCAGCGGATCCTCCGTCAGGCGGCGCATGGCCCGGACCGCCGACCAGAGCGGGCCGGGGGGCCGGACCGGAAAATGAGACCCTCCAACGGCCGGACGCCGGCGAGCCAATCGTAGGGAGCGATCCGTTACCGGGGAACGGCTGGACACGATCCGTCCAGGCCATACGGGCAGGCGGGATGGTCGAGTGGCGGCGAGCCCGACCGCCCACCGAGGATGAACGGCTCTCGAAAGACGAAATCCTGCCGGATCGTGCCGAGCAGGACAGGCGCCGGACTCGCCTTCTCCCCGCTCATCACCTGTCCCGGCTGGTACTTGATGTCACATTCGAGCCGGGCTTTCCCCAGGCTCAGCTCGAACCCTCCATCTGGGTACCGCGTGAAGGCGGCGTCCACGAGCATGAACCGGGGTGCGAGCTGGAACGTGAGCCTGAGTGTCGCGACTTCGAACCCGGCGGCGCGGGCCACATACTCGATGTAGTAGTACCAGGGCTGCTTCGAGGCGTCGAAGACCTTCACCGGCGCCGCCGGGGTGATCCTGACCTGAGTGGCCCCGGACCCGAGAGGCCCCCCATCCAGTTCCTCGATCGTCGCCGAGATGAGCCCATTCGTCAGACAACGGACCATCGAGTCGACGGCCCGTTCAACAATGAACTCGAGCCCCTTCTCGACATTCATCCGGACTCGCCCGAGCCATTCAGGCTCGGCCCTGATCCGTTCGGCACAGGCCGTTCGCACGGTCGCTTCGACCTCATCTCGAAGTTCCGTCGTGGCCAGCGGGTTCTCATTTCTGGGTGGTGTCATGGAGTATCCCCGTGCGTGTTGTGATGGTCACCTCCGGGGCCGTCACCCCTGCTGGAGGGCGGACCAGGCCGCTCCGCGTCTCGATCGTCACCCGGGCCGGGGGCCGGCGCAGGGAGTCCGGCGAAGGGGTGCCACCTCCGGGGGTCCCTCTGCCGCCTTTCAATACGAGCGCGATCAGGACACCGACCGCGAGCACGGCCAGGACGAGGGGAACACCCCAATCCGGGAAGGGAGCTCCCCCGCCTCCGCCGGTCTTGAACGGCGTGACCGGAGCGGCAGTCGTCGAGACCGGTGGCGGTACTTCCGTCATCCCGCCGGTCACTGGCGTCGGTGTTCCGCCATCTCGCAACGGTTGGACACGGACGAGATCGGGCCTCGCCGCGAAGGCACGGGAGCCGCCAACATCCTGTACTGCAAGCGAGACGGTGTAGGTCCCGGCCTCCTGATACTCATGGACCGGGTGCTGCTCGGCTGAGGTGGTCCCATCGCCGAACTCCCAGGCCCACATGGCCGCCGTTCCAATCGAGGTGTCGGTGAACTGGACCGCGAGCGGCGCGCGCCCCACCACCGGCTCGGCGGTGAACCCGGCAACGAGGGTCGGAAGGGAGACCGGATGTTCGGCCGGCGGCACGATGACTGTCCGCTCGACCTGGAGTTCGGGTCCGCCGTTCGAGACCAGGAGGTGGACGGAGAAGGTCCCGGGACCGGGATAGGCATGGACCGGGTGCTGCTCAGCGGAGGTCGCGCCATCGCCGAATTCCCAGTGCCACCAGGTCGGCACCCCTGCCGTGGTGTCACGATAGCGCACACGGTACTCCGGCTCGAGGCGGTACGTAAATGAGGGCTTCAAAGGGAGACGGACCAGGACCGACCGCTCCACCGAATCGGCCACATCGGGGATTCCCTCGATCGGGTCACCCGGCCGTGTCGCGGTGAGGCGCACGGTGTACGTGCCAGCCTGATCGTACGCGTGAACCGGGTGGTGCTCGATAGAGGTATTCCCGTCGCCGAACAACCAGGACCACCGGGTCGGTTCGCCAGTCGAGGTGTCGGTGAACCGGACCACGAGGTCGCCGGCCGTCTCTGCCTCGAAGGCGGCGAAGACCCCGGGGAAGACGACGATCGTCGTTTCGGCGGTCCTCTCCTGGAGCGGCTCAAGCATCCCCGAGAGGGCGGAAAGACGAACCGTGTAGGTCCCCGGTTCCTGGAAGGTGTGGACCGGGTCCCGCCCGGTGGCCATGAAGCCGTCGCCGAATAACCAGGTGCTGTTCGTGGAGTACGGCGAGGTGTCGTGGAACCTGACCACGAGGGGTGCGGGACCCTGGCTTGGGACGGCGGTGAAGGTGAGCGCGAAGGGGTCCGCGAGGGCTGGGAAGGCGATGAGCATCAGCGAGAGGATCAGGACGGCAACAGGCGTACCGGACAGAGGGCGCGCGAAGCGCCCGGTCAGGATACACAGAGCCCCTATAGCCCCATTATAATTCTCGCGTATACATCAGGAGCCGATAAGGCTTCCTGATCGTCCTCGCGGAATTCACAGGAAAGAGAGAGAAGGGGGCGACCGGGTGACTACCGATCCTCGCCGAAGATCATCGTCCCGACGCCGTCGCGGGTGAAGAGTTCGAGCAGGAGGTTGTGCTCGGTGTTCCCATTGATGATGTGGGCGAACTGCACGCCCGAGGTGATCGCCTGGCACATCCCCTCGACCTTCGGGATCATCCCGCCTGCCACCGCGCCCGATGCAATCATGCCACGGGCGTCACTCGCTGAGAGGCGGCGGTAGACCGCCGTTCGGTCGGCGTCCATCACACCGTCGACGTCGGTCATGTTGATCAGTTTGTACGCCCCGACCGCAACCGCGATCATCGCGGCGGCCGTATCGGCATTGATGTTGAGCGATCTGCCCTCGCGATCGATCGCGAGCGGTGCGATCACCGGGATGTACCCGTCGTCGAGAAGGGTGACGAGGAGGTCCGGGTTCACGACCTCCACCTCGCCCACGTGCCCCAGGTCGACCTGTTCATCGTGGTCGCCAATCCGGACGGTCTGGGGGGTGAGGCGCCTGCCGACGAGCAGGTTGCCGTCGTTGCCCGAGATGCCGACCCCGTGAGCGCCGGCCTTCTCGAGGAGCGAGACGATGTTGGAGGAGATCTTGCCGACGAGGACCATCTGTGCGACCTCGAGGGTGTCCTCGTCGGTGATCCGGAGACCGCCGACGAACTTCGGCTCCTTGCCGAGCGCCTGCATCTTCGCGGTGATCTCCGGGCCGCCGCCGTGAACGAGCACCACCCGGATCCCGATGTAGCGGAGGAGCACCACGTCTCTGATCGCGGCCTCGAGGACAGCCGGGTCAACCATCGCATGGCCCCCGAGCTTGATCACCATCACCCTGCCGTGGAACTGCTGGATGTACGGCAGGGCCTCCATCAGGACTTCGACGCGCTTCATGTCGTGTACTTCCCGTTGATCTCGACGTACCCCTCGGTCAGGTCGCAGCCCCACGCGGTCGCTTCGCCTTCACCCGCATCGAGGTCGAGGGTGAAGACGACGCGCTTGCCAGCCATCGCCGCCTTGGCACGAGCGAGGTCGACGACGATCTCGCCCTTCGTGACGAGCGGTATGACCGATTCTCCTTCGCCGATCGCGAGCGAGACCGCGTACGGGTCGAACTCGACCCCCGCCCGACCCGCCGCAGCGATCACCCGGCCCCAGTTCGGGTCCTCACCGTAGACCGCCGTCTTGACGAGGGGTGAGCCGATGATCGTCCGGGCGACTGCGGCGGCGTCCTCCTCCTCGGGGGCGCCCGTCACGGTCACCTCGAGGAGTCGTGTCGCGCCCTCGCCGTCGGCCGCGATCTGGATTGCGAGCGCCCGGCAGCAGGCTTCGAGCACCTTCTCGAACTCGTTCGCGTCCACCCGGCCGGCGGCGCCGGTCGCCGTCAGAAGCGCGACATCGTTGGTCGAGGTGTCGCCGTCGACCACCACCCGGTTGAATGTTCGGTCCGTCGCGAGCCGGAGCGCAGCGGAGAGGAGCGGTTGCTCGATGGCCGCATCGGTATACAGGAATGCGAGCATCGTGCCCATATTCGGTGCGATCATGCCCGAGCCCTTGCAGATGCCACCGATCGAGAAGCCGTCGCCCTGGATCAGGGCGTGCTTCTCCACCAGGTCGGTGGTCATGATCGCCCGGGCGGCAGCGGTCTCGGCTTCGGCTGAACGGGCGAGCGTGCCCGCAACGACGCCCGACTGCCGCTCGATCAGGGGAAGGTCGAGGAACCGTCCGATCACCCCGGTGGAGGCGACCCCAACCTCGCGCTCGTCGACACCGAGGGCCCGCGCCCCGATCGCCGCCATCGCGGCCGCATCCTCGAGACCCCGCCGGCCCGTGTGGGCGTTCGCGCAACCCGAGTTGACGATGACCCCCGAGAGCCGGCCCGACCGGATGCGGTCCGCCATCAGCTCGATGGGGGCCGCCCGGACGAGGTTCGAGGTGAAGACGCCTGCGGCGGTCCCTTCAGCCCGGACCAGGGCGAGCCCATACTTGCCCTCCTTGATCCCTGCCGCCTCGACTCCCTCGATCGCGCAGATCGACTTCATGCCGACTCCCGGCCCACGGCGAGGCCCTGGACGATGTCTGAGCGGGTCACGATCCCGACCAGGGCAGCGCCCCGCATCACGGGCAGGCGGACGATCCCTTCGCGGAGCATCAGCGTGGCCGCCTCCTCAATCTCGGCTTCGTTGGAGATCGTGATCGGGGGCTCACTCATCACGCGGTCGACCGTGGTAGTCCCGATGTCGGAGAGGGCAGCCTTGGTCTTCTCCCAGTTGATGAACTCGCGGATCGGGACCTCGATGATCTCGAGGGGCGAGGGGAGCCAGAGGTCCTCCGACGGGGGACGTGTTGAGAGGAGGGCAAGCAGGTCGGAGTCCGTCACCATTCCGATGAGCCGGTCGCCATCGAGAACCGGGAGGCCTCCCACCCGGTGCTCACGCATGATCCGGGCCGCCTCGCGGACCGTCGCCTTCCCCTCGACCGTGCG
This sequence comes from uncultured Methanospirillum sp., assembly GCA_964386835.1. Classification (GTDB taxonomy): domain Archaea; phylum Halobacteriota; class Methanomicrobia; order Methanomicrobiales; family Methanospirillaceae; genus UBA288. The sequence continues at coordinate 5,627 of CAYLUL010000060.1, forward strand.
CGGGTTCGGGGTCATGATCTCATGTACTTTCATCTCAGCACCTCAGGGGGCGGCAGCGGGTATCCGGAGCCCGTCGTCTTCCTGGTAACCGCACATCAGGTTCATGTTCTGGATCGCCTGGCCCGCTGCCCCCTTGACCAGGTTATCGATCGCCGAGACGACGACCACGCGATCCTCGCCCACCTCGACGGCAAGATCGCAGAAGTTGGACCCGCGGACCGAGGAGAGGGTGGGACGCTGGTAGCGGACGAACGGCTCCTTGCGGTAGAACTCCCGGTACCGGGCCTCGACCTCCTCCTGGCTGAGAGGCTCCTCGAGGAGGATATGTGCGGTCGTCAGGATCCCCCGATTGACCGGCAGCAGGTGCGGCGTGAAGAAGCAGCGCGCCTTCGAGCCGAGCACGGCCAGTTCCTGGCGCATCTCGGCGAGGTGGCGGTGCGTGGTCCACTTGTAGGCGACGCAGGTGTCGGCCACGTTCGGATAATGAGTCGTCGCCGAGGGATTGTCGCCGGCGCCGGAGACCCCAGACTTGGAGTCGTAGATGACGGTTGCGGCGACATCGGCGAGCGGGGCGGCGGCGAGGGTCGCGCCCGTGGGGAAGCACCCGGGGTTCGAGATGAACTTTTTGTCCACGATCGCCTCGCGGTGGAGTTCGGGGATACCGTACGGTGCTTCGATCCAGTCCGTGTGCTCGACTCCGTAGACCTCCTCGAAGACTGCCCGGGGGAGGCGGTAGTCGGCGGAGAGGTCGACGACCCGGATCCCGCGGTCCAGGAGGGAGCGGACGTGCTGCATCGCCGCGGTGTGCGGGACGGCCAGGAAAGCGAAGTCCGCATCGATCTCGTCGACCCCCGGGTTCGTGAACGCCAGGTCCGAGAAGCCGGCGAGGTGCGGGTGAACGGACGTGAGCGGGGTGCCGCTGTGCCGGCGCGAGGTCACGGCGGTCACCTCGGCCGAGGAATGGGACGCGAGCAGGCGGATCAGTTCGCCGCCCGCGTATCCCGAGGCCCCGATAATGGCGATCTCCATGCGCATATATCGGAGAGGGGGCGCATTAAGGAGATCGATTTCAGCTCAGCGGATGATCTTGGCGATGGGGAGCTCCAGGATATCCTCGGCACCGGCCGCCTTCAGGAGCGGGATCAGTCGGTTCACCTCACACTTTTTCACCACGGTCTCGACCGAGAAGTAGTCGATGCCGTAGAGGGCGGCGACTGTCGGGCGCTTGAGGGCGGGGAGCGCGGCAATGATCGCCTCGACCGAGCCCTTCGGGACGTTCATCGAGAGGAGGGTGCGGCTCCGCGCGTCGAGCACGCCGAGGAGGAGGGTCGCGATCTCTTCGATCTCCCGGCGGCGCACCGGGTCGTCCCAGGCCGTTCGGTTCGCGACGATCGCGGTGTACGACTCCATGATCTCGCCGATGATCTTGAGCCCGTTCTTGCGGAGGGTGGTCCCGGTCTCGGTGAGGTCGACGACGACGTCCATCAGGTCGGGCACCTTCGCCTCCGAGGCGCCGTACGAGGTGAAGAGACGGGCTTCGACCCCGAGTTCCTCGAAGAACCGCGCGGTGAGGCGGGGATACTCGGTCGTGACCCGTGCGCCAGTCCGGATCTCCCCGGGGTGTTCGACCGGGTCCGATCCG
>CAYLUL010000060.1:7278-10252 GCA_964386835.1 uncultured Methanospirillum sp.
CTTGGAGTAGTTGAGCTTCGCGACCTCGACGACGTCGGCATCGGTCTCGCGGACCCAGTCGAGGCCCGAGATGCCGAGGTCGAAGTAGCCCTCCGCCACGTACTGGGGGATCTCCTGCGGTCGCAGGATCTTGACCCGGGAGATCCGCTCGTCCCGGATCACGGGGCTGTAGTCGCGGTCCGTCCGGCGGACCTCCAGGTCGGCCTCACGGAAGAGGGCAAGCGTCTGCTCCTCGAGCGAGCCCTTGGGGAGCGCGAGTGAGATCATGGAGGAGAGGTCGGCAGGCAGGAATAAAAAAGAGGATCAGTCGAGCAGGTGAACCGTGAAGCCCGAGAGGAGCTTCGGCTCGAACCAGGTCGACTTCGGCGGCATCACCAGGCCGGCGTCCGCACAGTCAAGGACCGTCTCGATCGGAAGGGGCTGGATGGCGAACGCGACCGCGTACTCGCCGGAGTCGACGCCCGCGACGAGGCGGGAGAGGGGGCTCGCCCCGCCCAGGTAGTGGAGGCGTGGGTCGCCCCGCGGATCGGTGATCCCAAGGACCGGGGAGAGGACCCGGTCCTGGAGAAACTGGACGTCGAGGCCGTGGATCAGCCCCTCGCCGGGGGTACGCCGGCAGGCGAACTCAAACCACTGTCCCCCGAGGTAGAGGTGGATGACCCGCCGCTCACCCGATGGGTGTGTCCTCGGGGCGACGTGGAAGCCCCGCACGTCGACCCCGTCGATCGGCTCGACCGTGCCGAGCGCCCGGAGCGCCCGGAGGAACGACTCGGGGGAGAGGGACCCGAGGTCGGTGACGAGCCGCGAGTACCCATGGAGGCGGACGCGATCGTGGGCGAAGAGGACGGCCATGAACCGTTCGGACTCGGCCGATGCCGTGCCGTTTGCGCGCCTCTCGTGGGCCGCGTTCACCGCGGACTTCGCGCGGTGGTGGCCGTCGGCGATGTAGAGCGCGTCGACCTCGGCGAAGGCGCTGTCGAGCGCAGCGATCGCTGCCGGGTCGTCGCACCGGTAGAGCCGGTGATGCTCGCCGCGGTCGTTCATGACGTCCATCGTGGGCGCAGCACGCTCGGTAAAGGCCTCGAGGCGTCCGTGGACCCCCCCCGGATCACGGTAGAGAAGGAAGACGAGGCCCGTGTTCGCGTTCACCGCCTGGATGTGGCGCGTGCGGTCGCGCTCCTTGTCGTACCGGGTCTGTTCATGCCGACGGATCACGCCGGACTCGTAGTCGCCAACATCGACGCAGGCGACGATGCCGGTAAAGACCCGGTCCCCGGTGACGACCTCGTAGACGTAGTACCCGGGCGCGGGGTCCTGCACCATCAGCGCGTCGTCAATGAGGTGTGAAAAGCGCGAGGCGGCGAGCTCGTAGACCTGGTCATCGTCGGCCGGGAGGTCGGGAAGGTCCGCATCGGAGCGGATCACTGAGAGGAACGAGAGAGCGTTCTGTTCAAGGACGGCACGGGCCTCTGCGGCGGAAACCACGTCGTACGGGACCGACGGAATCGCCTGGGCGTGGGCCGGGGAGGCCCGGACGCCGGCGAAAGGATGGAGCTGCACCATGACTTCGGGTACTCTACGGCGTGAACTCACTTAATCCCGTTCCCGTACGAACCGAACCCTCTTATGGAGGATCTGCCAACCTAGACGGAGGATGATAGACGCACCCCTGCAGATCCGCCGGGCCCGGGCCAACGACCTGCCGACCGTTGCCGCGATCGAACAGGCGTCGTTCCCGGACCCGTGGGACGAGTCGACCCTCGACTGGGTCCTGGAGTTTTGCGGGGACTTCTTTTTCGTCGCGTCGTCCGGCAGTGCGATCGCCGGGTTTCTCGCCGGGGCCCTCGAGGACACGGGTGTTGAGGTCTACGGCCATATCTGCAACTTCGCCGTGGCGCCGGCGTTCCGCCAGCACGGTGTTGGCCGGCGACTCGTGGCGCGGGCCGAACAGCAGTTCCTGGTGGCCGGCGCGTCGGCCGTGCAGCTCGAGGTGCGGGAGTCGAACCTGGGCGCGCAGGCCTTTTACTCCCGGTGCGGTTACCAGGTGGTCTTCACCATCCCCGCGTATTACGCGAACGGCGAGGACGCCCGGCTGATGATGCGCTGGCTCTACTGACCCCGTCCCAGGGTCGCGTGGGCCCGGGCGAGATGGTTGGCGGCAAGAGCGCCGAGAAGCGAGAGCTCGCCGGCGAGCACCGCGGCGCCGACGATCTCGGCGAAGGCCTTCGCGTGCGCACCAGGAGGCTCGCCGCCGCCGGCGACACCGAGGAGGGAGAGGCATTCGGCTTGGGTCTCGATCGCTGTCCCGCCGCCGACGGTGCCGAGTGGCAGTGCAGGGAGGGTGACGGCGACGTAGACACCCCCGGGGACGGGGTCGACGGTGGTGACGGCGAGCGACCCCTCGACGACATGTGCGGGATCCTGACCGCAGGCGATGAAGAGGGCGGCCACGACATTTGCGGCCTGCGCGTTGAAGCCAAGCGCGCCGGCACGGGCCGAGCCGACCAGGTTCTTGCGGGTATTCACTTCGGCGAGAGCGGCGGCGCTGGTCTTGAGGACGTCGCGGACCAGGTCGTCAGGGAGAAAGACGCCGGCGGCCACGGTCCGGCCCCGCCCCTGGACAGCATTCACCGCGGCGGGCTTCTTGTCGGTGCACAGGTTGCCTGAGAGCGCGACGAGCCGGGCGCCGGTCTCGCGCTCGATCATGTCGGCGACGGCGCCGGAGGCGATGGTGACCATGTTCATGCCCATCGCGTCCCCGGTCGTGAACTCGAGCCGGATGAAGACCGAGGTGCCGGCAACCGAGGTGGTCGCGCCGACGAGCCTCCCGTGACGCGTGGTCGTGCCGGCGGCTTCTCGGAGGAGATCCAGGTTGGACTCGACCCAGCGGACGCACTCGGCCGCGTGGGCGACCGATGTGGCCGCGAAGACCGGGGCACGAGTCATCCGATCGGCGATCAACCGGACCTCGGCC
>CAYLUL010000061.1:0-4579 GCA_964386835.1 uncultured Methanospirillum sp.
CTGGTACTCCTTACCGTGCTCGGTGCGAGATCGTCGCCCGGATGGCCGGCAACGGTGACCCGGACGGGCTTCTCCCGGTGCTCGTTTCGGCACCGTTGCCGACCTGGCGGGCGGACCCGCCACTGTGCCGCATCTCCAGAAATGGTGAAAGGGAGCCTTCCTGGGGCGCCCTCAGGAATCGCAGCTCCTGAACGTGCCCGCGCAGACGATGTAGTCGCGCCCGTCACTGCCCCGCACGAGCCGGCAATAGGTCGTCTTCTGCGAGAGATGGCTCTGGTTCACGTTCACGTAGACATAGTCGACCCATCCCGATCCCTTCGTCGTGGCGACCGAACGGAGCTCGTCGCGGAACGGTCTTCCGGTCACGTCTGTCGTGGTGGCGAAGTTCTCGCCGAGGAGGAGGGCATTGGGGTGGGCGACCACGGTCAGGTTCATATCATAGACGAAGGCGTAGAGCTCCGGGTCACCCGCATCGCGGAACGGGGGTCGGCCCGCGCTGATCTCCCGGAGGGCGCCGGCGGTATCCGCCGCCATCCGGTCCGCCGCGAGGTTGACGACCGCCCGTGCCCCCGTCAGGTTCGATACCCCCATCGAACATTGAACTCCGCTGTACCGGTACAGGATCCGTTCGTACTGCGAGAGCCCCGACGCGTCTTTTCTGTTCTTGAGATCGGCGATGATCGTTGTGACCATGCGGATCGTGTTCGGCGACACGTTCCGGTTGAACGCGACATACATGTCGCGCTCTCCGAGTGTCCGGGCGACCACGAACCGGTTCGGGTCGAGGCCCGCACGGGTGAGCAGGCTCCGGGTCGTGATGAGCGGGTAGGCGATCGCGTCGGCCCGCCCGGCCCGAACGGCGTCCACGAGCGCGGCCGGATCGGTCTCGTAGAGGATCGAGCCGTCGGGCACACCGGCGTCCCGGAGGTATGTCGCCGCCGTGTCGTTGCGGACAGTCGCGATCCGGTATTGGGCGAGGTCGCTCCCGGCGGTGGCAGCGCGGTCTCTGTCGGCGAGCACCACGTACTGGAGCCGGGCGATGGGCCCGGCCCACGCGAAGAGGTTCTCGCGGTCCGGGGATCGGGCCGTCGAGAAGACCGCCGTGTCGTTCTGCTCGAGCGCGGTTCGATAGGCGTCGGGCCAGGTCGTCAGCCGGACCTGGTCGTTGCGGAGCGTCAGGTCGGCCCGCTCGAAGATGAGCCGAAGGAGGTCCGGGGCGATCCCCTCGATCGTGCCGTTCACGCCGGTATTGAGGGGCGGATACTCCTCGGTCAGGAACACGGTCCCCGCGAGGCCGACCCGCGGGATGTGCTGGCGGAGGATCCGCTCGCGGACCGTCAGGTTGTCGACATCACGGTCGACCGAGAGCCGGTCCAGCGCGGCCTGGAACCGGGCCACCGTCTCGTCCGAGGTGTTGCGGTTGAACGCGAAGTACGACTCGAACTCGTCGAGCGTGAAGACCGGGTGCAGCCGTCCCTGGTCCATTCCGGCGCGGACTGCGAGCCACCAGCCAGGCACCTCGCCGTAGGCGAAGAGGTCGACTTCGCCCGCGTCAAGCCAGGAGACGAGGGTGAGGGGGTCCTCCGTGATCCGAAGCGCAGACTCCGGGACACCGAGGTCACGGAGCTTCTGGAGGGCCGAATCGTCCCGCACCGCCCCGATCCGGTAGCCCTGCAGGTCGGCTGCGGAGGTGATGGTGAGAGTACGGTCGCGAAGGCCGAAGAGGACCGCCGGCTCCGGGTGAATGGGGCCCGCCCACTTGAACAGGGCCTCGCGGGACGGTATCCGCTCGGTCGCGAAGAGGACCGTGTTGTTCTCGGCAAGGGTCTGGTTGTAGGCGACGGACCACGGCAGGAAACGGACCTCGTCCACTGACTGACCGGTGCCGAGCCGCTGGAGGGTCTCGTTGAGGAGATCGATCGAGACTCCGTGTGCACGGCCGTCCTCCAGGTAATTGAGAGGCGCGTACTCCTCGGTCAGCAGCACCAAACGCGCCGCCTGCGGCTGCAGGGACGCGTTCGCGTGTGCGGTGGAATTCTGGGTGGTATTCGTCATGGGGGTGGTGCAGCCCGCGAACACGGCGGCTGTCGCAAGGAGCAGGACCAGGCAGATGCGGAGAGAAAGGCGCATGGGGGTCTCCGATGAGACTTCTTCTGGCGCCGAATATAAATGTGGTTATTTTCTCGGCAATTGCCAGCACACTGACCGGGGCGTCGCGCCTGGCCCATGACGCGGAAGGGGACTCTGGAACGATCGTCGGCGAGCGCCGTCACGGTTACCATCGGAGTTCCTGACCAGACTGGCACGTCCGGATGTAAATGTGAGTGGAGGGATCTCTCCCAGCCCTGCTTTGGAACCAGGCGACACACGGCACTGGACACAGGCGCACGAGGAAATCAGAAAAGGCAAAAATTGTAGGAAAGAGGATGGGTCGGGCGCTGAGCCCGAGTCCGGTTACGCCCAGGTCGGAATTCGAATCCGAGTCGATGCCGTGACAGGGCATCATGATAGGCCACTACACTACCTGGGCACGTGGTTAAATTTGGGTTTGCCGCAGTCCCGCCTCCCGGAGTCGAACCGGGGACATCGCGGTAGCCGCGCGATCACCTGAATCGGTGAATCATACTACAGCCGCGCACTCTACCAGGCTGAGTTAAGGCGGGCCTGTCGCCTTACAATGTGAGACCGTGTTCTAGTTAAAGATATCGTCAGTCTTCGGGAAACCGACACCATCAGGTGCCTGGAGAGCCGGATTCTTTAAATGCAGCGCGCCCTCATGGTATCAGGTATGTCCCAGGACGTAACAACCCCAAGAAGGGATCGTTTTCTTCACCGATCGGCGTGAAGTAACCGTTTTTGACACCACCCTCCGGGATGGTGAACAGACTCCGGGAGTATCGCTCCGGCAGGACCATAAATTCGCCATCGCTCGACAGCTCTCCGAATGCGGAGTGCACACGATCGAGGCCGGCTTCCCCGCATCGTCGGATTCCGAACGCGACTCTGTCCGGGCGATCGCCCGCATGGGCCTCGAGGCGGACATCTGCGGCCTGGCCAGGATGCTGAAGTCGGACGTCGACACCTGTCTCGACTGCGAAGTCGACCTGGTCCATGTCTTCATCCCGACCTCGGAGATTCAGCTCGCCCACACGATCAAGAAGACTCACCAGCAGGTGATCGAGACCACGCGAGAGGTCGTGAGCTATGTCCGGGAGCATGTCGACAAGTGCATGTTCTCGCCCATGGACGCGACCCGGACCGAGCTCCCGTTCCTGATCGACGTCTCACGGGCTGCGGCCGAGGCGGGGGCAACGATCGTGAACGTCCCCGACACGGTCGGCGTCTACAGCCCGACCCGGATGCTCGAGCTGATCGGCGCTCTCGTCCCCGAGGTCCCGGCTCCGCTTGATGTCCACTGCCACAACGACTTCGGCCTCGCGGTCGCCAACACGATTGCGGCCGTCGAGGCTGGCGCCTCGCAGGTCCAGGTGACCGTGAACGGGATCGGGGAGCGGGCCGGCAACGCGGACCTCGCCCAGACGGTGATGGTGCTCGAGGCGATCCTCGGGGTCTCGACCGGGGTCGAGACCAGGCGCCTCGTCGAGACCTCGCGCCTCGTCTCGCGCTACACGGGGATCGCGCTCCCGCCGAACCAGCCTGTCGTGGGCGAGAACGCCTTCAGTCACGAGAGCGGGATCCACTCGCACGGGGTGCTGGCGAACGCAGCAACCTTCGAGCCCGGGATCATGACCCCCGAGATGGTCGGGCACCGGCGCCGGCTCACCCTCGGCAAGCACGTCGGCCGCCACGCGGTCCGCCAGATGCTGGCCGATGTGCACCTCGAACCAGGGGACACGGAACTCGACCGCATCGTGGAGAAGGTCAAGGCGGTCGCAAACCGTGGCAAGCGTGTCACCGACGCGGACCTCTACGAGATCGCGGAGACCGTGCTCGGCGTCGAGGCGGTCGGACGGCGGATCGACCTGAAAGACATCGCGATCATGACCGGCACGCACTCGATCCCCACCGCCTCGGTTCGGGCCGTCGTCGACGGTGCTGAACGGGTTGCGGCCTGCACCGGCAACGGGCCGGTGGACGCCGCCCTCAGGGCGATCGGCAAGATCGTCCCGCTCCCGGTCACGTTAAAGGAGTTCGAGATCGAGGCGATCTCCGGCGGTTCCGACGCGATCGCGCACGTCACGATCGCGGTCGAAGACGAGAAGGGACGGATCTTCGATGCCTCCTCCGCAGGCGATGACATCGTGCTCGCGTCGGCTGAGGCGATGGTGAATGCAATCAACCTGCTCTCGCGGGCGGACGGTTTTTAAAAAGAGGATTATGCGGCCGAGGGGGGGTTTCCGCCCTCGAGCGCCGCCTTTATCTGACCCTGGAGTGTCTCGAACCGGCCCTGGAGCAGCTGCTCCTGCCGTTCGAGCTGCTTGACGCGAAGCTCCAGGGTCTCGACCTTCTCGTTCAGCTTTTCGCTGACAGTCTCCTTCGGCTTCTGCATCATCACCGTCCCGACGGACATGTAGACGGCAGCATCCTCCGGCATGTCGGCGAGCTCCTCGTTGGCCCG
>CAYLUL010000061.1:4589-5922 GCA_964386835.1 uncultured Methanospirillum sp.
GATCTCGTACTGTGCCTTCTGCGAGAGGATCGTCTGGAGCTGCTGCTGGACCTGCTGCAGCTGAGCGATCTGGTTCTGGACCTTGGGAGACATCGAACTCATGGTGGACCTCGGGCACCGGAGGGTGACCGGTATGCCTATCCGGTTTGGACCCCCGGCATATAAACGTGCGGCTCGGCTCAGAGGTCTTTGACCGCGATCGCGTGGACCTCGACCATGTGGTCCGGGTGATACCGCGTCTTCGCCTCGCGGAGGCCCGGCACGCCCATGTCACTCTCCCGGTTGATGAAGGTGCAGGTGTCTCTGAGCCGGCGTGCGGCCTCCTGGTTGATCGCCTTGTAGATCCCCTCACAGTCCGGGAGCCCCTTCTCGAAGTGGACGAGCGCAGTCTGGGCGTTCAGCCGCTCGAAGACCGTCATCGCCGCGATATCGCCCTCGACCCGGATCGCGAGGCCCTCGAGCCCGAGTTCCTGGAAATGGGCGAGGGCAAAGAGGACTGCCTCGCGCTCGCCCGTGAGGAGCGGGTCGTTCTCGCAGTCCTTCCAGTTGCACCACCGGTTTACGAAGACCCTGACCTCCTCCTGGTTCTCGGGAGTGATCGCCTCCACCTCGTTGGAGCAGTTGCGGTTGAACCGGCTGATATGCCGCCGGATGGTCAGGTACCCCTTTCCCGGGAGATCGGCGAGGTCGGCGGACCGGTAGACGTACTCGAAGAGGTCGCGGACGGGATGGAGGGTGAGCGCCGGGTAGCGTGCGGCGATCCGATCCCGGGAGACGGGGTCCAGGATGAAGAACATCCCGTCAGGTGACTCGGTCTTCGCCAGCGAGAAGAGGTCCGAGAGGAGCTCCGGGTCATCGGGCCCGATCGGTGCCCGGAAGCGGACCTGGCCATCGATCGTCGAGCAGATCACGAGGCTGTCGCGCACCCGGGCGTACCGGTAATGGGCGTAATGGTTCCAGCAGACGATGTTCGTGAAGGTGTTGTCCGAATGGACCTGCGGGAACTGTCGGTATTGGTCAAGAAAGCAGGCGCGGTCATCGATCGTCACCGGCTCAAAGTCATCGATCGACAGCAACGGTCAGTCCTCCGCCGCGTACCGCAGGGCCACGTGCCCCGGGAGAGGGAGAAACCCAGCCCGTTCATAGAAGGGGGCCGCCTCAGGCTCCGCGACGACGCCGATCCAGAGGATGCCGGCCTCGCGGCAGGCCTCGAGCAGGCGCTCCACGATCCGCCGGCCGATCCCTCGACCCCGAAAGGCCGGGTCCACGATCACGTCCTGGATGTAGGCATCCGAGGCGCCGTCCGAGAGGCAGCGTCCCATCCCGACCGTCG
>CAYLUL010000061.1:5932-9997 GCA_964386835.1 uncultured Methanospirillum sp.
AAGCGAAGGAACCCCGGACCATCGGCGGGATATGGGCAGGGTCATAGTGGTCGTACCACCACCCTCCGACCTGGTAGAGGCGGACGATTGCTTCTGCCGGGTGCTCCCGGACCAGCTGCACGTCCACGTCTCCCGTTGTCACCACTGTCCGCCTGCCAGGCTTCCGGGTTTATCTGACGATCGTCAGTCCTTCTGGTCGTTGATGCGGATCAGGTGATAGCCGAACTGGGTCTTGACAGGCCCGACCACATCGCCCTTCTTGCCATCGAATGCAGCCTTCTCGAACTCGGGGACCATCTGGCCCTTCCGGAACCAGCCCAGGTCGCCGCAGCTCTTTCCCGAGGGGCAGTTCGAGTGCTTCTTCGCGAGCTCCCCGAAGTCTTCTCCCCCGGCGATTCGCTGCTTCAAGGCTGCTGCTTCCTGCTCGGTCTTGACCAGGATGTGCGCCGCCGATACCTGTCGTGGCATACCATCTTACGGGGCGGGATCGTATAAAAAAGGCACGAGGGCGGCAGGGCCGCCCGGCGCGGATGGGCAGGCATGGAACTCGAAGCGCTCTTTTACCTGGTGCTGACCCTCTTTATCCTGATCCTGGTCGGGTGGACAGTGCGCCGAATCGGGATCTTCACCGATGAGGTGACGGCTGGAGTCTCGAGCCTTCTGGTGAACGTCGCCCTCCCCGGGCTCGCGCGCGAGGGGATGACCGTTGCCCTGGTTGGCGCCGTCTACTACATCGCCGTGGTCGCCGTTGCCCTTGTCTTTCCCCGGTTGATCCGTGCGCGGCCCGACGAACGATCGGTCTTCTCGTTTCTCGTCATCTTCGCGAACACCGGGTTCATGGGATACCCGGTGGTGAACGCGATCTGGGGAGAGGAGGCGATCTTCCTTGCGGCGATCTACAACCTGCTCTTCTCGTTCCTTCTCTTCACGGTCGGGATCCTGATCATCAGCGGTTCGGGCTCCGGCTGGCGGGGGATCAGTCCGCGCGTCCTCCTCTCGCCCGGGATCGTCTCGGTCGGGATCGGCCTCGTCCTCTTTCTCCTCTCGATCGACCTGCCGGAGGTGATCGGTGGGCCCATCGCGATGCTCGGCGACCTGACCACACCGCTCTCGATGGTCGTGATCGGCGCGCTTCTCGCGCGGCTCGAGATCCGGGCGATCTTCGGGAACCTCAGGGTCTACCTCTACGCCGGGGTTCGTCTCCTGGTGCTCCCGCTTGCCACCCTCGTCGTGCTCCGGCCGTTTGTCGACGACCCGCTGATCCTCGGGGTGCTCGTGATCATGGCTGCGATGCCCGGAGCGACCAACGCCGCACTCTTCGCCGAGGAATACGGCGTCAACCCAGAGCTCGCTTCGCAGTCGGTCTTCATCACGACGCTCTTCTGTATCGTGACGATCCCGCTCGTCGCGACCCTTGTCGCCTGAGCGGCAGACGGGGCGTGCGGCCTGCACAGAGCCCGGCTCCGATCTGTACGGCACTCGGGGACATCAAGGCGAATTCCTCGCCCGGGGCTCCGATCCAGGGTCGTGATCGGTCTGCCCTCCAGTTCTCACAAGAGAAAACAGTTCGGCATGGTTTAATACGGAAACTAGCGAAAAATACGTATGCACCGTACTTTCTCCCGTGTTGTCCTCGTCGGGCTTATCGCGATCGCGATGCTGCTCTGCGCCGGCTGCACGACGACCCCGTCGGGCAACGCCACCCCGTCCACGACGGTGGTTGCAACCGGCACCCCGGCGGCGACCGCCGGCACCGCGACCATCCTCCCAACCCTCACCAGCGAGCCGAATGTCACCATGACAGTCGGCGCGAACGAGACTCCCATGGTCGAGCCCACAGAAGCCCCCGGTCTGACGAACACCACCTGGGAGTGGACCGCGATCGAGACGATGGACGGCATGAACCAGACCGTCGTCACCGACTCGTACCTCCACACGCTCGTCTTCAACCCGGACGGGTCGTATGGCATCAAGAACGACTGCAATGTCGGCGGCGGCAACTACACGCTCCTTGGCAGCTCGCTCAACCTGTCGGCCCCGATCACGACGCTCGCCTGGTGCGGCAACGAGTCGCATGACCAGCTCTACCTGGCATCGCTCCTGAACGTCACCGCCTACATGCTCGCCCCCACCGGCAAGCTCTCACTCACCCTCGGCGAGTCCGGCCACCAGATGGTCTTCAAGGCGAACGTGACGGACAAGACCCCCGTCATCAACGCATCGTTCGTCAACAAGACCTGGCGCTGGACCGGGATGACCCAGACCATGCCCTCGAAGGAGGTCACGGTCTCGAACCCCAACCAGTACACGATCGTCTTCGCCGAGAATGGCACCTACGCCGTCAAGGCCGACTGCAATACCGGGAAGGGGAACTTCACCCTCGAGAAGACGGTTCTGAAGCTCTCGAAGCCCACGCTCACCACGGCCTACTGCGGTGACAAATCGGTCGACCGTGACCTCCTCGACGGGCTCTCCCGCGTGAAGGCGTTCCAGACCGACTCGAGCGGCCGGCTGATCCTCACGATGGAGAACCAGAACAACCGTCTGGTCTTCAAGCCCTGAGGGCTCGAGGACTGTTCACTCCTTTTTTTCACACCCGCCCTGTCCCGCGGTTGGGGCCTGATCGACCGTCTCTTCTCTCCCGACGTCGTGCGGCCGCTCTGCTCCTTGAGAAAAGCCTCAGCTCCTGGCGACCCCCCCCCCAGGGTGCAGAGGCCCCTCGCTGCCATGGGGCCGTCCGTGTTGATATGCCCTGGTTTCCAGGAACGATAGGCGCCCCACCGGGTTGAGAAGAGGGGGTAGGGGGGCGTCGGTCCCGTCTAGATCAGCTTGATCACGCCGTTCTTCGGCTCCATCGCCTCGCCCGAGCGGAGGAAGTTCTCGATCTGCTTCTTGATCTCCTCGCGCCCGTAGCCCTGCTGGGTGAGAAGCTCGGTGACCTGCCCGATCTGGGCCCGGCCCGAGATGTCGGCGTTCTCGCGGATCGCCTCCTTGATCGCACGGATCAGGTCTCGCTTCCCCTTTGAGATCCCGGTGGCCACCTTGTCGATGTCGAACGTTCCCGTCTTCGGATCGTACGCCACCTGGCGGAGGCAGGTGTCCACGATCCGCACGACCCGGTCCGCGTCGGAGGCGTCGATCCGGCGTGCCAGCCGTATGCGGGCCGATGCCTCAGCCAGCCGGACAAGCGCCTCCAGCTGCCGAGCGGTGACCGGGACTGGCTTGTTGGAATCCGCCAGGTCACGCAGGCGCATGTAGTAGTTGACGATCACGTCCTTGGCCTCGGGGGACATGATCGGGAAGCAGGTGCGCTTCGCGAAGGCCACGTACTTCCGGAGCGTGGCCGGCTCGATCTCGGGCGTGACGGGCGCGAGTTCTCGCTTGATGTACTCGTCGTCGACCCCCTCGATCGGTTCGCGGGCGTGCGCAGCGATCAGCTCCCCGACCCCGTGAGACTTCAGGATGTGCTCGGCGATCGCCTCATCCCGCTTGTGGTCCGGCTTGTCGGTGAGGATGAAGATCAGGTCGAATCGCGAGAGGAGCGAGGGCGGCATGTTGATCTGCTCGCCGATGTCCGCGTACTCGTCAAAACGGCCGAGCTTCGGGTTCGCGGCCCCGAGCAGGGCGCAGCGTGACTTCAGGGTTGCCGTGATCCCGGCCTTCGCGACCGAGATCGACTGCTGCTCCATCGCCTCGTGGAGTGCCGAACGGTCCTCCTTCTGCATCTTATCCATCTCGTCCACCGCGGCGATCCCCATGTCCGCCAGGACGAGTGCGCCCGCCTCGAGGGTCCAGCGCCCGTCCCCGAACTCGTCCTTCACGGCGGTTGCCGTGAGGCCCGCCTGGGTCGAGGACTGCCCCGAGGTGTAGATCCCCCGCGGAGAGAGTTTCACGATGTACCGGAGGAGCTGCGACTTCGCAATCCCAGGGTCTCCGATCAGGAGGCAGTGGATGTCGCCGCGCAGGTGCGAGCCGTCCGGCATCGTCTTGGTGATCCCGCCGAAGAGCTGGAGCGCGATCGCCTCCTTGACATCCGCGTTACCGTAGATCGTCGGGGCGATCGAG
>CAYLUL010000062.1:0-9797 GCA_964386835.1 uncultured Methanospirillum sp.
CTCGGTGTTCATGCTGGTCAGGTTCTGCTTTGCGTTCCCGGCGACGATATTCCGGTCCAGCTGGTCCGAGAGACCCATCACGACGTAGGTGTTCAGCTGCGCGAGGATGCGGGGGTCGATGTTCTTTGGCTGCTGGGTGACAAGGCAGAGGCCGACTCCGAACTTGCGCCCCTCCATTGCACACTCGCGGAAGACCTGGGTCGACTGGTTCGCGTTCGCCAGGACCCGCTGAGCCTCCTCGATCGCGATCACGACCTGCCGGTTCCCCATGCCCTCGGTGGAGAGCGTGTGCTGTTTATGCGCCTGCAGGATCGACCGAGTCATCGTGGCAAGCGCGAAGAGCTCGCCACGCTCGCTCATTCCGGGAATATCAATCAGGACGACCTTGTTATGGCTGAGGTCGTTCAGTATCGCCGGGATTGATGATCCGAAGCGGTGGAAGAAGGCGCGGTTCTCCTCGACCAGGGTCTCGACCCGGCGCTGGGTCATGTGGAGCGGACCCAGGTTGTAGTTCCTGAGCGTGTCGGTGATCTCGGGGTGCCGACCGATCCCGCTCGTGGTCTTCAGCGGAGAGGGGAGCGAGTCGACCCCCTCGTTGATGAAGAAGTCGATCACATCCGAGCCCGGCAGGTTGTCGAGCGACTCGACCACCTCGACGAGCGGGAGAGAGAGCTCGTACAGGAACCCCAGGTCGCCCATCCTGAAGTCGTCGTGTTCGAGGCGGAGCTCCTTCAACCCGAGATTCTCACGCTCATCAGGGGTTCGAGTGGAATAGACCGAGATGCCGTCGCTTGCCGCGGTGTACTCGATCAGCCCCTTGATGCGCCGCCCTTTGACGCGGTACCCGGTCACGTACTCGCCGTGGGGGTCGATGACCAGGAGACCGAACTGGCGCCGGCGCATGGCCGAAGCACAGAAGACCTTCATGAAGTTGGACTTGCCCATACCCGTCGTGGCGAAGATGCCCATGTGCGAGGAGAGGACCTCTGATGGGATCGAGACGGTCACCCCCTCTAAAACCCCGAGGCCAGCACGCATCAGCCCGACCTCCATGTCCCCCATGGAACGCTTCAGGAAGTCCAAGTCGGCCTGGTCAGGGCGCGACACCTCTGAGAACGTGGTCGGGGCGGTGATCGGGGGGCGGAACCTGCCCTCATGATCGACGAGACCCAGGGGATGCAGGTTCACGACGAGTTGCGGTTCGGCGGAGAAGGCGCCGGAGGCGGTCTCGTGCAGGATGTCCGTCACCTTGGAGTAGAAGATGAAGCCCTTGTCGTGGTCGACGAGCTTGAGAATATCCCCGACGAAGAGGACCGCCGTGGACGGGACCACGATCTGGTACGAGAGTACCGAGGTGTTGATCAGGCGAAATCCGGTCGAACTGTCGGACATGGAGCTTTCCCCCCGTACTGGAGCGTTGGTGTCGGTATGGATATATACAATCGCCTTGCGAACCCGGTCCTTCGCTCAGGAGTGATGGTCTCCCGACCCGGGAATGATCGCCGGCGGGAGCGACGAGAGGATCGCCTGGCGGACTCGGGTCTCGAGACCGGGCACGGCATCGATGGTACGCCGCCGGTCGAGGTCATCCACGAGCACCTCCTGTGCAGGGTGGATGCCCAGGTTGACCATGAAGGGCCGGACGACACTGCGGACACAGTCGAAGTTCGCCTGTCCGCTTCTCCCCGCAGCCGCCAGGAGGACCCCGTTCCGGGTGCCGGGGGTGGAATGACCCGAGAGGGCGGTGTGAGCATGCAGGGCCTGTGCCCGGTCGATCAGAGCCTTGAGCCCTGCGGGGACGGTGTTGGTGTAGACAGGGGAGCAGACGACCAGCAGTGACGAGGCGGTGATTGCGGGCTCGAGGCGGGTCATGTCGTCGTCGAAGGTGCACTCCCCCGTGTTGTAACACTGGTAGCAGCCGATACAGGGGTGGATCTCGAGGTCGTGCACGAAGACGACCTCGACCATTCGACCCGAGGAGTGTGCCGCCTCCGCTGCCCACGTCGCGAGTCGAGCACAGGTGCCGTCGGGGCGGGGACTGCCCTGTAGCACCAGCACCCCTCCTTCCGTCGTCTCCGCCGGAGGATGAACGGATCGGGGAGGGGGTAGCAGGTGGTCGGGGGCGGCCCTGAGCGCCTCCTCCCAGTCACGGGCAGCCCTCCAGGCCGCTGACTCGGCATCGACGGGAAGGAGAGGGGGGTATTCGTAGGTGTTGGTCGAGAAGAGCGGAAGAATCCGGCCCCCGCCCTCGTAGAGAAGCAGGAACCGCACCATCCCCGGGTAGACGGTGGAGAGATCCTCCCGGTAGAGGGACAGAACACCCATGCCCCCCGGGGAGGGGATCATGACCTGGTTCAGCAGTTCGCGCGTCATCACGTGCACGTCCACAGGTCTATAGGACGGTCGGCCCGGCAATCAACCTGTCCCCCGGGATCAGGGCTCCGGGGCCTGCGCGAAAAAACCACTGGTGCATCAGGAGAAATGGCCGACGACGGCCGGTTATGGGCCCGGAACGACCAGGATGCGGTTCGGTGAGGATCTTCTTCATCCTCACATGCAGCACGCAGAGCCTCCAGGGTGCGAGGGCGGGTAAAAAATTGGATGGGGGGGTTTCGCTGTCGTCGGGTTGGAGTTTACATATCCATATCGATGCGGAAGACCGCGATAACCCGGCCGTTTGCACCCCGAATCGGCGCGTACCCGGCGAAGTTCGTGCCCCACCGATCTGTGTAGACATTCGTCGCTCCTGCTTCGGTGACGACGGGGGGCACTTCCGACGGCAGCTCGATCCCGGTCTCGCCCAGGTGCGAGGCGTCGGGATTGCCGTGCTCGGAGTCAGCGACGAAGCGTGCCGTTCCGTTCGCCTGCTCAAAGATGTTGATGTACTCGATCCGACCGTCCCGGGCCATCATCGCCTTCAACTGGTCCACGATTGCGCGATATTCGGTCGAGTTCTCGCCCCTGGCGATGGCTGTCGCAAGGTTCCCGGCGTCCACCTGGGTGGCGAGCATGAGGGCTTCCCCGGCACACATGCTTTTCAGGTCGTCGAACCGCACGTCGACGAGCAGGAGCCCGACCATCGCCCCCGTGCTGTTGCGGACTGGCGCATAGCCCGAGACGAACGTGCCCCACTCGTCGGTGTAGACTCCCGTTGCTCCCGGGGCAGTCACAGCAGTGGGAAGACCCGTCGGGTTGAACATAAGAAGGTCTCCCGGGCTCGAGCCGTTCGGCTGGCCGTACTCCGAGTCGACCATGAACCGCGAGACCCCGTCCGCCTGTTCGACCGTATAGACGTACGCGGCCTGCGGATCGGCGGCCCTGATCGTCTGGAGTTCCTGCTGCACCGCCCTGAACTCAGTGGAGTTCGGGCCCCGGGTCATGGCGAGAGTCAGGGTACCGCCATCGATCCGAGCCGCGTATGAGACGGCGCGCGCGGCAAGTTCGCCCCGGATGGTCAGATTGGAGAGGTTCGCGACCGGCATCGCCGTGGAAGCCACGGTGACGAGCGTGGTCGCAGGCGTCGATGCAGTGGTGGTGCCGGCGGGTGCGGTCGTACAGCCGGCCGCGCAGAGCAAGATGATCAGAAGCCCCGAGATAAGGGCAAAGATACCTGTGTTTCGGATCATTCTGATCAGAAACAGAGTGATCCTGATGGAAATAGATAGTGAATCGATCCCTGCTCAAGGTGCCGGGGGTTGATCCGAGGCGAAATGTTCCGCAATCGAAGGACGGAAAAACCCCGTCAGGATTCAGCCACACGCTGCAGGACCAGGATTCGCCGAGTGAGGGATCGGTGAACCCGCTGCTCGAACCGATCGATCACCGCAAGGTGGCGGGCCGCGATCGCGTCGATCGGCCTGTGGGTGACGATCACGGCCCTCCGCCCGAGCTTGAGCACACGGGCGACCTCTGCGAGTGACTGATCGTAGAGCAGGTCCAGGCTGTCCCCCCGGATCTGGACGGACTGTCCATACGGCAGGTCGGAGACGATCGCATCGACCGAGGATGAACAGAGGGGAAGGTGCGCGGCGTCGGCGAGCGCAACGTCCGCTCCCGGAAGGTTCTGGCGTGCCCCCCGGAGCATCAGGGGATCGACGTCGAGCCCGAGCGAACGGACACCGAGGAGCGCGGCCTCGATCAGGGTTCCCCCGGTTCCCGTGAACGGGTCGACGAGAACCTCGCCGGGCTCCACCCCCGCGAGATTGACGAGCGCGCGGGCCATCCGCGGCATCATCACCCCGGGGTGAAAGAACGGGCGCGAGAAGGGGCGGCGCGCATCGATTGAACGGCGATCCGGCTCACAGAGGAGCCGCCCGAGAAAGCATCGGTCGTGCGAGCAGACGAGCCCGTAGGTGACATCGGGTGAGGAGAGCGAGACCCGGCCGGTGACCAGGGCCCCGAGGCGCCGCTCAAGCGCGAGTTCCGGCGTTTTGAGAGCGGCACCCTCGACCTTCTTCACCCGGACGACATAGGTCCCGTCCGGGGTGAGGTCGGCCGAGCGCACCATCGCGTCGACCGCCTCATCCGTCGCCGACACGTCCGCGATGTACTCGTAGACCCGGTGGGTGAGGGCCAGGCGCTCGAGGCGGGACGGGTCGGGACACTCCCCGACCGCCACCTGTGACAGGGTCTCATCGACGCGGACCGCGCACCGCAGCTCCGCCGCCGGGAGCGCCGGGTGCTCCCCCGAGAGGAGGCAGACGACTTTCATGCAGGACGGCTCAGAGGGTCCGCCGCATGCGAGCCTGGAGCCCGAAATACTCGGAGAACCCGATCGCCGAACACTGATCGACCGTGGTCGAGTCGAACGAGACCATGTCGCTCGAGTAGAGCGCATTCGGCGATGACCGACCGAGGACCCGGAGTCCGCCCCTGTAGAGCTGCAGGTCGACCGTCCCGTTTACCACACGCTGCGTCTCATCGATGAAGGCGTTGAGAGCGGCATAAAGTGGCTCGTACACGAGCCCCATGTAGGCGAGCTCCGACCACTTCTCGTCGACCATCGCTTTGAAGGCCAGCTCCTGTCGGGTCAGGACGAGACGTTCGAGGTCACGGTGAGCCGCGAGCAGCACGGTCGCGGCAGGGTGCTCGTAGCATTCGCGCGCCTTGAGTCCGAGGACGCGGTCCTCGATCATGTCGTTCCGGCCGATGCCGTGGGCACCGGCGAGCCGGTTGAGCGCCATGATCAGGTCGAACCCCTTCATCAGCTCGCCGTTAATGGCGATGGGGAATCCCTCCTCGAAGGTGATCGAGATCTCGGCGGGCGTGTCGGGCGCCATCTCGGGCGAGGTCGTCCAGTGCCAGATCTCCTCCGGGGGATGGTACGACGGGTCCTCAAGCAGGCCACCTTCGATCGAACGAGACCAGCAGTTCTCGTCCATCGACCAGGGCTTCTCCTTCGCCACCGGCACGGGGATATCGTGATCGGCGGCGTACTCAATCTCCCATTCGCGGGTCAGGTTCTGCTCCCGGATCGGGGCGACCACATCGAGCCCGGAAGCGCGCACGATGAAGTCAAACCGCAGCTGGTCATTGCCCTTGCCGGTGCACCCGTGAGCCACCGCGGTGGCTCCCTCCTCCTTCGCGATCCGAACGCACTCCTCGGCGATCACCGGGCGGGCGAGCGAGGTCCCCATCGGGTAGCCCTCGTACGAGCCGTTCGCCCTGATCGAGGGGAAGACCCCCTCAGAGACGAACCGCTCACGGGCATCGATCGTATAGTGCTTGTCCGCGATGCGCTCTCCTTTTTCAGTCGCCATCCGGATGTCGGCCTCAGTCTGACCGACATCGACAGCGACCGTCACCACGCGATCGTAGTCGTACCGCTCCTTCAGGAACGGAACGCAGATCGAGGTGTCGAGCCCGCCGGAAAAGGCGAGCACAATCGTTCCCTTGCCCATTGAGATCACCAGAATTCGCTGGGAGATGGTTCGCGGGAAAGGGTATTAGAGTTTCACCTGGTGTGGGGAGGGGGAGTTCAGGCCTTCACTGTTGCCAGCGGTTCGAACAGGAGGTGCCGACGACCGCAACACCGAGTCCTGGACAAAGAGCGGAGAGGAGGAGATTCCCAGAGAAGAACTGGCTCGTCAATGTGCCATGCTGCAGACCAGGGAAGAGACTCGGGGAGAGGGCATGGTCGAGGAAACCCCGTTCGGCGAACCGACACTGGACCTGGGTCAATCCCAGCGTGAGATCCGATCATGGATGATGCCAGATGATCGGTGCTCATCCCGGAGAGATCATTGCAGAATTATCTGATTTTTTGGATCATTCTGAATCATTATCATCTCCCGCACCAACCAGGAGACTGCATGACCGACGAACAGAACGCGTGCCGGCTCGAGGCACTGGTGACGATGGACGAACGCGGCCAGATCGTGCTGCCGAAGGACCTTCGCCAGCGACTCGGCGTCGGCCCGGGCGACAAGCTCGCGATAAGCTCCTGTAATTGCAAGGGTGAGGTCTGCTGCCTCGTGCTGATGCGGGCGAGCCAGCTCGACGGGATGGTGCGTGGGGTGCTCGACCCGGTCATGCGCGAGGTCACCTGATGAAGCGGAACGAACAGATTCACGAGACGGTACGGGAAGGGTATACACGGGTCGCCGAGGAATCCTGTGGCTGCGGATGCGGATCGGGCTGCTGCGGAAGTGCCGATCCCCGGGAGATCAGCCGCGCTGTGGGCTACTCGAACGACGAGATGGCGGGGGTTCCCGCCGGTGCCAACCTCGGGCTCGGGTGCGGCAACCCGATCGCCCTGGCAGCGCTTGCCCCGGGAGAGACGGTGCTCGACCTGGGCTCGGGGGCCGGGTTCGATGCGTTTCTCGCCGCCCGGCAGGTGGGTGACGAGGGGCTCGTCATCGGCGTCGACATGACGCCCGCGATGCTCGATCGGGCCCGCAACAACGCCCGGGTGGGCGAATACGGAAACGTGGAGTTCCGCCTCGGGGAGATCGAGCACCTGCCGATCGCCGACCGATCGGTCGATGTCGTGATCTCGAACTGTGTGATCAACCTCTCGCCCGAGAAGGGGCAGGTCTTCCTTGATGCGTTTCGCGTGCTCAAACCCGGAGGCCGACTCCTGATCTCGGACATGGTGATGGTCGGCGACCTGCCTGAACGCGTCCGGACCTCGGTGTCGGCCTATGTCGGCTGCATCGCCGGTGCGATCTCGCGCGAACGGTATCTCGCCCTCATCCGACGGGCCGGGTTCACCCGCGTCGAGGTCCTCGAGGAGGTCCCGTTCCTCCTCGCCTGCATGACAAATGACCCGACGGCGCAGGTCGTTCTTGGCGATCTCGAGCTGACTCCAGGGGAGCGAGAGGCGACCGAGTCCGCGATCGCCTCGATCCGGGTTCGCGCCTACCGCCCCGAGTAGATCCGGATCAAAGAGAGGGGTCAGCCAGGCAGGGCACCGCCCTTTTTTGGGGGGCCTTCAGGTGGCCCCGAGGTAATGACCGAGCGGTTCGAGGGTCAGGCGGTTCTTGCCGTTCGCCTCGATCGCCAGGGTGGCGGCGCGAGCCGCTGCAAGGGTCGTGATGTACGGAACCCCGAAATCGACCGCCATCCGCATGATCCGGTAATGGTCCTGCCGCGAGGCCTTGTCGGACGGGGTGTTGACGATCAGCTGGATCTCACCGCGACGCATCATGTCGATCACGTTCGGGGACCCCTCCTGGACCTTGCGGACCAGGTGGGCTTCGATCCCCGACTCCTGCAGCGCCTCGACCGTCCCCTGCGTTCCGTAGATCGAAAGCCCCAGGTCGACGAGGGTGCGGGCGATGAACCGGAGTTGATCTGCCTGGTCCGTCGTGACCGAGATGAAGACGTTCCCGGACGTGGGAAGGGCATTCGCGGCGGCGATCAGCGCCTTGTAGTAGGCCCGACCGAAGTCGTAGTCGATCCCCATCACCTCGCCGGTCGACTTCATCTCAGGCCCGAGGACAGTGTCAACACCCGGGAGCTTGTTGAAGGGGAGGAGGACCTCTTTGACCGCGACATGGTCGAAGGTGCGCTCCGTGTAGCCGAGCTCGCCAAGCGGACGCCCGAGCATCACGCGCGCCGCCACCTTGGCGAGCGGGATGCCGGTCGCTTTCGAGACGAACGGCACGGTTCGCGAGGCCCGCGGGTTCGCCTCCAGGACAAAGACCGTATCGTCCTTCACGGCGAGCTGGATGTTGACGAGGCCGACCACCCCGAGTTCGAGCGCGATCCGGCGGGTGTAGTCGCGGACCCGTTCGATCACCGAGTCCGAGAGGGACTGCGTCGGGATTACGCAGGCAGAGTCGCCCGAGTGCACGCCGGCTTCCTCGATGTGCTCCATGATCCCGCCGATCAGCACGTCGACGCCATCCGAGACCGCATCGACATCCAGTTCGATCGCATTCTGAAGGAACGAGTCGATCAGCACCGGGTGGGCGCGTGAGACCCGGATTGCCTCCTTCATGTAGGTCTTGAGCTCGACGTCGTCGTGGACGATCTCCATCGCGCGCCCGCCGAGGACGTAACTGGGACGGACCAGGACCGGGTACCCAATCTCGTTCGCCATCCGGAGGGCACGTGCCGTTCGAGCATGTCCCGGCACACCCGGTCGAGCCGATCGAGCATCTCGGAGAACCGGTCCCGGTCTTCGGCCATGTCCATCGCATCCGGACTTGTCCCCAGGATCCGGGTCGAGAGTCCACGCGCCTGGATCGCCTCCTGGATCGGCACCGCGAGGTTGACCGCGTTCTGTCCACCGAACTGGACCATCACGCCCTCGTAGTCGTCCGATAGGAGGATGTTCATCACGTCCTCGAGCTGCATCGGCTCGAAGAAGAGACGGTCCGAAGTGTCGAAGTCGGTGGAGACCGTCTCGGGGTTGTTATTGACGATATGGACCTCAACGCCCTCTTCCCGAAGGGCGGTGACGTCGTGGACCGTGCAGTAATCGAACTCGATCCCCTGGCCGATCCGGATCGGCCCTGAGCCGAGGATCAGGACCTTGCGGGATTCGGTCGTGGTCAGTTCCGAGGTGGGCTCTGCGGTCGAGTAGAAGTACGGTGTCTCCGCCGGGAACTCTGCTGCGCAGGTGTCGACCATCTTGTACGCCGGCAGGCCGAAGAGGGCTTCGAGTGAGGAGGAAACCATGCCGGTCAGTTCTTCGAGCTCGGCGACCGAGAAGCCGTACAGCCGTGCGAGCAGAAGATCAGCCTCCGCGGGACCGGATGAGCCCTTCAGACGACCCTCCAGTTCCACGATGTTCCGAACCTTCTCGAGGAAGAACGGGGAGATGAAGGTAAGACGTGCGACCTCCTCGACAGAGAAACCCTGCCGGAAGGCATCGAAGAGGCAGCCGAACCGTTCATCGGTCGGATGCGAGAGGAGCATCCGGATCTCGTTCCGGTCGGTGTGGGTCGTGACGTCCGTGTCGAGGGAGCGAAGCGCCTTCTTGAACGCCTCTTCGATCGTTCGACCGATCGCCATCACCTCGCCGGTCGACTTCATCGCCGTCGTCAGGGTCCGGTCGGCCCGGGTGAACTTATCGAAGGGCCAGCGCGGCACCTTGACCACGACGTAATCGATCGACGGCTCGAAGGACGCGGGGGTGCAGCCGGTCACCGTGTTCGTGATCTCATCGAGGGTGAGGCCGATTGCGATCTTGGCCGCGACTCGTGCGATCGGGTACCCGGTCGCCTTGGAGGCAAGGGCCGATGAGCGCGAGACACGGGGGTTCACCTCGATGACGCGGTAATCCCCGTCCTGGAACCCGAACTGGATGTTGCATCCGCCCTGGACCCCGAGGGCGCGTATGATCTTGA
>CAYLUL010000063.1:0-3996 GCA_964386835.1 uncultured Methanospirillum sp.
ATGCCCGGCCATATCCGGGTCGCGGTTCGGACGCGTGACGAGAACCGTCAGCTGCTCGAGGAACTCGAGGCATGCTTGGCCTGATCCTCGCCGGGGGCCGCGGTGCCCGTTTCGGCGGCGGTGAGAAGCCGCTCGCGCTCTGCAACGGTCTCCCCCTGATCGAACTGGTGGCAGACGCGCTCCGCGAGGCGACGGTTGAGCCGGTGGTGGTCGCCTCACCCCGGACTCCCTATACGCAGAACTGGTGCCGCGCGCACGACATCCTCTGCATCTGCACCGGCGGCGCGGGGTATGTCGAAGACCTGGTGGAAGCGGTCGCCCTCCTCGGGCTCGACGAGCCGGTCCTCACCGTCGCGGCAGACCTCCCCTGCCTCTCCTCGGCGATCGTCGAGCAGGTCGTCCAGGTGTACCGGAGCCAGCCCTGCCCCGCTCTCTCGGTCTGGGTGCCGGTTGGCGACGGGGCTTCGGCTCTGCCTTACGTCGATGTGATCGACGGTCGGCAGGCGATCCCCGCCGGGATCAACGTGCTCCACGCCGGCCAGATGGGGGACCTGCAGGAGGAGTGCCGGCTCCTGATCGACGACCCCTCGATCCGTCACAATGTCAATACCCGGGCCGCCCTCACCGCCGCGGAACGTCACCTGGCCGGCGACCAATTGCGTCCCGATCCGGGCGTCGATCACCGAAAAAGGGATAACGGCCCCGGAGAGATATAAAACACATATGGAGACCTCGCGGGAGATCGAGCTCGAAGGCCATATCATCGACTCGGGGATCATGACCCAGGTCTTCGACCGGATCATGGACCGCGGAGGGTCGTTCGAGATCCTGGTCTTCGACGTGGGCAAGCACAAGACGGACCCGACCTACGCGCGGCTGCTCGTTTCGGCCGAAAACGAAGGCAGGCTCGGCGAGATCCTCTCTGACCTCCACCGGCTCGGCGCCCGTCAGGCATCGGTCGAGGACGTCCGGCTCGTCCCGGCGGAGGAGGACCGGGTGATCCCCCGGGGGTTCTACACGACCACCAACTACCCGACTTCGGTGAAGTGGCGTGGGGAGTGGCTCCCGGTCGAAGAGATCGAGATGGACTGCCTGATCATGGTCGATCCCGCCGCACGGCGCGCACGTTGCGTGCCGCTCTCGAAACTGAAGCGCGGAGAACTGGTCGTCGTCGGCGAGGAAGGGGTCCTTGTCCGTCCCCCCGAGCGGCCACGCGAGACGACGACCTTCGAGTTCATGCACGGCACCGTCTCCTCCGAGCGGCCGAGCGAGACCCTGATCCGGCAGATCGCACACGAGATGGCCGAGTTGAAGCATGCGGGCGGACGAATTGGTCTCGTCGGCGGTCCGGCCATCATCCACACCGGGGCGGCCCCAGCGCTCGCCTGGCTCGTGCGCGAGGGCTACATCGACGTGGTCTTCGCCGGCAATGCCCTCGCGACTCACGATATCGAGAACAGCCTCTATGGCACCTCGCTCGGGATGGACCTCTCGACCGGGAAACCGACCGCTCACGGTCATCGGAACCACCTCTACGCGATCGCCGAAGTGCTGCGCGCCGGGTCGATCCGGCAGGCGGTCGAGTCCGGGATCGTGACGAGCGGTGTCATGTATGAATGTGTCAAAAAAGGGGCGCCGTTCGTTCTTGCCGGCTCCCTGCGCGACGATGGCCCGCTCCCCGATGTGATCACCGACATGGTGGTGGCGCAGGACGCGATCCGCGAACACCTGAAAGGATGCGGCATGGTGTTGATGGTCGGCACCCTCCTCCACTCGATCGCGGTCGGCAACTGCCTTGCCGCCGGAGTCAAGACGATCTGCGTCGACATCAACCCGGCATCGGTGACCAAGCTGATGGACCGGGGCACGATGCAGGCGATCGGGATCGTCTCGGATGCGGGCACCTTCCTGCCCCTGCTCGCCCGGTGCCTCGGGTGCGAAGAGCCTCACATCACCGCGTGAGCGGCATGCAGTAGGAGCGCTCGTTCTCGAGCACGAACTCCCACTCCTTTTTACAGGTGCACGGGAGCGCGTCCGCCTCGACGAGGCGTGACCGGTCCGCGGTGAGCGAGTAGTCGCGGATCGCCTCCACCAGCTCCCGGTCGCACTCCCCGCAGTTGTGCGGTCCACGGTGCCGCCCGCCGCCGAGCGGATCGGCGGTGACATGCGGTTCGGCCTCGAGGAGAATCCGAACAACCGACCAGAGGTACGGGGGACGATACGCTCGCCGCTGCCAGTACCTCTCGAGATCGGTCCTCCGCTGGACGGTGCATGGGTTCATCGAAATCAGGTCTGCGTGGGGAGCGACCTCGGCGATCGACCGCTTCATGTCCTCCATCGCCTCCGCCTCGGTCAGGAAGAGCGGCTTGTGGAGCAGGTAGGCCTTGACGCCGGCGCCCGCAGCATGCGCCTCGCGTGCCGCGTGGAGAAAGACCGCGTACGAGAACCCCTTGTCGATCGACTTGTCGCGCACACGGTCGCTGGTCGTCTCGAGCCCGACGGCGACATAGAGGGGCCGGTCCACGGATCCGTCGTCGAGGATGGCGCAAACCTCCTCCACCCGCTCGCGGTCGATGAACTCGGGCCTCGTCTCGGCGAGGAGGGTCTTGCCCCGGAAGGTCTCGGCGATCGCGTCGAGGGCGGCGGGCGGCACCTCGTTCGGGTCAAAGAGGCTCCCGGAGCTGAAGACCTTGACGAAATCGAAGTCGCGTCCGGCGTACTCGCGGCGGACCCAGGCGAGCTGAGCACGAACCAGCGCCTCCGCGTCCTCGATCCGTCCGTGCTGCTCGTGGCTATACGAGCACATCCGGCACCGACGCCAGGAGCACCCCGGCGTCTTGATGATGACGGTCAGGGTCGGGACGACCTGGTCGCCGAGACGGTCCGTCCCGGTCCAGGTCGCGAGCGGCTTCTCCTCTCTCATGAACGTGAATCGTTTAATACGTCCCGGGGTAATAGAAATGTTGCGTCCGTGCCCTGTCTCAAACAGGGCGCCATGGAGCCGATACGATGATACGACGACTAATTCTCCTTCTCATCCTCGCCTCGCTGATCACTGCGGGCGCCTCTGCCTATATCGTGACCATCGACGTGCCCCGGACCCTTCCTGTTGGCGACCCCATCGTCGTAAACGGGACCTCGACCCTCCCGGTCGGATTCACGACCGACATCATCCTCTACCAGGGGATGGAGGAACGGGCCCGCTCGACCGTGGTGGTCCAGCCAGACCGGACATTCTCCGCCACCTTCGAGACGACGGGCCTGGGGAAGGGTGACTACAAGGTCGAGCTCCAGCGACAGCGTGACCCGTCCATCTACGGGTCTGCCTCGGTCACAGCCCTTCCCGTCACCCTCGTCGACCGCTCGGGTGAAGTGACCGTCACCTCCCCGTCAACACAGTCCGACGTGGCGAACCTCACCGTCTCCGGGACGGCCCCCGGGAAGAAGAGTACCTCGATCGGGATCTCGGTGCTGGGTCCCGGTAACTTCTCCCACGAGCCTGAGTACGTCCTGACCGACGCGTCCGGTTCGTTCTCCGGGGTCGTCACGATCCCCGGTCCCGGTGAGTACCGTGTCACGGTCCTCGACCAGAACGGGGTGATCACCCGGTTCCCGGTGACGGTCGCCTCCGCTCTGGAGACGACGGTCGCCACCACGGCGGTGACCTCCACGGTCGAGACGAGTTCCCCGATCAGCACTGCCCCGACGACAGCAGCGCCGACCGCGACGCAGTCAGGTCTCTCGGTTCTTCCGCTGGCCGGTCTCGGCCTTGCATTGCTCGCCTTCGGAGTCGTCGCGCGGCGGCCCTGAACGCCCTCTCTTTTTATTTCAGAGGGCCGCGAGGACCGCGTCCCCAAACTCCTGTGTCGTCGCCGTTCCGCCGAGGTCCGGCGTCCGAACGGCGCCGGTGAGCACCGTCTCGACTGCGGACTGTAGGCGGTGGGCAGCATCGGGGTCCCCGAGGTGGTCGAGGAGCATGGCGGCTGAGAGGAGAGC
>CAYLUL010000063.1:4096-9621 GCA_964386835.1 uncultured Methanospirillum sp.
GGGCAGCATCGGGGTCCCCGAGGTGGTCGAGGAGCATGGCGGCTGAGAGGAGAGCGGCTGTCGGGTTCGCGATGCCCCGTCCCGCGATGTCCGGGGCGGACCCATGGACGGGTTCGAAGAGGGCGTGCCGGTCCCCGAGGTTTGCACTGGGCAGCAGGCCGAGGCCCCCCACGTGAAAGGCGGCCACGTCCGAGAGGATATCCCCAAACATATTCTCGACCAGGATCACGTCGTACCGCTCAGGCCGGCGCAGGACATCCAGGCAGAGCGCATCGATGAAGGCGTCGTCGACGTCAACCCTCTCGCTCACAGCGATTGATCGGGCGATCTCGAGGAAGAACCGATCGGCCGCCAGGACGTTCGCCTTGTGGCCGATGGTGAGATGACGTCGCCTGGCTGCGAGCCGGCACGCAAGATGGGTGATCCGTTCGGTCCCGGCCCGCGTGATCACGCGCTCGGTGCAGGCGCGGTCCGCCTCGACCCGTTCCCGCCCGGCGTAGAGCCCCTCGGAGTTCTCTCTGACGACAACCAGGTCGGCGCTCCCGCCCTGCACAGGTCGAATGTTTGCGTAGAGGCCGAGCGCCCGGCGGAGGGAGAGGACAACACTCGGGTACTCCCCGTGCGGGGCCGACTGGACTGCGCCGAAGAGAACCGCGTCGACCGACCGGAGGATCTCGAGGTCATCCTCGTCGAGCGCGGTGCCGGTCCGGCGCCAGCGCTCCAGGCCAAGCTCGACCGGGACCTGTTTCACGTCGGGCCGAAGCGTTGCGAGGGCCCGGGCGGCCACCGGGACCACCTCGCGCCCGATCCCGTCGCCCTCGACCACTGCGATCCGGGTCACCCGGTCTCCTCCAGTTCGGTGGCCAGGGCCCGGAGCGCATCGAGGACCACGAGCGGGGTCGCGCCCCAGTGTACGACGGTTCCGAGGTGGCCGTTGATGGTCTGCAACCCCGTCCTCTCGGAGCGGCAGCACCGGGCGATGAACGGTCCGGCATCGATCATCGTGCACGGGCAGGTCTCGACCGTCGCCGCCTCGACGTGATAGGTCTCCCGCAGGAGCTCTCGCCCGGTCTGGCAGCACGCGATACGCTCCCCCTCGCCTGGACCGTCCCGGTCGAGAGAGCGGGCGAGCCCGGAGGCGCGGCAGGGATAGACCCCGGCTTCGAGGGACCGGAGGTCACGGATGTGATACTCGAAGGCCAGGCCGAGCTCGCCGGTGAGGCCGGCCTGCTCGAGGTCGCCGCAGATCGCGGCCAGGCTCGGTACCGGGGGCTCGACGTCGTAGACGTGGATTGTTCGCACCAACTCCAGGTCTGGGTCGAGAACGAACGTGACATGCTCGTCGCGCCCAAAGAAGACGGTGCACCTTCGGCCGGTCGCACGGGCGAGCCGGACCAGGCCGGCCCGGTCGGCAAGCCCAACCCGGTCGGGGTAGACCGCGACCTCCGCGGCCGGGAGGACGAGGGACTCGCTCTGGATGGGACGCATCAGGCCTGAAGCATCGGGGTCTGGCTCGACACGGAGCACGTCGTAGGAGTCACCCGACGGGCGGAGCAGATACCGGGTCAGGAAGTAGACCCGCTCGCCACATGGGCGGGATGTCGCGACCCCCACCGCACGGTACTCAGGAATCACACCCGTCTCCGCAGCAGCTCGACGAGCCCGCCCGCCTCCAGGATCTCCTTCATCCGGGGAGAGAGCGGTCGGCATGGGACCGGAACGCGGGTTCCCGCCCGCACAGAGCCTTCGTCCAGGTCGAGATCGACCGCCTCTCCCTCGTTGCATTCGAGCGCTGCCTCGGCCACCGGGAGGCCGAGGTTGACGGCGTTTCGGAAGAAGATCCGGGCGAAGGTGGGGGCGACCACCGCCACCACGCCGGCATCGCGGAGGGCGCGGGCAGCCTGTTCGCGGGACGAGCCGCACCCGAAGTTCGGTCCCGCGACCAGCACCGAGCCGGCGAGCCGGCTGGCGAGGGTGGGGTCCAGGTCCTCGAAGGCGTGCGTGGCCCAGGTCAGAGGGTCCTTGGTCCGGAGGTATCGCCCGGCGATGATCTGGTCCGTGTCCACGTCTGCCGGGAGGAGGATCGCCGGGCCCCGCAGCCTCATGACGGTACCTCCGGAGAGGCGATGACGCCGGCAAGCGCGGTGGCGGCGGCGGTGGCGATGGACCCGAGATAGATCTCTCCACCGACGCCCATCCGGTTCTTGAAGTTCCGGTTCGCGGTCGACAGGCAGACCTCTCCCTCGCCGATCACCCCGAGGTGGGTGCCGAGGCACGGTCCACAGCCCGGAGGCCCGATCGTGCACCCGGCCTCGAGGAGGCCCTCGACCACGCCGGCCCGCGTTGCCTCGAGGAGGGTGCGGCGCGATGCCGGGACCACGATCGTCCGGACCCGGACTCTCCGGCCCCGGAGCAGGGTGGCGAGCCGCTCCAGGTCCTCAAACCGCCCGTTGGTGCAGGTGCCGACGAAGACCTGGTCGACCGGGGTCTCCTCAAGCGCTGCAACGGTCCGGATCGTGTCGACTCGACCGGGGAGGGCCACCACCGGCTCGATCGCGCCGAGGTCAATCGCCAGCTCCTGGACGTACGCCCCCTCCTCGGGGTGCTGCACCCCGACTTCGCGGCCAAAACCGGCGAGATAGTGCCGTGTCACCTCGTCCGCGTAGAAGAGCCCTGCCTTCGCGCCGGACTCGATCGCCAGGTTGGCGCAGGTCATCCGGCCGGCGATCGAGAGCGTCTCCGCTCCCTCGCCGACGAACTCGAGCGCGCGGTAGGTCGCCCCGTCCATCCCGAGGCGGCCGACGTAGGTGAGGGCGAGGTCCTTCGCCTCGACCATCCCCTCGAGTCGCCCCCCCAGATCGATCCGCACCGTCTCCGGTACCTTAAGCCAGGTTTCGCCGGTCGCCCAGATCGCGGCCATGTCGGTTGCCCCCACCCCTGTGGCAAACGCGCCGAACGCGCCGAGGGTACAGGTGTGAGAGTCGGCGCCGATCACCAGCTCCCCCGGGAGCACCTGGCCCTCCCCCATCAGCTGGTGGCAGATTCCCTCACCCACGTCCATGAAGAAGAGCCCCTGCTCGGCCGCGAACCGGCGGAGGTCGGCCTGGAGGTCGGCCGTCACCGAGGTGTTCGCCGGCGCCAGGTGGTCGAAGAGGACCGAGAGACGCTCCGGCACAGCGAGCTCCCGGCCGATCGTTCGGAAGGTGCCGAGGGTGAGCACCCCCGTGCCGTCATGCACAAAGGCCCGGTCGACCTGTCGGTCGACGCAGGCGCCGGCCGGAGCGCCCAGGATCCGCTCGGAGAGGGTCGGCATCAGGGTGCTCCCTGGACCTGCTGGATCAGCGTGACGAGCACCTCCGGGGTGACGCAGCACTTCTGTTCGCTCCGCTCCTTGACGAGCGCGAGGACACGCCCGATCTGGTCGGCGTCGAGCGAGTATCCGAGGGACCCGACGACGTACTCGAGCGCTCGCCTTCCCGTGTGCTTGCCCAGGTGGAAGTGACGCTTCGTCCCGAGCAGGACGGGATGGACATATTCGTAGCAGTCGGGGTCTTTTAACATCGCCGCGATGTGGATCCCGCTTTCGTGGGCGAAGGCGTGTTCACCCACGATCGGATGGGTCTTCGAGACCGGGATCTCGGAGCACTGCGCAACGAGCGCCGAGAGCTCGGGGAGGATCGTCAGGTCGTACCGATCCACGCCGCCCTTGAGCCGGAGGGTGACGAGCACCTCCTCGAGACGGGCGTTGCCGGCTCGCTCCCCGATCCCGTTCACGGTGGTGTGGAGCTGGAAGGCCCCTGCCTCGGCGGCGGCGATCGTGTTCGCGGTCGCCATGCCCAGGTCGTTGTGGCAGTGAGCACAGAGTGGAATCGGGCTGGCATCGACGAGGCGAGCCATCACCTGGTGCATCTCAAGGGGGGTGAGGCAGCCGACTGTGTCCGCGAAGGACGCGAGGGCGGCGCCGTGCTCTCCCCCGGCCCGGTACATGTCCACAAGGAACGTCGGGTCGGTCCTGGAGGCGTCCTCCGCGGCAAACCGCACCACGAGCCCGTGGTCGTGGGCATAATCGACAACGCCGAGCGCTTCGGCGAGGACGTCCTCGCGTGGCCGGCCATACTTATGGAGGATGTGCAGGTCCGAGGTCGCGAAGAAGATGCTGACCATATCGACGTCGGTCTCGAGCGCGGCGTCCACGTCCTCTCGCCGTGCCCGGGCGAGGCAGCAGATCCGTGCGTCCAGACCGAGCGCGGTCACGGCCCGGACACAGGCCTTCTCGTAGGTCGAGACGGCGGGAAATCCCGCCTCGATCACCTCGACTCCGATGCGGTCGAGGAGGGTCGCGATCGATGCCTTCTCCTCGCAGGTGAACGAGACGCCCGGAGTCTGCTCTCCGTCCCTGAGCGTCACGTCGCAGATCTCAATATTCCACGGTTCCATAACGGGCTCCAATGGGGCAGCTGCCCCGGATGATCACGGTCGTCGGTCGTGCGGGGGCGACGAGCACTCTCTCGAGGGCTGCCTGGTCGCCTGCTTCCACGTGGGAGGGCGCCGTCCAGTCCAGGAAGGCGGCAACATCAGGGGCCATCTGCCGTCCGGTCATCGCCAGGCACTGGTTCTGAAGCACGACGGCGAGGAGCGGGGTGTCCGTCGCATAGGCCTCGACCAGGGCGTTGATCCCGGAGTGGAGAAGGGCGTAGTCCCCAGTCAGGGCGATTCCCGTACTGGTCGTTGCGACCCCGATCGATGAGCCGAGACCGTACCCGGCAATCCCGTGCTCGTACGGCGGGGCAAGGGCGAAGAGCGCACACCCGGTGTCGCAGATCGGCACAAGCCCGCGCTCCTTCAGAAGCGTGATCGCCGGCCCGAAGGGGCAGTCAGGACAGAGGGTGCTCCGCCGTCCGCGCCGGTGGTAGGTCTCGGGCTCGCCGGCGTCGGGCGGAGGGCGCAATTGGCGATGCTCCTGAACGAAGGGTCGGCCGAGCTCCCGGAGCGGCACCGGCCCGATCCCGGACGGTGGGGGGTAGACCGTGCTGATCCGGGCGGTCCCACCGGCGGCTCCGACCCCGGTCTCTCCGGGACCGGGCCGGTTGAGGCGCGACCCGGTCGACCAGGAGAAGAGGGCGCGCGTCCCGCGCCGCGCCTGCTGATGCCGCCCCCTGTGGGTGAGGTCGGCACCAGGGCGGGGTCGAACGCGGACCTCCCGCGAAAGGGGAGCTCCCCGCAGACCCCCCTCGAGAAGGGGCGGAGTCAGACGGACGATCACCACTCGGGAGTGGGACTCGGAGAGGCGGAACGCCTCCTCGATGCTCTCGAGCGCGGTGTCGCTCCCTGGCTCGATCACCGGGACTTCGGCCAGCTCTCCGTAGTATCGGGAGTCCTGGGCGTTCTCGGACCAGCGGCTCTCCAGGTCATCACCCACCAGCACGACGACACCGGCCGAGAGGCCCTGGGTGGTCGCCTGGACCAGGGGGTCGGCGCAGGCGTTCAGGCCGACGTGCTTGACGATCAGCCCCGCCCTCCTCCCC
>CAYLUL010000064.1:0-9471 GCA_964386835.1 uncultured Methanospirillum sp.
CGACTTGCCCTTGCCCGACTCCCCGGTGACGTAGACGTGCAGGCCCTGCGAGTTCAGGACCGTCTGGGAGGCGATCGAGGCGATCAGGCACCGGGCGAGGGTGTCATCCCCGACATGCTCCGCCTCGAAGGCCCCAAGGAAGTAGCGGACCGGGTCGCCGGCCTCGAGCACTGCTCTCGCCGTCGTTGCCGCCTCGCTTTCGTTCTCGCCCGCGGGCGCCGGCGCCGTCGTGCCGGCCTGCTCCAGGCGGTCGGCCCGCCCGCCCTCGAACCGGCTCCGGAGCTCGGGCCACCGCTGCCGGCCCCCGCCGCACGAGTCGTGCTTGCACCCGGCATGGATGGCGCCGTTCGCGAACTGGATCGCGTACGCCCCGTCCGCGTGGGCGTCCGAGAACGGGCATCGCTCGAGCGAAAACAGCGTGCCGCCCTGCCAGGGCTTCTCGGCCGCGACGCCGACCCGGTGCTCGGCGAGCCAGGCGCGAAGGTCGAGCGCTCCCGGCCCGCGGGGACCGGGGGATGCGGCCGGGGCGGAGCCGGGCGGCTCGGGCGCTGGCAGGGACGCGGCGAGCGCCCGGAGGAGCGATGCCGGCACCACCGCGACCTCGTGCGGCCGCGCGATGATCGATGACCGGTTGTGCGGCCGGTCACGGGTCGAGTCGCCCTTTCGGCTCACCGTGCCGTAGTACTTCCAGATCCGGGCCGCGTTGAAGTTCGCCGTGTCGACCGTGGCCTGTTCGTCCGAGAACCGGGCGTCGAGCACCCGGAGCACGTCGTGGACGAGTGCGGTCGAGGCGGCATCGTTCGCGAGATCGACCCGGTAGAGGAGGTGGCCGCCGTTCCCCGAGTCCGCGACGATCGGCCGGGGCCAGCCAAGCCCGGTGAGGTGCTCACCGATCGCGCGAGCGGTGCGGCAGGCGGCCCGGTGCTCGTCCGGGGTGGCGGAAATCCCGCTCGGCCGGACGGGGTCGATGTCGATCGGGAGCCAGCGCCGGCGGAGGATGTCGCCATCGGCGGTGGTCGCGTCCCGGCGGGAGAGCCGGCTCTGGACCCGGTTCGCCCGCCGAGAGAGAAGGGCCGGGTTGACCGGGTTGAGCGTGAGGTAGATCCCGGAGAACTCGCCCGTCCCGTCGAGCACCTCGGCCGCGGTCGCCATCCGTGATGAATCCTCGAAGTAGCCCGACGAGATTCGGCCGTCCGTCCCGATCGCCCGGAGTTCCGCGACCGAGCCCGGCTCGACGAGGAGGTCGAGCGCCTCGCGCACCGGGCGAAACGGCTGGTCCGCGCCCGCACCGTTCATGACCCACCCTCCGGCGCCGCTGCCCGCCGGCACCAGGCCTGGTAGTCGTTGACCACGGCCTCGAGCCGGCGGCTCTGCGTCGGTGAACGGAAACCGAGCCGGTCCCGGACAGTCGCGACGACCTCGGGGGCCGGCGTCCCGGCGAGCCAGGCGGTCCCGCCGCAGACGGCCGCGTGGGCAAGGAGCCGGCGCCGCTCGATCAGGACCGAGCGGCTGTACCGGCGGTAGCGGATGCCGTCCAGGTAGTCGGCGATCGTGGTGCCGGGGATCATCGCCGGCTCTCCCGCGTCAGACCGCAACACCTATGACCGTCGATGGCGTTCCGTACACCAGGTTCCCATCCCTCGTTCAGGTCGTGGTTGGCAGTTCGAGGGTGGGGGCCGCCGCTTCTGTTCAACGTTCGTTCCGCTCCCGGTCCTGGCCGGGTTCTCTTGGACTGATGACGTGCGTTCATCTTCGTCTCCGGCGATCGGCGGACGCCCGCTCGATCGCTGAAGAGTGATCAGAGTATCCCTATATCTGACGTCTTTTTGGGCCCGAAGCCCGGTGGGGTCGTGCCCGGGGGTGACGCGCGATCGACCCACCGCACAATACATAAGTCGTCGTTTCGCGATTCTAGTGAATGGAGCATTGCAGGACCCGGCGAGCCGCGCTTCTCGTTCTCGTGGTCATCGGCAGTGTCGTCTGCATGATCGTCCCGACCATCGCCCAGGAGTTATCACACCCGTTTACCGTCGAAGACCTGGTCTCGTTCGAGCGGATCGGCGCGCCGTCCGCGTCGCCCGACGGGGCCTGGATCGCCTTCTCCCTCCGGAGCACCGACCTGGCCGAGAACCGGGGTCGCACCAGCCTCTGGGTCGTCCGGCCCGACGGGACCGACCTGCGCCGGCTGACGTTGCCGCCGGGAGACGACGCCGACCCCTGCTGGTCGCCGGACGGCGCGACCGTCTACTACCTCTCGACGCGGTCGGGCAGGTCGCAGGTCTGGAAGGTCCCGCTCTCCGGGGGCGAGCCCGTGCAGGTCACCGACCTCCCGCTGGACCTCGCGAGCCTGAAGATCTCGTCCGACGGCCAGCACCTCGCGTTCAGCATGCCAGTGTTTCCCGGGGTCGGCTACGCGGAGACGGCGGCGCGGCTCGCCGCGATCAGCGAGCAGAACGCGTCCGGGCGGGTCTTTGATGCGCTCCCGGTCCGCCACTGGGATGCGTTCGACGATGGGCGGCGGAACCACCTCTTCGTCATGGACCTCGCGGACCAGGCCGTGGTCGACGTCATGCTCGAGATGGACGCCGACTGCCCCTCGAAACCGTTCGGGGGCCGGGAGGAGTACACGTTCACGCCCGACAACGCCGGGATCGTCTTCTCCGCCGCCGATACCGGCCGGGAGGAGATGTGGCGCACCGAGCACAGCCTCTATCGTGCCGCGTTCTCCCCGTCCGACCCCCCGGTCAATCTCACGCCCTCGAACCGCGCCTGGTCCACCCACCCGGTCTTCTCACCGGACGGCCGATGGCTCGCCTACCTGGCGATGACCCGCCCGGGGTACGAGTCCGACCGGTACCGGATCATGCTCCGGTCGTGGCCCGACGGCGACGACCGGGAGGTGACGCCGTCCTGGGACCGGTCGCCGTCCGCCCTCGCCTGGTCGGAGGACGGGACGACGCTCTTCGCGATCGCGATGGACACGGGAAACAGCGCGCTCTTCGCGATCGACCCGCTGACGGGTGCGGTCACGACGCTGGTCGAGAGAGGGTCTGTCTCGTCCGTCGACACGGTCGGGTCCCGCCTCGTCTTCACCCTCGCCAACCATACTTCGCCCGGAGATCTCTTCACGGTCCGGCCCGACGGCACCGGGATGGCGCGGATCACGCAGGTGAACCGGGACCGGCTGGCACCGGTCCGGATGGGGGAGTCGGAGCAGTTCTCGTTCGCGGGCTGGAACAACGAGACCGTCCACGGGTTCGTGGTGAAGCCCGTCGACTTCGACCCGGCGAAGCGGTACCCGGTCGCGCTCCTCATCCACGGCGGACCCCAGGGCTCGTTCTCCAACGAGTTCAGTTACCGCTGGAACCCCCAGGTCTTTGCCGGGCGAGGCTACGCCGTGGTCATGATCGACTTCCACGGCTCGGTCGGCTACGGGCAGGCGTTCACCGACTCCATCCGGGACGACTGGGGGGGCAAACCGCTCGAGGACCTCCAGAAGGGGCTGAACGCGACGCTCGAACGCTATCCCTGGATGGACGGGGACCGGGTCTCGGCACTCGGGCCCTCGTACGGGGGGTTCATGATCACCTGGATCGCCGGCGCCTGGCCCGACCGGTTCCGGTGCCTGGTGACCCACGACGGGTTGTTCGATGCCCGGAGCGCCTACTATGGCACGGACGAGCTCTGGTTCGACGAGTGGGATCGGAACGGCACGCCGTGGGAGAACCCCGAGGCCTATGCCCGGTACAGCCCGGCCGCGCAGATCGCCGACTGGAAGACCCCGATGCTGGTGGTGCAGGGGGGGAAGGATTACCGGGTGCCGGAGACGGAAGGGTTCGCCATCTTCACCGCGCTCCAGCGACGAAACGTGCCGAGCAGACTCCTCTACTTCCCCGATGAGAACCACTGGGTGTTGAAACCCGCGAACAGTCTCCTCTGGCATCAGACGGTCCTCGACTGGCTGGACCAGTGGAACGGGAGCCCCGCGAGCACGCCCCCGCCGGGGGACGTGCATCAGGGCGCGAGATAGCGGGAGACATGGGGGTCGACCTCAAGCATAAAACGGCGGGCCGGCAAACAGGAGAGAGATGAGGGAACCAGCCATGCCAACCTCCATATCCGTTTCGGAGCACCGCCATGGACCGTGACCAGGTCGCCCGCGAATGCTCGAGCCTCGGTGCGAAGGCGACCCGTGGAGCGCTCGGCGAGGCGATCGCGGCCCTCGTTCTCCTGTACTCGCCCCGCGACCTCGAGCAGATGCGGCGAAACTTCGCGATGACGATCCGGGACTTCAATCCCGAGTACCGGGATCGACTGGAGGAGACGATCACCGGGCACCTGAACGGTACCTACCAGGCCCTCCGGCGCATGCACGAGCTCCGGACGTTCACCACCATGCGCAACGCCCTGGCGCCCGGTGCGGCCGCATACTGGACGATGGTGGCGACGCAGTGCTCCACCGGGGAGACAGCGCAGGTCCGGCTCCGGTTCCTGAAGTTCCTCCTCTCGGGGTTCTGCATGTTCGTGCAGGGTCTTCCCGGCCATCCGGTGGGCATGCCGTTTCCGGGCGGGGACCGGGTCACGCTCGTGGAAGGGGTGTATTACTGCCCGGTTCGCGAAAAGGCCTCCGATGTCGATTCCGCGCTCTGCCCGTTCTGCCCGGCCCTGCAGACCCCGGAGATCGGGTACCTCAAGCCGCCGGTGAAGGCAAGCGAGTTCCGGAAGCAGGAGTTCATCAAGAACACCTACGAGCATCACCACTTCAACGGGTGAACCGGTTCGTTCACTTTTTTAGCGCCCGGGCCGACGTCCGAAACCGGTCTCGACCCCGTGAACGTGGAGGGGGAGAGATGCCCCCGAAAAAAGGTGGGTCGGTCAGACCCGGGTGCCGTTCCAGAAGTACGTGGAGCTGGCCAGTTCCTGGGGGGTGAAGGCCCACTTCCCGGTGAACGAGTTCAGGTCCGGGGAGAGCGTGAACTCGTACGACCCGGTGAACTCTTCCGTCCCGTTGAACTTGGTCAGGGTCCCGGTCAGCGTGGTGCCGATGACGGTGCCGGAGAGCGTGGCGTTGGAGCCCTCGAACGTCCCGCTCACAGTTGAACCGGTCTGCTGGAGGTTCATGAGCGGGGAAAGGTTCTCGTCGTCCTCAATCCAGGTCGTGTTCCAGGTCCCGGCCCAGGCGGTCGAGGCAGCAGTCGTGGTTGTCTGGGTCGCGGTTCCGGCGGGCGTGGCGGCTGAAGTCTGGGTTGTCGTGGTGTTGGGTGCGGGCGTGCCGGTGCAGCCGGCACAGATCATCAGGCAGCAGACGAGGCCGGCCATGATGAAACTGAGGATAGTTTTCTTCATAAAATGAACTCCGAATCGATTTTTCCTGGTCATTCTTTCGCGAGAGATACCTTAAAACCCACTTGAAACGGATCGGTTCGCCCCTGTCGGAATGCACTGCAGGTGAGGGGGGCTGTCCCGGCCTCTCATCGCCTCCCACCGTGACATGCCGGTCATGCGGCGGCTCGGGGACGGGATAGAACCGGCCAGGCACGCACCGGGCAGATGTTCAGCTATAACTATCGGAACATCAATCTCTCTCTTCACCTGATCGATCCCCCCCGTGAA
The DNA here is from genome assembly GCA_964386835.1 of uncultured Methanospirillum sp. GTDB lineage: Archaea > Halobacteriota > Methanomicrobia > Methanomicrobiales > Methanospirillaceae > UBA288. The sequence goes on from CAYLUL010000064.1 coordinate 5,614, forward strand.
TCGAGATCGAAGGCTGTTCCGGGCGATCACCAGAGACCACAGGTGAGGTGGAAACGGTACATGCTGGAGACGTCCTGGAATTCTCGGCTTCTTCTCGTCGTCGCGCTCTGCGGCCTGATCGGCGGCGTGCAGGGGATGAACCTGTCGCAGGAGGACGCCTGCGGCGTCGTCCTCTCGCAGGTGATGCAGGGGAACACCGATGGCAGGTGGGTGTATGCGCACCCCGAGCCGGTCCACGCCGGCACCTCGATCACGACCCTGTACGGCCCCGTCGACCTCCCGGAGCGCGAGGGCTGGCTCTTCTTCATCGACGACGCGCCAAAGCAGGGCTGGGCGCACCCGTGCCGGTTCGTCCATGTTGATCTGACCGGCACCGTCGTCGTGAAGGACGCGATCGGACCGCCCAGGGGGCTCCAGGCATGGACAATGGTGGCGGGCTCTCTCCCGGCGACCCAGCCGGTCGAATCCCCGAGCCGCTGGCTGCCGCGTGGCGGCGGGCGGATCCCTGTCCCGTGCGCGGACACGAGCCATGCCTATGCCGTGCTCATCAGCGGCGGGGCGGACGCCTTCAACAACTGGGAGCGCTACTACGGCGACATCTCGTTCATGTACCGCACCCTCGTGAACGAGTATGGATACCAGGACGACCACATCTTTGTCCTGATGTCCGACGGCGCCGACCCCGGTCTCGACCAGCATACCGACACCGGGGGCTACATCTCGTCCGACCCTGACCTGGACCGGGATGGGGACCAGGATGTCGAGTACGCGGCGACGACCGAGAACATCACCGCGGTCTTCGAACACCTCCGGACCGCCCTGGGGCCGGGGGACCAGCTCTTCGTCTTTACGACGGACCACGGCGGCCCCGAAGAGTTCCCGCAGCAGGGCACCAATGTCATCCTGAACCTCTGGGAATTCACCCAGATCACGGACGACGAGTTCGCCGTCGAGGTCGACCGGGTCGCATCCGCCGTCCCCGTCCTGATCACGATGGAGCAGTGCTACAGCGGCGGGTTCGTCGACGACATCGTCCCGGGCCGTCCCGGCCAGACGAGGGTGATCGCGACCGCGGCCAACGCGTACGAGTCGTCATGGGGCGATACCTTCAGCACCCTCTGGATCTCCGCGGTGGCGGGCCGCGACCGGAGCGGCACGGCGGTCGACGCGGACGCGATCGGCGACGGGGCCGTCTCGATGCGGGAGGCGTTCGAGTATGCGAAGCTGCATGACCACGAGGCCGAGCACCCCCAGTACGCCGAGACCCCGGGCGGAGTCGGTGCAAACCGTGCGCTCGGCCCCTGCTTCGCGCCCACGCTCGCCGCCCACTTCATCCCGACACGGACCACCGGGTACGCGCCGGTCACCGTCGGGTTCGCGGACGCCTCCACAGGCACGCCGACGTCGTGGTCGTGGACCTTCGGGGACGGGGGAACCTCGACCCTGCAGAATCCGAGCCACACCTTTACCGCGACCGGCACCTACGTCGTGAACCTCACCGTGGAGAACGCAACCGGCCACGCGTCGGGCCCGGTCTCCAGGGCGATCACCGTGATGAGTGCGTCCGCGCTCGGCGATGCCCTCGATGCCCCGACCATGCCCTGGACGACGGACGAGGGGGCGGACGCGGCGTGGACCGTCGATCATGCGGTGGCGCACGACGGCCACAGCGCGGCGCGGTCGGGAGCGATCGGCGGACTGGCCGCATCGAACCTGTCGACCTCCGTCACGGGCCCCGTCATCGTCTCGTTCTGGTGGAAGGTCTCGAGCGAGGCCGATTTCGACTATCTCCGCCTCCTGGTGGATGGCGTCGAGTCGACCGCGATCACGGGCGAGGTCGACTGGACCCGCCACCAGTTCGCGCTGCCGCCCGGTCCGCACACGCTCACCTGGCGGTACGAGAAGGACGAGGCCGCCCGATCGGGCAGGGATGCGGGATGGGTCGACCAGGTGGCCACGGCGGAGCAGATCCCCGGCGGCCCGACACCGGCATTCGCCGCGTATCCCCAGTCGGGGCCGGCGCCCCATTCGGTGCAGTTCATGGACTACACGACCGGGGCCGCCGCGTGGTTCTGGGCCTTCGGGGACGGGAGAATGTCGACCGAGCAGTCCCCGGTCCACGTCTACGATCAGAGCGGCCGCTACCCGGTGACCCTGACCGTGCTCGACGCGGCCGGGCGGGCGGGGACGAAGACGGAGCACCAGTTCATCCTCGTCACCGACCCGGTGACGCCGGCGCCGACCCCGGTCGCCGACTTCTCGGCGAACGCGACCGTCGGTGCCGCGCCGATGACCGTCGGGTTCACGGACGAGTCGGACCCCACGTCGACCCACCGGTGGTGGCAGTTCGGCGACGGGGGTTCGTCGACCGACGCGAACCCCGTGCACACGTTCACCAGGGCCGGGACGTACACGGTGAACCTCACGGTCTGGACCGGGATCGGAACGGCGACGGTCGCCAGGCCGGCGTTCATCAGGGTCGGTCCCGACCCCCGGGCGCCGGTGGCGAACGTCACGATGAGCCGAACGTCAGGAACAGCGCCGCTCTACGTCCGGTTCACGGACACGTCGACGAACGCGACCTCGTGGCACTGGGACTTCGGCGGCATGGCCTGGACCACGATGCAGAGCCCGAGCGTCGTCTTCCGACGGCCCGGCGAGTACGTGGTCACCCTGACCGCGACGAACGCCTATGGCTCCTCGACGGTGACACGGAACCTCTCGGTGACCGGGGCGATGCCCCGCGGCGCGTCGGGCTCGCCTGTTCGCGTGGTCGGGTAAGGCCCTCTCTTTTTCCGGCACCCCGCGTGCCCACTGCCGGTGATTGTCACGAAAAACACTCCCTGGACGCCTGCCCGACAGACGGGCGACGTTGCCGGGAGATGGGCGCTGGTCCTTCTGAAACCGATCAGACAGGTCAGCGAGTTCGCGCTCGTGCGAGGAGCCGGGGGAGAGTGCTCGAGGAGTTCTCCGGCCGAAAAACCGGGGACCTGGCGCTCTTCACGCACCCCGGGATCAACGGCGCCGAGGCGGCGAACCGTGGTTCGCCCCTGGGGGGCCTGGAGGGCCGCCCGTCTTCGCGGGGGCATCACCTCCGGACCCGACCGTGGGCCCGTCCCCGGAACGGCACCCGTCCGCCGTGTCGTCAGGGGGAAGACCGTCGACGAGGTCGTCTGGAAGCCTGGTTCGCCCGAACAGTTCGGCGGCGAGACTTTTTGAAAAAAGAGATTCAGATCGTTCCGCCCGCGCTCCGGGCCTGTGGAGCAAATGCGTTCTCCACCAGGTCGCGGTCGAAGGCGGTGGGCACCCGGCCGGTCTTCGCGTAGGAATACAGGGCCACCACGAAGATGCCCTGCATCGCCGTTGCAAGGATCGCGAGGACGGCGACGAGCACGATAAACAGGGCACCTGCCGCAAGGAAGACGACGGGGTTGCCCAGCAGCAGGGTGGCGAGCACGAGCAGGAACCCGGCAGCACCGACGGCGAAGAAGATCAGCCCGATGGAGAGGCTGCCGACCGCGTTCTCGCCCCAGGTCTTCTTGAACAGTGCGAGCGCCTCCTTCATCGCATCGACCACGCCTCTGTCCTCGAAGACGAGAACCGGGACGACGAAGATGGTGACGAGGCTCCAGACACCGCCGACCAGTCCCGCCGCGATCTGCCCCAGGCCCCCTGCCCGGTCTTCGATCATGCGAAGGATCAGGCCCACTGTCGCGGCGACAAACGACCATGCGATGATGGAGCCGAGGTGCCGGACGGCCGTGGAGAGACCCGCTCTCACGGTGATCTCTCTTCCCTGGATCTTCGCGTAGACACAGGCGATCAGACCGACGTTGAAGAAGATCACGACAAAGGAGC
>CAYLUL010000065.1:0-9469 GCA_964386835.1 uncultured Methanospirillum sp.
GAACCCGATCGAGGCGTTCGGCGGGACCATGGAGCGCTCCGCCGCGATCCCGATCATCCGGGTGGCCATCTTCGTGCAGACCCGGTCCACGACCTCGGTGAGGGTCGCGATCCCGTGAGCCTCCAGGCATTCCTTCCCGATCGCCTCGAGTTCGGGGACGGCAGAGCCGTTCACCCCGGCATCGCAGCCGATCAGGGCGATCCCGGACGCCTCCGCCACGTCGGCGCAGAGCGGCACGCGCCCGAAGCGGGCGCGGTCGGACGGGACAATCCTGATGTCGATCTTCTCGTGGCATCGCTCGACGATGTCGTCGACGACCCGCCGGTTGGTCCGTGTCATGATCGATCCGAGCGTCGACCGGTCGGAGAAGAGGTCGAGCGCCGTCCCGGTCTTCTTCTGGACGAGCCCGGTCCCCCGGACGATCGCGTCGGGGATCGCCCCCGCGAGCCCGGCGAAGTTGCCGATCGTCCTCGCGAATGGGTCGCACCCGGTGTCGTCGATGTCGGAGGTGATCCGGCCGTCGAGCGTGGTGCCAAAGTCGATCGAGATGCACGGGTTGCGAAAGTCGACCGGTGTCCACTTCGCCCCCTCCTTGATCCCGGCCATGGCGAGCTCGCCCTCCATCTCGTTGGCGACCATCTCGACGCCCGACGAACCCCGCGGCGGGAGCACGCCGGCGACGGCACCGACGAAGACGACCTTGTCCGCGAAGGAGTGGGGCTGGAGTTTCATGGGCAGGTTCCCCTTAGACATGGGCGGCGTCATCTTTCGGGGGGGCACGCCAGCCTCGAGGCACCCGTTCGCGAGTGCGATGACGAAGTCCCCGACCTGGTCGGGGGAGTCCATCGCGGCGACCACCCCGGTGGAACGGACCACGAAGTCAAGGTCGTCCTGGATCGAGAGGCCCGCTTCCCGGTGGCACTGGATCAAAGTGTCCCGGACCAGCTCGGTGACGGACTCGCGGGTCAGTTCGGTCCCGTCGAGGGTCTGGCCGAAGACCTCCTCGCCGACTTTCGGTGGCCTGACATCGCGGCTCATCGAGACCGTCTTGTTGATCACGTAACTCTGGCCGGTCTCGAGGTTTGTACCGGTGAGGATACATTTCGTGGTCGTGTTCCCCATCTCCACCGATGCCACGATGAAGTACGGCTTGGTCCGATATTCGGGAACTTCCATCCCTGCGCCGAGACGGATGGTCGGTGGGGCTACGCTCTCGACGATATGGGGTTTTGGGCGGAAAAAACGGTCAAAAAAGCGGGCGCACATCACCTTCCGTTGCCCCTGTACTCCAATATACCTTTCGTTTTCCGCCAGGTTGCCATTCGGTTGGTCTCCCGGGGGGGATCCGGGGTATCTCTGTCGTGAATTCAATTATTGACCGATTCCGCGTCACTCCGCCGCTCGCGAATTTCAAATTATTGATATACGTGAAGATGTAACTAAATATTGCACCACACTCCGGGAGACTGGAGGAGACGAAGCGTACATGAGGGAGCGGATTCGACGGATCAACCTGCAGCGGCAGATGCTGACCCTGATCACCTCGCGGCCCGGTTGCACGCTCCAGGAACTCTTCGAGGCCTATCGCGAAAACTACCGCTCCTGGGAGATCCGATACCACCTGCAGTGGCTCGTCCGCCATGGTGTGGTTGCACTCCGCGCGGGCCCTCGGGCGATTCACTGTTATCCGACCGGCAAGCGGCTCTCGGTGTGAGTCATCCCTTTGAAACGACCATCGCCACAAAGAGCAGTCCGCCCAGCAGGGTGTTGAGGACGGGCAGTCGCCAGTAGATCTCTTCTATCGAGAGCTTTGACCTCGTGATGAGCAGCGCCGGTACTGCCGGGTACGATAGCACGAGCAGGCTCAACGGGTGGAACCCGCTCACGATGAGTGTGATCGCAGCGAGCCCGAACCAGAAGGCCAGGCAGAGAAGGAGGGATGGCGTCCTGCCCAGCAGAACGGCTGTCGTCGTGATGCCGGCGGATCGGTCACACGCGATGTCGGGGATGGCAGAGAACAGGTGCATTGCCGCGACGTGGAAGAAGCCGCCGAGAAGAAGCCACACCGGGGGCAGGGAGCCTGAGGCGAGTATGAACCCGTACGCGCCCGGGAGGACGTACAGAAAATTCGAGCAGAAGTCGAGGAACGGAACCTGTTTGAACCGGAGCGGCGGCGCCGAGTAGAAACCTGACAGAAAGAGGAACCCGGCGAGAACCGCGAGGAGACGGGGATCCGGAGCAGCGATTCCGAGCAGGGCCGTCGCCATCAGCGAGAGGGCGATGAGGATGACGATCCGGCCGCTGTCCCCGGAGGTGAACCGGTACTCCTGGGTGTCCTTCTTCGGATTCTCCCTGTCGGTTGCCTCGTCGAAGAGATCGTTGACCCCATAGACGAAGAGGTTCGCGGGAACGAAGAAGAAGAACAGGGCGATTGCGTACGCCGGGACCAGGAAGGCTTGCCAGTCGGCCATACCGATGGAGTACCCCACGACGTAGGTACCGCCCGTGTAGATCCAGAAACGGGGGCGGGAGAGACGCACCGCGAACGCGGCAGATGCACGGACCCCCCCACTCATACTGTTGACCGAACGGTGTTCGCGGCAAACCGGTAGACGAGGCGCGGCACTGATGGGCGGACCTTCCGGTCGAAGACCACGAACGGATCGTGTTCGATCCGCCGGGCCGTCCAGGCGTACATGTCCGAGGCGGTGATGATCGGCAGGCGCATCCGCCACGGGATGAACCGGTACCCTGCCTCGCCGAGCGCCTGCCATTCCCGGTAGAGCGTGCACTGGGCCCCGATGAACGCCCGGAATGCCGCAGGATGGCGCTTGAGATACCTGGGTTCAAGGGAGTCGAGGCCGAACCGTTCGAGTTCCTCTTCAGGCATGTAGACTCGCCCCATCGCGCTGTCTTCGGCGATGTCACGGATGAAGTTGATGTACTGCATGCCCCTCCCCAGGTGGCAGGCGGCCGGATAACTCTCGGGGGGGAGCCCGAGGAGGCGGGCCATCATCAGCCCGATCACCTCCGCGGAGCCGTAGAGGTAGACCTTCAGGTCTTCGATGGTCCGGTAGCGGTGAACCGTGAGGTCGAGGGCCATCGAGTGGAGGAATGCCTCCACCCATGCCCTGTCGATCCCGAACTGGTGCTGGAGCGAGACGAACCCGTCGATGATCGGTTCTCCGGTGGGTGTGCCGTCGAGGGCCGCGTGGTAGGCATCGACGAACGCGTAGAACTCGTCACCTCTCTGGGGCACCGAGTCCACGAGGTCGTCTGCCGTTCGCACGAACGAGTAGAGCGAAAAGACCCGTGCCTTCACCTCGGGCGGAAAAAAGAGCGTCGAGTAGAAGTACGTCTTTGATCCACGCTTGAAGATCTCGTAGACGGTCTGATCGATCACGGTCATCTCTGGTGCTGCTGCTCCTCGCCTATTACTCTCGCGACGATCTGTGACGATATCAGGGTCATCGGGACACCGATGCCGGGATGAGTAAACTGTCCCGAATAGTACAGGTTCTCAACCTTCCTGCTGCGGTGAGCCGGTCTCCAGAGCGCTGTCTGGAAGAGGGTGTGCGAGAGGCCGAGCGCCGTGCCGTTGTACGCGTTGTACCGTTCCGTGAAGTCCTCGAGGGCGAAGCATCGCTCGGTCACGATCGAATCCCGGATTGGTTCGCCGATGGTGGCCTCGAGATGCGTAAGAAGCTGGTCCCGGAGCGCCTGCCGGCGTTCGGGCGTATCGGGCAGTCCGGGCGCAAGGGGCACGAGTACGAAGAGCGTCTCTCCATCCGGAGGCGCTGCCGTGGTGTCGGTCTTGGACGGCACGTTGACGTAGTACGACGGGTTCTCGGGCCACGCGACCTTCTCCGGGTCGAACAGGGTCTCGAACCCCTTCTCCCAGTCCTTTGCGAGCACGAGCGTGTGGTGGCAGAGCCCCGCCACTTTTCGGTTGAGCCCGATATACAGGACCATGGCCGAAGGTGCCAGGACCCGCTTCGACCAGTACTCGGCGTCGTAGGTCCGTGAAGCCGTGTCGAGGAGGGAGAGCTCAGCATGGGCATAGTCCGCATTGACGATCACGAGATCGGCCGGGTATCGGCCTTCGGCCGTCTCGACGGCGACCGCACGGTCGTTCACCACTACGATACGCGTGGCCGGCTCGTTGAACCGGAAGACGGCGCCGTGCTCTTCGGCCAGATGATGCACGGCATCGACGACAGCCCTGATTCCCCCTTCAGGATAGAAGACGCCCAGGGTGAGATCGATATGGGACATGATATGGTAGAGGGCCGGCGTGTTGGACGGGGCTCCGCCGAGAAAACCGATCGAGTACTGCACGATCTTCTTCGCCTGGTCGCTCGTGAAGTACCGTGCGACGAAGCGATCGAGATGCTCGAAGGTCTGGAGGAGCTTGGGGCCCTGAAACAGGAGGCGGCCGGAGACGAAGTCGAGGACCGAGCGGTACTCACGGTAGAGCAGGTCGGTCATCGTGAGGTTGTAGAGCGATTCCGCAGAGCTCAGGTACCTTCGGAGCTTGTCACCCCCCTCTTTTTCGAACGTGTCGAAGAGCGCGATGGTCTCTTCGGTGTCAGCGGGCACATCGATCATCGAACCGTCGCCGAAGAAGATCCGGTACGATGGGTCAAGACGCTTGAGTTCAAAGAAGTCGGCCGGCGTCTTTTTGAATTCAGCGAAGAACCGCTCGAAGACATCGGGCATGAGGTACCACGATGGGCCCATGTCGAAGGTGAAACCCTGGTCGCGGTGCACCGAGGCCCGGCCCCCGGCCTGTTCGTTCTTTTCCAACACTGTCACTTCGTGCCCATCACGGGCGAGGAGGGCTGCAGCAGCAAGTCCGCCGAAGCCCGCACCAACGATTACCGTCTTCATTCCAGAGTTCCTCCCCATGATGCCAGGGCGACAGGCCCGGGACAACGCGCAGCGAGTCTTCTAATATTCGTTGATAGGCGAAAAAGATAGCTATCGTGCATCACCCGGTTCCGCTGCCCTGCCAGGATCCTTCAGCAGCGCCGTTCCTGAGAACCCGATGAGGCAGAGCCCCAGCACGAGCGGAATGACCATCCCGGCGCTGAGGCAGACGCCGGTCCAGAACGAGATGATCAGCAGCAGGCTTGCCGCGACCGACACCGGGAGGGTATGACGGGTGACAGCGAGGACAAGTGCAGAGTAGGTTGTCCCGGTGATCAGCCACCCGATGTAATTTGAGGCTGGAATCCCGTAATATGCGCCCGGTTCAGCCCAGATCCAGTACCCGAGAAGGGCCGCTCCAGGGTCCAGGACAAGATCGGCAACCACGAGGAGGAGGGCACTTGCTCCCGCCCTCACTCCGAGGGAACGCCCCGGGAGGAACTGGCCGGCGAGGGCACAGGTTCCGAGAAGAAGGGGGACGTACGCGAAACCGACTGTCCACGGGACCGGTCCGATCGCCGCCGCCCCGATCGTGTCGGCGTAGGAGAACGACCCATAGGGAACTCCCGTCATCACACCGATCGCTTCAACGCTCATCGAGAGGACAGAGAGCCCGGTGACGACGGCAATGGCGCGAATCACACCCTCCGAGCGTGCAAGGAGGTAGTAGGACGGGAACGCGAGGAGAACGATGACGCCGGCGGAGATCAGGGGATCGAATGGCGTTTTTGGGACGTGCCGGACGGAGAGGCCGACGAGAAAGAGGAGGAGGGAACCGGCAACGAGGAGCCGTCTCGCCATGCGCCCCTACCGGTGCGTCAGGTAGGCGACCACGCCGTCCGGGCCGGCGCTGTCGACCCGGACAAAGCCGACGCGCTCGAACTGGATGACATGGTCGACCGCCGCGGCGACGGCCGTTTCACACACCCCGTCGAGGTCACCTTCCGGCCGGCGGAGGGTGCACGGCAGGGTGGCGCCGAGCGGGAGCCACTGCACGATCGGGGCGTGCGCTGCCCGCGCCTCGGCGAGGTCATCGCCGGCATAGGTGAAGCACCGCTGGTCCTGATCCGTTTCGACCCGGACGTTGAAGAGGTCTTTCAAACGGAGCACCGAGGCACCCTGGTCGAGCTCCTCTGCCGGGACGAGCACCACCCGGTCGAACCCGAGTTCGCGGGTTCCCCGTGCGGGGTCTCCGGGGTGCCGGAGGGGGCGGGCGACCTGGGGCGTGGCTCCCGTCACCTCGACGGCGACGGGCCGGGGGACGAACCAGAGCCGGTCCGCCTCAGGGTCCACCAGCTGGCGGTTCTCGGCAAACAGGTTCTCCCATGAATACTGGATGTCGGTCTCGCCGCAGCCGATCGCGAGCATGGACCGTTTCACGGCCTCGGGTCGGATTCCTCTCCGGGCGAGCGCGCGAAGGGTCCCGAGCCGGATGTCGTCCCACCCGCCGTATCGCCCCTCGGCAATCCCGGCACGCATCTCCGAGGTCGAGAGGACCACCCCCTCGATCCCCATCCGGCCATAGTGGCGGAAGTGCGGCGGGGTCCAGCCGAACCAGTCATAGATGAACTGCTGGCGCCGGGTGTTCGCGATGTGGTCCTTGCCGCGGATCACGTGGGTGCACCCAAGCAGGTGGTCGTCAACCGCGACCGAGAAGTTCATGAGCGGGTAGACGGTCGCATCCACCCGGGGGTGGAGCGTTGAGGTCAGGATACGAAAGGCCGGGAAGTCGCGGAGTGCCGGGTCCGGGTGCTTCAGGTCGGTGCGGATGCGCAACGATGCCTCGCCCTCGGCGTAGCCACCTTCGAGCATCGCTTCGAAGCGTGCGAGGTCCTCCTCAACCTCCGCGTGGCGACAGGGACAGGCCCGCTTCGCCTGCCGGAGTTCGCGGAACCGGTCGTTGTTACAGGTGCAGAGGTAGGCCCCGCCTCGCTCGATCAGCCGGCGGGCGTGGTCATAGTAGATCTCGAGCCGGTCCGACTGGTACACGGTCTCGGTGATCGCGCACTCGAGCCAGGCGATGTCCTCGGGGACGGTCTCGTATGCGGCGGGGTCGACCCTCTTCGGGTCCGTGTCCTCGATCCGCAGGATGAAGCGCCCGCCGTACTGCCGGACGTAGGCGTCGTTCAGGGCGGCGGCGCGTGCGTGCCCGAGGTGGAGAGGGCCTGACGGGTTCGGGGCGAACCGCATCACGACTCCGTTCTCGGCGTCGGGGAGCGGGGGAAGTGCGTACCGGTCGCGCACCTGCTCTTCGCGCACCTCCAGGAGCTCGGGGGCGAGCGCGGCGAGACGGGCCTCCCGCTCCTCGGGCGAGAGGGCGTCCACCTCGGCGATCACCTCGTTGATCAGGGCCTTCGCCTCTTGTGCCCGGGTGCGGAGCTCGGGGTACCGGCCCATCACCGCACCGATGATCGCCCCGGCGCGGGGCGTGCTCTGGTGACGAACCGCGTTCTCGAGCGCGTGGGCGAGGAGCCGCTCGGCGAGGTCGTCCACCTTATGCGCCCCGCGAGACGAAGTACTCACCGAGTTCGATGAGGAGGCGACGCTCCTCCGAGTCGGGGAGGGCGCGGAGCAGGGATGAGGCGGCCTGCACGACCTTTCGGGCCTTCTCCTGGACCTCCTCGATCACCCCGTGATCGGTGAGGAGGCCGATCAGGTCCTCACATTCCGCCTCGGTGAGCGTGTGGCGATAGGGGGAGAGGTCGATCTCCTTCTCACGGGCCGTGATTGTGATCAGGGTCGATTTCCCCTCGCGGATGTCGGAGCCGCGGTCCTTGCCGCTCGTCCCCGGTGGCGCGAGCAGGTCGATCAGGTCGTCCTGGATCTGGAACGCGACCCCGCAGGCGAGGCCGAACCGGTGGAGAATCTCGACCTGGGGATCCGTCGCGCCGGCAAGGACCGCCCCGATCGCGGCGGAGGCCGCGTAGAGCGCACCGGTCTTCTTTTCGACCATTTCCAGGTACTCGCCCTCCGTCACGTCGTCGCGGTCGGCGAACGACATATCCAGGTGCTGGCCCAGGCAGAGCTCGTCGCACGTGATTGCCAGCATGCCGACGGCACGGAGCCGCGCCGCCTCGGGTGCGATCGCCCCGATGAGGAACGAGAAGGCCCGGGAGTAGAGTACGTCGCCGGCCAGGATCGCGGTCGCCTCGTTCCAGCGGTGGTTCACGGTCGGCACCCCCCGCCGGAACGAGTCCCGGTCCATGATGTCGTCGTGGATCAGGGTGAAGGTGTGGGTCAGTTCCAGCGCGAGCGCGGCGGGCATCAGGTCACCCGACGAGTTCGGGTGCACCGCGTCGGCGGCGAGCATCATCAGCGCAGGGCGGAGGCGCTTGCCCCCAGCGGTCAGCAGGTGGGCGGCCGCCCGGTTCAGGTCGCCCACGGGGGCGCCGAAGTACCGGTCGATCAGGCGATCGACCTGGTCGGCCGCGTCTTCGAGATAGGCATCCAGTTCCATGTTTGTCTCCTAGTGGATCTTCACCCGCTGCCCGTTCTGCATCAGGTGGATATCGCTCTTGGTCGAGTACCCCAGGTCGGCGGCAAACTCCACGTACTTCGCGGTAATGGGGAGTGCTGCGTGGGCCGGGATGATGTGCTGCGGCTTGAGGAGCTGCAGGAACTCGTAGTGGTCCTCGCGGTACGCATGGCCCGAGACGTGCAGCTTGTCGAAGATCCGTGCCCCCGCCATCCGGAGCTTCACCTCCGTCAGGTAGCGGTTGCCGTGGTTGAGCGGGTTCGGGATCACGTTCGCCGAGAAGAGCACCTTGTCCCCCGGGTTGATCGTGTAGGGGGTTTCACCGGCGACCATCCGAGTCAGTACGGCACCCGGCTCGCCCTGGTTCCCCGTGACGATCGGGACGAACTGCTCGGTCCCGGTCTTCATGATCCGGCGCATCGTCCGCTCGACGGTCCGGCGATTACCGAACATCGAGGTCGATTGCGGGTACGCGACCAGTTTCATCTGCTCGGCAGTCGAGGAGTAGCGCTCCATCGACCTGCCGAGAAGCACGGGCTTGCGGCCCATCTCGTGGGCGCACTCAGCGATCGTCTTGACCCGCGAGATGTGCGAGGCGAAGGTGGAGACGATGATCGCCGACTTGTCGTCCTCGAAGCTCGTCATGGTGTCCCGCACCAGGTCACGGGCGATCCGCTCGGAGGGGCATCGTCCTTTCAGATCGATGTTGACTGCCTCGACGATCACCGCGAGGACACCCTCTTTTCCGATCTGCGCGAGGCGAGCAAAGTCCGGGGGCTCGCCGATCACCGGTGTCCGGTCGAGCTTGAAGTCGCAGGCGTAGACCACCGCGCCGTGCGGCGTCCAGAGCACCGCGGCGACGGTGTCGATGATGGAGTGCTGTATCCGGACGAACTCGAGGACGAGGTGAGGCGAGATCGTATACTTGCCCCCCGACTTGAGGGCGAAGAGCTTGTTGTTGACCTCGAACTTGTTTTCGCCCTGGATCTGCTGCCGAATCAGCTCGGTCGTGTACGGCGTGCTGATGATCGGCGCGTTGTACCGGTGCGCCAGCTTGGGGATTGC
>CAYLUL010000066.1:0-9437 GCA_964386835.1 uncultured Methanospirillum sp.
GGGCCTGGCGGTCGTCTTCACCCCGCTTGGGATCGTCGTCGCCGAGGTCTTCGTCAACCTCCCATACCTGATCAGGATCCTGCGCTCGGCCTTCTCGTCCGTCAACCCCCGGTTCGAATACGTGGCGAAGACCCTCGGGTGCACGGACGCCGGTGCGTTCCTCCAGGTCACCCTCCCGATGGCCCGCCCGGCGCTCGTCGCCGGCGGGATCATCACCTGGTCGAAGGCGATGGGGGAGTTCGGAGCCGTCCTGATGCTGGCGGGCGCGACCCCGATGAGGACGGAGACCCTCCCGATCGCGCTCTTTTTGAACATATCGACTGGAGACCTCAACCTCGCCGTGGCGGCGGCGACGGTCCTCATCCTGATCTCTCTGGTTACGCTCTGCGCGGTGGAGGTCATGGACCGCGGAGTCAACGTCTTCTAGGAGGACGGGCCATGCTACGAATCGAGTCGCTCTCCATCACCCTGGGCGAGTTCGCGCTCCGGAACGTCTCCCTGGAGGTCCAGCACAACGAATACCTCGCGATCATCGGCCCAAGCGGAGCGGGTAAGACCGTGCTCCTCGAGACGATCGCTGGCCTGCACACCCCTTCGTCTGGCCGGATCGTGCTGGATGGGCAGGAGATCACCAGGAGAGCACCTCGCGATCGGCCGTTCGGGATGGTCTACCAGGACTACATGCTCTTCCCCCACCGGACGGTAACGGAGAACATCGCGTTCGGGCTTCGCCAGGCCCGGATCCCCCGGGAGGAGCAGCGTGACCGGACCGAGGAGATGTCTGCCCTCCTCGAGATCGGCCACCTCGCGGATCGGTACCCGGGTTCGCTCTCCGGCGGCGAGCAGCAGCGGGTCGCGCTCGCCCGTGCGCTCGTCCTCAGGCCGGCGGTTCTCCTGCTCGATGAGCCCCTGAGCGCCCTCGATGGCCGGACACGGGATCGGATGCGAACGGAACTCTCCCGGGTTCGCCACGCAACCGGGACGACGATCGTCCAGATCACCCACCATTTCGAGGATGTCTTCGCGCTCGCCGACCGGATCGCGATCATGCAGGATGGCCAGATCGTCCAGGTGGGCGAGACCGAGGACGTCTTTCTGCACCCTGCCGACATCGAGGTGGCCGAGTTCCTCGGCATCGGAAACATCATCCGGGGGCACGCATCACCGGTCGGCAGGCTCGTTCGGGTCACGGCAGGATCGGGCGTCTCATTCGCCGCTGTCTCGGACGTCACCGGGGACGTGGTCGCCACCCTGCACGCCGAGGACGTGATCCTGTCCGCGGCACCTTTTGCATCGAGTGCCCGCAACTGTCTTCCCGGATCTGTCCAGGGGGTCATTCCATGCGGGTCCACGGTGCGGGTGGTGCTCGACGTCGGCGTTCCCCTGGTCGCGCTTCTCACCCGGGAGAGCTGCGGCGAGCTTGGGCTCGCCCCCGGCGAACGAGTCTTCGCCACCTTCAAGGCGTCCGCCGTCCACGTGGTCCCGGCGCCGCGGTGACCGGATTCGAGAAGACTGAAGCCTTGATGGGCTCCGCCACCAACCTCGTTGTATGGGATCCGCGGATCGCCGCCCTGTCCGGGAGAGCGCAGGATGACGGGCAGGTCCTGGATGGACGCCCTCGATGCGATCCTCTCCTGTATCGAGGGTGACCATGACGGCGTCTCGGTGGACCGATCGCGTCTCCGACCCGGTGTCAACACCTACATCGTGCCATCATTCGACCGGGCAGCGCTCCAGGTCAGCCTCCCGATCCGTGTCGAGCGTGAATTCGAACACGAGGGGAGGGGAGTTGATGGCCTGGACGGGGTCGCGGCGGTCGCGGTGGAAGCGATCAAGGCGGCGGCTCGCGATCCGTCCGCAGCCGATCTCGATCCGCTGGCGGGCCGCGGGACCGGCTTTCCCGCCCGGTACACCGCTCCCGTCGAACCGTATACCCTGATCGCTTCGCCTGCGGCGATCGGGGGTAGCCTCTTTCGGGCCGGCGACGACAACCGCGCCCTCCCGGACGGGCTTGCCCTCACCCTTACCGGAGCCCTCCCCCCTGCGCCGGCTCCAGATCCTGCTGCCATTCGGGACGCGGCTGAACGGATCGCGGGGCTCGTCGGGGCGGTCGGGATGGTGATCCAGGGGCTTTCCGACCGGGAGCTCGAGGCCGGGCGGATCGCCTCGCTCGATCAGAAGGAGCTGCGCCGGGCCCTCCCTTCGCTCGGGCTCGTCGGGTTCCTCGGAGACGGGACCAGGCCGGCTCGAGAGTACACCCGGCACCGGTGCCACTACCGGGTGGCCGGCCCCCGGAGAGAGCCCCATGTCGCGTTCCACTGCCCCGGGGGGCTTGATCCGGTTGAGATCGATCTCCCGGCGAGCGGCGAACGCGTCACCGGGCTCGGTCTCCGCAGGGGCGAGGTGCTTGCGATCGCCGGGTCGAACGCGGAGGGCAAGTCCACCCTGCTCTCTGCGATCCGCGCCGGGATCGACGACCATCTCCCCGGGGACGGACGCGAGCGGGTGGTGACGGTGCCGGGAGCCGCCTTCGCCGAGGCTGGGGGCGGCATGCACCACCGGGCGGACCTTTCGCTCTTCTTCGACCACCTCCCCCCCTCCCTGTGGGGGGCGCCGGACAGCGCCTCGGGGCCGGGATCAGGCTCCACCTCGATGGCCGAAGAGATCGGACGGGCAGTCCGGCGCCAGGCACCGCTGCTCGCCTTCGATGAGGACCGATCGGCGGTGAACCTCCTCGTCCCCTCCTGCCTCTCCGCCCCCGGGGTGATTCCGCTCTCGACGCTTCTGGCGATACGGCGCGAACGACTGGGTGGGACGACCGTCGTCTTCACTGCCGGCGCTCTCGACCTGTTGACGGCAGAGGCCGACCGGATCCTGGTCCTGGAGGGGTTCAGAGCGAACGCGATTGACCGCTCGGCGTTCAGGAAGAGACTGGTGACATCACTTCGCCCGGTCCTGGACCGGCTTTCAGGTGAATGATGGGTCGGGAGGAGGATACGATCAAAAAAAGATGGGTGGCTCAGATCTTCTCAAAGACGTCCTTTCCGAGCATGCAGAGGGGGCAGACCCAGTCGTCCGGCAGATCGGAGAAGTCGGTCTCCGGGGCGATACCGCCATCGCTGTCCCCAACGGCAGGGTCGTAGACGTAGCCGCATGCAGTGCACCTGTATGAATCCATGATATACTCCTTCTCATTCTCTCCCGGGACGAGGACGTATGGAGGGATGCTTTCGCACGCATCTCCCGGGTTGCTCTCAACCGTCGATACGCTTCTTGAGCTGGCGTCGGGACATCGGCCCCTCATGCAGCGCACACCGGGCTGTCAACCGCTCAACCAGGGGGAAGACGACGAGGTGGAGTCATCCGACCCCCTGTTGAACACAGCCCAGGATAGGGCTCAGGCCGGCACGAGCCGGGCCATGTCCTCCTCGACCGTGGTGTTCGGCCCGATGTTGAACTTCTCGACGAGCACCTTGAGGACGTTCGGCGAGACGAAGCCCGGGAGCTTCGGTCCGAGGGTGATATTCTGGATGCCGAGGCTCAGCAGGGCGAGAAGGACGAGGACGGCCTTCTGCTCGTACCACGCGATGTTGAACGAGAGCGGCAGCTCGTTGATCCCGACCCCGAACGCCTCGGAGAGGGCCTGCGCGATCACGACGAGTGAATACGAGTCGTTGCACTGGCCCGCGTCGATCACCCGCGGGATGCCGCCAATCGCCCCGAGGTCGAGGGCGTTGTACCGGAACTTCGCGCACCCTGCGGTCAGGATGATCGTGTCCTTCGGGAGCGCCTCGGCGAACTTCGTATAATACTCACGCTCCTTCTGACGGCCGTCACACCCGGCCATCACGATGAACCGGCGGATGTCGCCCTTCTTCACCGCATCGACGATCGTCCCGGCGAGCGAGAGGACCGCCTTGTGGGCGCACCCGGTGATCAGCTCACGGCCGGTGCCAGGGAGAGGTGCCGGCGGCGTGGACGCCTGCGCGTGCTTGATGACGGCCGAGAAGTCCTTCTCTCCGTTCGGCCCGGCGGGGATGTGTGGAACGGTCGGCCAGCCGACGGGGCCGGTCGTGTAGAGGCGACCGATGTAGGAGTCCTTCGGCGGGACGATGCAGTTGGTCGTGAAGAGGACCGGGCCGTTGAAGGGCTCGAACTCCTCGCGCTGGTGGTGCCACGAGGTGCCGTAGTGGCCAACGAAGTGGGCATACTTCTTGAACGCCGGGTACCCGTGGGCGGGGAGCATCTCACCATGGGTGTAGATGTCGATGCCGGCATTCTTCGACTGTTCGAGGAGCTGCTCGAGGTCTTTCAAGTCGTGCCCCGTCACCAGGATGCCCGGCCGATTTCCGGGGGTGGTCTTGACGGAGGTGATCTCGGGGTCGCCGTAGACGGATGTGTTCGCTTTGTCGAGCAGGGCGAGCGTTGAGACGCCGACGCTTCCGCACTCGAGAACCAGCCCGACCATCTCGTCGACAGAGAGATCCCTGACGGTCGATGCGAGGCCCTTCACCATGAACTTCTCGATCGCATCGTCCGAATACCCGAGCACGACCGCGTGGTGGTAGTAGGCGCCCATCCCCTTCATACCGTAGATAAGAGTCTCGCGGAGTGACCGGACGTCCTCGTTCTCGGTCGCGAGGACACCGACGGACGGCGCCTTCGCATCGATCTCGGCGTCGTCCTTCGGAGTCCAGGTAGCGGCATCGTGGGCACCGGGGGCTGCTGGCGGAAGGGAGTCCCGGATCGCGACGGCCTTCCAGACCATCTCGCGGATCCGGACAGGATCGAAGTTGACGTTGGTCAGCGTCGTGAAGAGTGCATCGGCGATGAAACTCCTCGCCTGCTTGCTTCCATCTCCTCCGGCCTCTCGGGTCGCCTGCTCGCGCATCGCGATCCCGCGGCTCACGTACAGCAGGACGTCCATCAGTTTGCAGAGGTCCTCGTCTTTACTGCAGACACCCCGGACCGTGCACCCGGTCCCTCGTGCTGTCTCCTGGCACTGGTAACAGAACATGTATGTTTCTCTCCTTGTATTGTATTCCTACAAGGTATCAATACAATACCAACGTATAAATATTGTGGAGTTACGGAATTGTAACCGTGGACAAGCGTAGGGAGGACGGACCGGGCGTCCCTGTTCATTTCATGGAACCTGCGGGAAACCGGTCCCGACCCCCCGACCTCAGAAGTACGTCCCCCTGGTCTCGAACGATTCCCGGCGGTCGTGCGCCATCTTCATCAACAACGCCTCCATCTCGGGATCTCCTGCCTGGTAGCCCTTCCAGAGATCCGTCCCTGGCTGTTCGGGGACAACGATGATCCCCGCCCCACCGGCGACCGCGTCAAGGATGTCGCTCGCTGCCCGATCGGCAGGATATGCGTCGTCCGGGATCGTCAGCTGGTCGTAGACGGTCCCGTCGATGGACTTCTTGAAGATCGGTGTCGCAATGTTGGAGGGGCAGATCGTCGAAAACCGGAGCCCCTTCTCGGCGTACTCGTACCGGAGGCACTCCGTGAGACCGGAGACCCCGAACTTTGTGAGGGCATAGAGCCCCTGCATCGGGAAGGGGACGATACCGGCAAGCGAGCTGGTGTTCACGATGTGGCCGGAGCCCTGGCGAAGCATGATCGGGACCGCTGCGTGGACACCGAAGATCACGCTCCAGACGTTCGTGTCGATGATGGTCTTCCAGTCCTGGAGGGTCGCGTTCTCGAACGGGATCGTCCCGCCGATCCCGGCGTTGTTGAAGAGCAGATCAAGCCGCCCGGCCTCCGCAACCGTGCCTTCGATCGCCTGCTGCACCTGCTCCTGCCTGGTCACATCCACGATGATGGTCCGCACCCTATCCCCAAATTCGGCAAGGGCACCCGCGGCTGCAGCGACCTTCGTGGGATCCCTCCCGGCCATGTAGACGGTCGCCCCCCGGCGCAGCAGCTCCTCGCAGAGGGCGTACCCGATGCCCGAGTTCCCACCTGTGACGATTCCAATCTTCCCCTGATAGTAGTTGTTCTCTTCCATGGTGATTCTCCTGTGTTCCGGTGTTCATGTCGGGCGGCGCCGGGTCACCCCTACCGCTGGGTTCCGGTGACCCTGCCCCTCGGTTCACTCCAGGACTCGCCCCTGGCTCGGCTTGAGTATGGCGGTTCCCTTCGTCATCATGACCGGGCCCATCTCAAGGATCGGCAGGTCGGCGAGAGCACTGATGATATGGTGCTGCGTCGGGTTCTGCCACGGCGCCAGCCGGATCCACTCCACTGCCCCGGTGCCCGTCCAGGCAGCGGCGAGGTCGAAGCCCTGGGGATACAGGATGGGCTGACTCAGCGCCGCTCCCGGGCCGCTCACATTCGGGATATACCGCCACCCGAAGAGATTGATGCTGGCCATCATGGCCCGCATCTCATCGAACTTCGCACCCTCGACCGGCATCGGATCCCGCATCTCCATCCGGACGAAGGTGTTGCCGTCGTAGCTGGCGTTCGTGAAGAAGTCAGGCCCGCCGAGATAGGCGGCCGGCCTCGCGTGCAGATCTTCGATCTCCGCATAGATCTTCGGGACGCCACTCTCCTCTCGACCCCCGATGATCGGTGTCGCCCGATTCTCCCAGGTGACGAGGTTGTAGTTCCCCTCGAGGGATGGGCTTCCCTTTCCGATGAAACGAACCGGGACATCGGCCGTGACCACGTTGTAGTGCCCGCCGGCAAGCCAGTCGATCTCCCTGAGCTGGCCGAACCCGAAGGAGACAACCGGCCGGAGGATTTCGAAGCATGCCGGGACGTGCTGCGCGAGCCGGTCAGCGTCTGTCGTGCAGACGAAGGTGAGCCCCGTGGTGTCCCGGTTGTACACGGCCATGTCGGAACCGGGCGGGTCGGTGCCCCCGAAGTGAGGGGGCATTCGGTACGTCTTGCTCTCGTCGAATCTGAACATCGGATTCACAAAGAGCTGATACTTGAATGCTAACTACTTAAACAATGGTTTTTTATTTTTCCTGCGCTTTGCCGGGTATCGGGTCAGCGCTCCGGGGTGCTCACGTCGTGCGTTCCGTCCTCATCTCGAGCGACGAAGGACGACCGGGAGGGACGGGGAACTCTTCCGAGTGAGCTCACAATGCCTCCTCGCCGGCGCCGGTGACTCGGAGGACCCAAAATACGTGGAATGAACCCGAGTCCCGCGGCATCAAGGACGGCGACGTCCGGTCCTGAGACCCTCCACCTCGCAGTGCACGCCTTCCCGGTTCAGTCCCAATGGATCACGGACCCCTCGGGGTCAGGCTCCATCCTGTCCCCACAACACGGACAGGTTCGATGGTGCCACGGATGGACCAGGCCGTCGCATGCGGGACAGCGAAGCATGCAGTAGGATGCCATGGTATCAGGGTCCCATGGCGTCTCGGAGGCGACCACGTCGAGGATTTTTGCACATCGATCACAGACCACAGTGCGGGTCGCGACGAAGAAGCCGCAGTCGTCTCCGCCCGACACCAGGGCCAGATATCCGCAGGCAGGGCAGCGATACGGGTGGCGCTCGCCCATTATCGCTCCTCGAGCTCACGGTGAGACGCAGGCATCGCCTCCGGGCAGAGCGTGACCGCAGGGAAAGGACGTCCAGGGAGCTCGGGTTGCCATACATCCATACCTGCCGATCCGGAGTCGGCGTGCCGCCACCAGCTCGATATAGCGGACCCTCCCTCAGGGGGGTTCGGCGCCAGGCTGTTCGTCAGTGCACCCGAGACCAGTGCAGGACCGGACATGAGTCGGGGGTCATCGATCGTCACTATGTACAGTATGTTATCAATCCTTGAAAAACAATTATTATTATATGCTGCTTCAGCACTATTGTTTATCTGGAAGGTCAGATTAAATATGACTCCAGAAGACTACAAAAAGATCATCTCGATGGCGATCGACCGCGAGGTCGAGGCCTACTCGTTCTACCGGACGGTCGCGGAGACGGTCCAGGATGCGAACCTGAAATCACTCTTCAAGGAGCTGGCGGGAGATGAGACCAGCCACCGCGAGTTCCTCCAGAAGATGCTGACGAAGGACTTCTCCTCGCTTGGTTTCTCGACCACCAGGGACTACAAGGTGGCCGAATCGGTGGCCTCCCCACCGCTCACAGCCGACCTCAAGCCCATTGACGGCCTCGTGATCGCGATCAAGAAGGAGCTCGAGGCGATGCAGATGTACACTGGCCTCGCAAACGCGACCGATGATGCCGAGCAGAAGAAGCTCTTCTCCGAGCTCGCGGCAATGGAGCGCGGACACAAGGGCCGGCTCGAAGACATCTACACCAACATGGCCTTTCCCGAGGCCTGGTGACCTCACCCCCCTTCCTTTCTTCCTCGGCGCGTTCGTCCTGGACATCACGGCCGACGTCGGCGTACCGTTCGCGCCCTCTCACGATTGTCTGACCGGGTTGCCCCGGTTCGTCGCCACCTCGGAGCGTGCCCCTGGAGCGTGAACGCGGTCGACCGTACATTCATGCGTCACACGGCCTTCCGCGCCTAACCCCTGCAGGTTGATGCGCCGGCGAAGAACGGTGACCGAACTGGAAGTGCACCGCAGCACCTGAATTGACGACAGGGGCGAACACGTCGACATAGAGGTGATGCCTGGTCTCGTTCTTGAACGGACACCATCGACGGCGGCTTCACCCTTCAGCTCGTGCCGTCGCTCAGGGTTTGTCGGGCGACGTCGCTGAGAGACGGGGAGGGGGCTCGCTCGGGCCGTATCATGGTATCGCCTGGGAAGGTCGGTGCGTCGTACCCCGGACAGGGTGCGGAGCCTGGTTCGACGTCCAGAGGGCGGCGAACCCTGTCACGGGGGGCGAGATCCTGGGGTTGCCGGCATCAGCGCCCGGAGGAGCGGCGCCGATGGTTCAACCAGGACCGGACCATGAACCGGACCGGATGATTCAATCTTCGTCACGACAAGTCTTCAACATGGTTTCCACTCGACAGCTGACCTTCTCCGGGATGGTGCTCAGCATCGTCGGCATCATCTTCGGCGTTGCCGCACTCGAGCGCCACCTGGCCGTACTTCCGGCGGTTGCCTGGCTCGACGGCGTCTTCGTGATTGGGCTCGTGCTGCTTGCATTTACCCAGGCCCATCTGACCGTCCGTCTCTCAGAGTGAGCCCCGCGGCATCGCGAGCACCGGTTCGCACCGAGGTCGCATCTCTTTTTTTCGCTGAGAGCGAAGCAACCAGGGGATCACTCAGTGAGGGGTTTCACCTGGTTATCGTCGCGGTGCTCCGTGCTGCAGATCGGCGACATCGAACAACGTAGCCTGCGCTGCGGGATGATCCCTGTCGAACTCCTGGTGGTCACGAATCGGCACCGGTCGTTGCCAGGCCCTCCGGATCACAGGCGGCGTCTGCAATCTCGACCAGCCGTCTGCTCCGATGCTGACGCCGCCGCCCGCTGTGATGGCGCCTGC